>CANRWA010000027.1 GCA_947643415.1 uncultured Clostridia bacterium | reverse complement strand
CTTGCAGAACACACGACTTACACCGGTTAGAAACGTGCGCCGCCGGGCGCACAAGCGAAAAAGGGGTACTCCCGGTGAAAGTCTTAACTTTCGCTGGGAGTACCCCTTTTTGGCAAATCGACTCATATCTTTTTCAACATCCGCTTTTTCCGTCTTATCACCATAACCACTGCTGCTACGGCAACAAGCACGATACCAGCCGCCACAAGAACTATCCTGCCCGTAACAGGCTGCGATACGGATTTTTTTACCTTCTCTCCGATCCCTGTGAAAACCAGATAATCAATAGAAGATGCCACAGCACAATATCGGTCTTCCTCTTTCTTCACCTCCAGCTTTTTCAGGGTCCCCTCAGAATCATAAGAATATATATCCTGTATGTTTTGAAATTCTTTTGTTCCCGCAGGGATATATAATGTATAATCCCCGTTAGCCGAAGCGGTATCCATAAAAGTATATATTTTCATATTCTCTGTTTTAGCATCCATCTGCTTTGATATCTTCTGATATACCAGCTCCCCGCTCTCTACCTCCCTTAACTGCAGAGACGGGGAATCATCGGACCGGGATCCTCCGTAATCCGCAACTGAGTAGATACCAGTAGATTCATCAATCGCTGCCAGCCTGCCGCGGTTTGAATTCATTCCCTGTATAGCATTACCCAGAGTCTCCAGATTACAGCCATAACCACTGGCCACCGCATCCATCTCATCCACCTGCAGCAGTACCCCAAGTGCGCGGAGCGCAATGATTTTCTTCAGATTAGGAAGCGCGGCCTTTACATCTGCCGGCTGGTTGGTCAGATTCAGATAATATACATTGCCTGCCAGTTTTTCATCTGCTGCCTTGATCAGGGCATCCTCTATCTTTGTTATGCTGGAGACAAACCGGCATGGCTCATAGGTCTTCCCATCTGTGGTCTTCCCACCAAGCGCGGCAATCTTAGAACAATCCTTCATATACTGGTGATACTTCTCCATCAGGGAATCATTCTGATAGATCACCTGAAAAAAGGGGAAACTACTATAGTCCAGGGATTCCTTTTTTCTTGGCTGGTCACTGAATGCCACCCTGTCATCTTTGTACATCAGATCAATATGCATATTGGCAGCGGTCTCTGACATGCTTGGATAATAACACCCAAAGCTGAGGTCATAATCCCATGGCAGCATCATACTCTTCCCATCCTGCCCAATATACAGCCCCATATTTCGCAGCACTACAAACATATCATCCAACTGTACAAGCCAGCTATGGGTGGCAAAATATCTCACTGTCTCATCTACATCCATGATCTCTTCCAACAGTTTCAGATATTCACCACTATTTACATCAATCCTATTTCCCTGAAAATCTTTCCCCTTGCTCAGTAAGGTCAGTTTCCTCTGCCATCCAAGAACTGTTGGCATCATCTCCGCCACATCCTGCAGGGTCTCCTCATCATCTTCCCAAAAATAGGATTGTTTTTCTAACTCCCCTGATGCGGTGTATAACCCATTGCTATCCTGCTTCAATACGGAACTGAGGTCAAATGTTCCATCCTTCTTCATGAAACGGTCCATGGCCGTGTCATACTCCAGTGTCGATTCTTCCGGTTTCGTGAGATAGGGGCTCAATTCTTCTTCATCCACTCCCTTATACTGTTCCAGGATACTGCTGTCCAATGCCTCCACCATAAAATATACACCATAATATTTCTGATTTATGTAAAGTTTGGCCAAACCATACTGCGGGGTCGGAAGCCCCATCTCTGTCATCAGCTTCATGGCAATATACTCTTTCATCATGGACTTGTCAAAATAAAAATTATTGAAGCTGATCTTATGGCAGCCAAAAAAGTTCTGCCTTTTGCTGAAACCATTGCTTTTCTTGATATATTTACCAAAATTTATAGTAAAAGAAAATCTGTCACTGCCGGGGTTATCTGTTACTGCATGCTGCAGCGTATAATTTCCCTTTGTTTTCAGCCCGGTATAGCCCAATGTCTTATCCCCGATGGTAACGCTTTTTGTCATGACAGTGGGTTTCTCCCCTGCATTCTGTAAAAGATAGTTCAGATTATTTTCGTCAATGTCGATGGAAACCGTCTGAATCGAATCTTTCAGAAAATACTCATTGTATTTTCCATCTCTGGCATCTCCCTGTATTGTCTTGTCATTCTCATAGTCTGCCGGCGGAGTATTCGCCAGCATACTCTCTGTGATCTTTTTGTCTGTCGTTCCATGTTCCAGATTGATGGCCATAGCTGTTCCACATGCTGACAGGCTGCTGACCAGCAGCACACCAGCCAACAAAATATCTGCCATTATTACCTTTGCTGCTTTTCTATACCGTTTCCGATCCATGCCATTTCCTCCCAATAATAGTGTTTTCTTTATTATACAAATAACTTATATAATAGTTATGTACTTCTTCATAGACATTTCACCTTTATTTGCTAAAAGTATAACACATGTTCAGATGCTTTTCTATACCTGATTCAAACGGCCTGTACCGGCATATGGTACACTTACATACACAAAAAACGTCTGGAATAACCATTCCCTGGTATCCAAACGTTTTTTGCAATGCTAATTCATATCTCCAAAATCACTTTTACTTTACTTTTATCTTCAATGATTTCGTTGCCTTGCCACTTTTAACCTTAATGCTGAAGCTGCCTTTCTTCTTTCCCTTAATGGTGAGTTTGCCGCCCTTTAATGTTACTTTTGCAATCTTCTTATTTTTCGCAGAAATCTTGGCAAGACTCATTCCTGATTTGGCAGGGGAGACAGATACTGTCAGTTTCACAGACTTCTTTCTCTTTACTGTTACCTTACTTACCGCTTTCTTGCCTTTCTTAACTTTGACGGAAGGATCTTTTACAGTTACTTTAACTGTAGCAGAGACCCCATTTGCCGCAGCCGTAATAGTAGCTGTGCCTTTCTTCACCGCTTTGATAGTGCCATTCGTTACCGTTGCGGTCTTCTTGTTGGAAGAAGTCCATGTCACAGCCTGGGAGGCGCCCTGTATTGTCGGTTTCACAACAATGCTATTTCTGACTCTGCCTGTGTATAGTGTAACATTTGAAACATTGAGGGTAATAGACGCCTTTTGATCAACAGCATTACCCGGATTACCGGATGCCGCTTTTACTGTAACTTCACATTCAGCACTAAATTTGCTATCTGCCTTCGATGTCGCATGAATCTTTGTCTTTCCTGCTTTGACTGCTGTCACTTTGCCAGTAGAATCTACCGTTGCAATACCTGCATCATCTGATCTCCATTCTACTTCTTTGTTTGTTGCTGTGGATGGGGTTATCGTTGCTGTCAACTGATCTGTCTTACCAATTTCCAGTTCCACGGTTTTCTTGCTCAGGCTGATGCCAGTTACTGCGGTGGTGTTGTCATTATCACCACTGCCATTGCCGCCTGGTGTCTTTGCCTTTACTGTCACAGTGCACTCTGCCTTGATCTCCGAATTGTCCGTTAAAGCAACTGTAATCTTGGCAGTTCCTTCTTTTAGTGCAGTCACTTTACCATTTTCTACTTTTGCCACGGTCTCATCAGAAGAAGTCCATGTAAGTTCTTTATCTGCTGCAGATTCTGGAGTTATCGTTGCCTCAAGGTCTGCTGTTCCATCCACCTCTAAATCTAATGCTGTTTTGTTAAGGGTAATGGTGGCAGCGGGAACATCCGCTTCTTTAGAAACTATTATCTCACAAGTTGCCGTCTTCTTCGCCGTATCATTTGTAGTAGCTGTAATCGTAACTTTTCCCTCTGTTTTACCAGTGACAAGACCACTTGCATCAACTTCTGCAATGTCCGGATCAGAAGAGGTCCATGTACATGTGTTGTTTGATACATTTTCCGGCAGAACCGTTGCTTCCAACTGAACTGTTTCATCTACTTTGATCGTTTTCTCCGTCGGTGAAATTGATACAGACTCTGCCAATACAATACTATCTACTAATTCTGTCTTAACTGTCACCTTACAGACCGCTGTCTTTTCACCCACTCTTGCTGTTATATCAGCAGTTCCCTCTTCCGCAACTGCCGTAACCATTCCCTTTTCATCTACCTTAACTATACTTGGTGCAGATGAAGTATAGGTAATCAACTTATCATCTGTTGTATCTGCCGGGGTAAAGATAATTTTGCTCAGTGATGCAGAACCATATTGTATATTATCTGTATCCTTCACTTTCTTATTAACCAGTTCCGCACTCTCTGATTCAAATGCGATGGATGTCAAGGGAACATTAACACTGACTGCTACCTCTGCTTCCCTTCCATTCGAACCGGTCACTGTAATTTTAGCTTTACCTGCTGCAACGCCAGTCACAATAACCTTGCCACCTTGTACTTCTACTGAAGCGATCTTATCATCAGAGGATACTGCTCCAGAAATCGTTGCGTCTGCCGGAAGTGTTCCTTCTGCCACTGTAACTTCTGCAGTTGCTCCCTTATTTACCTCTACCTCAGTTTTGTCCAGAACAAGCGTTGACATATCTGAAACATTAATATCAGAAAGTGCGCAGCTATTCCCGAGCAATTCGAGATAAATCGGCTTGGATACGTCTACAATTGTAGATGGGAAAGTTGACGTTGATCCAAATGTATTATCACCAACGGTAACAATCAGTTTATCATCCTCAATCTTAGCAATTGCAAAGCATCCTGTTCCCTGCTTATTTCTTGTGAGCCATGTTCCCCATTCACCACCATAACTTGTCTCTCTATATGTCTCTCCATTTACATTATCATAACAGTCTGAACGAATCTTGGCAATGGGGTCTGTTTTATCACCATTGTATACATTGAGTATTGGCGTAAACCAGTTTTTATCAGCTTCTGCATCTGTTGTAGATATATAAGACAATACTGTCGTTCCACCATTTAACATCTCCACCTTATCCGATTTTGCACCACTGGCAACATCGGCAAGCTTTTTACCGCCATATGCACCTGTATTATATCGGATATCAGTAATGTCACAATAATTAGCAATCAAAGTAAGATAATTCTTCTTTGTTGAATCAATCTCCACTCTGCTTACTGATCTAAAAGTTTCATTCCCCATACTGATCACAGCACTTCCATCAAGTAGATATGCTTCAATAGTAAACTGGCTGGTTGCCTCGTTTCCATCTCTTGTAAAGGCACCAGCAAATACAAATGAATTTCCATTTGCAAGTGGTTTACTATCCATCTCCCAACGGTTACCTGTGGCATCAAAGGCATAATTATCACATCTTCCTCTAAAATATGCTGCCGTACCTGCTGCATTTCCTGGGTCAAGCTGGTCATTTGTTTTCGCTGTATCATCCTCTGCTGAATATACAGCAAATTGTGGCGAATCCCAGGCAAATGCCGTTGTCATTTTTGCAGTAAAGGTCATTGAAATCCCCTCTTCTGTCAGTTCTATTCCTTTACTAGGCTGTGCACTGCCAGAATTCGTAACCATATCAGGCAATGTTACAGTTGCTGCCTTTGTCTGAGGACTTTCCCCTGTTATCGGTGAAGAGCCTATCACCATTACTCCGGCCAAGACAGCAGCCAAAACCTTTTTTAATTTCATTTTCTTTCTTTCCCTCCTTTTTTATTTCCTGCGCCATACATGGCTGGATATTTGTCTTGCCTCCCTTCCTCTGCCCTCCATATATTTCGCAAAGTATGCTCCTTTGTGAAAAAAACACATTTATTTGTTTCCTTCACATCATTAATATTGTTAAATATTATATAATATATTTTTTGCTAAGTCAAGAAAATGGCTCAAAGGCCGGCGAATTTACCACATATTTTTGTGCAATTTATCTTTGCATTTCGGGTTTGTAATACTATCGTATTGTCAGATATACTATTTCCGGCAATGAAATGCATATAATTTGGGACAAAATCACCGAAAATTAGGATGAATAAATTTTTTGATTCTGTATAATAAAAGAAATATTTATAGAAATGAGGTAGAGAACATGGAAAAAGATAAAACAACAATGAACACAATTTGCGAAAACTGGCTGAAATACGTGCGTTTACATGTAAAATATTCAACTTATGTGCATTATGAAAGAATTATAAATACGCATATTTGTTGCTTTTTTAATGATTTAGAGATCAGCAGTCTGACGTTTCCAAAGCTTCAGCAATTTATTCAATACCTGGCAACGGATGGAAACCGAAAAAATAACTGTGGTTTATCGCCAAAAACCATCAATGATATTTTAAACGTCCTAAAGGCAATTTTCAAATATTGCAGCATGGTGGATAGTGAAAAATGTTCTAACCTTCCCCATATCCAACTTTTGCGTACTCAACCAGAGCCTGTCAAGGTGTTTAACCACAATGATTCCAATATATTAGAAAACTATCTAATACAAAATACTACACTGTCTAAGCTGGGGATCCTCATATGCATGTATACCGGGCTACGCATTGGTGAGATATGTGCCCTCCAATGGAATAATATAGATCTTGAAAGGGAACTCCTCTGCATCACACAGACAGCCTATCACACAAAAAATCCAGAATTTAATCCAGATTCTGATTTATCGTCCTCCTCAAATAAAACAAAAATCATCGTCTCTTCTCCTAAAACATGGAACTCAGTCAGGAAAATTCCAATCGCATCTAAATTGATTGAGCCATTAAAAAGAGCTTCGTCCCATTACAGCAAAAAATGCTTTGTTTTGACCGGTTCTGATTCACCAATGGATCCAAGAACATATCAGTATCAATATAAACAGCATTTGCAGGCCTGCAATATTCCATATCTTAATTTTCATTGTCTCAGGCATACATTTTCCACTCGTTGTATTGAGAATGGCTGTGATATAAAAAGCCTGAGTGAAATGTTAGGTCATGCCTCTACCAGCATTACATTGCAAAAATATGTCTTTTCCTCCTATCAACAGAAAAAACAGTTTGTAAATTTACTTTGAATTTCACAAAGGAGCATACTTTATGAAATATATGGATCGTTCAGGGAGGAGGCGTGATGTTTAACTCTGTATATAGCATAAAGATGGTACAGGCCGCTGGCCTGAAAATAAAAGGAGGAATGTAAATAAATGAAAAAAGATGGGTTATTGAAATGGGTAATGGCAGATAGCAAGTATAAGAAAGGGCTTGCCCTGCTAATGTCGCTGACTTTGGCTGCAACAGCATTTGCTGCTGCACCTTCTTCCGAGGCAGCAGCAAAGAACAAGCCGTCTCTCAGTGTAAAGAAGAAGACATTGTATTATAATGCTACAAAAAAATTCACTTTAAAAGTAAAGAAGAACAAAGTGAAAAAGATTGAAAAGACCACTTGGAAAACAAGTAACAAAAAAGTAGCAGCGATAAGCAGCAAGAAAAAGTCTTCTGTGGTAGTGACAGCAAAGAAAAAAGGTAAAGCTAAAATCACAGCGACCGTAACCTATAAGGCAGGAAAAAAGACAAAAAAGGTAAAACTGACCTGTACAGTAACAGCAAAGAAAAAATCAGGAAACACAAGTAATACAAACACTGGCAGCAGTACAACACCTACTCCGGTACCAGGCGGAAATACAACACCTACTCCGACACCGAGCGGAAATGCATCACCTACCCCAGCACCAGGCGGAGATGCTACACCAGCACCGGGCGGAGATGCTACACCAGCACCGGGCGGAGACACAACACCAGCACCGGGCGGAGACACAACACCAGCACCGGGCGGAGACGCTACACCAGCACCGGGCGGAGACGCTACACCAGCACCAGGCGGAGACGCTACACCAGCACCGGGCGGAGACACAACACCTACTCCAGGTGGAGATGCTACACCTACTCCAGGCGGAGATGCTACACCTACTCCAGGCGGAGATGCTACACCTACCCCTACGCCAATATCGGGAATTGTAGTTAATGAATCTGAGACGGGAACTGTTTGTCTGGATGAATCCAGCAAAGTGACAGTTAAATTCTCCGTAGAGGATGAAACAATTTCCGCTGAGAACTACGGCATAAAGGTTAACGGTACAGCCATTACAGCCAGCGCAAAGACAGTAGGGCTTGCAACGGTAGGTGACATTACATATGGGGAAGGAGAAGTTTCTGTTCCTATGGTGATGGCACCAATGAGTGGATGGCATAAAATTGACGGTACTTATAAGGTTGAACTTACAGACAAAGATGACAAGACACTTAAGTCCGCCACAATTGAATACAGCTTGGATGGCCTTTCTGATAATACAGATTATAAGCCGATAAAAACTGAAGAAAATGAAAAGAGCAAAGCCTGGTATAAAGTAGAAGGAACAAAAATGTACTTCCTAACTATCGTAAAACAAGACAAGATCCATTGCGATGGGATAGCAGCAGGTGGAACAACATATGCTTGGTGGAATGGAATGAATTCCCAGATATATATCCTGATTGACAAACAAGTTTATTCTGTGGGAAGCCATGCATTTAATAATCTATATTCAAATCCAATCGGTTGGTATATGGATAAACACGGTGATGAATATACAAAAAGTGATAGCTTGATTAAAGATAACGGCAAAGGGGTACGAGGCTATATGCCATTTGGGACATTCTATGATGATTCCGACACAGATAGAGGCTGCGTATTGCTGAATGTTGTTGACCTTACAGATGCTGGTCTTACGGCAGACACAATGAAAGGGCAAAAGATCACTATGGCTGGCTATATTGGACCGAATGACGGCACTGGAGCATTTGCTGCGGTAAACGAGACCGAGGAGTATCTACTGGCCGCTGCGGATACAGAAGAATAAAGGAATGCTGGAAAGTATTTTTTCAGCTTTCAGCCAAAAAAGAAATTAAGAGAATGAGGGGGACAGTCTGAAAACTGTACCCCCTATTTTTGTATGTCTGGTGTGGACACACACTCACAGTAACTTTAATAATCCTCTGGCAAGTTGCCTATTTCCTTTTTACTTCCATATTGGCCCTCTTCCCGGACTGTTGCCAGATATTTCTCCTTCAGATCATACAAATACTCAAGAGACTCCCCTGTAAATTCACTAATATCCTCCGGTGTATGGTCTTTACTGAACATTTTGTAATAGAGCTTTTCCTGTCCTTCTTCTATCCCCTTTTCTCTCCCCTCTTTCATACCCTTTTCCATGCCTCTTTGCATGCCTTTTTGCATGCCTTTTTCCAATCCGACCTCTTCAAAATAATCTAAAAATGAATACATTGTGCAGTCATCTCCTTTCTCTTTTTGCTCACAGATTATCTGATCCGCCAGTTTCCTGGCTTTCGTCTTCCCTGCAAATGCTGTGATCATATCAATCACTGCTTCGGGATGCTGCATTCTGCGATTCGCTCCCTCCTCCAGAAAATTCCTAAATCTTTCCTTATTCTTTCCGCATTTCAGGCATTTTACAATATACCAGAGATCCGATTCATACCAACTGACTTCTTCATCACTTTGGCGGCTTAGGTCAACCAGATGAATTTTATGGTCTTCCACCATTCCTTCCCAGAGTTCTTTTTCATCATCCGGTATATCCAACATATCTTTTAGATGCGTGGGACCATCCCACTCTTCTGTCCCATAATATAAGATCAGTGATATCACTGGCCGAAATTTCTGATCATCTCCCACCTCTTTGGCAGCATAATATATTCCCTCTTTCCTGTTCTCTGCCTTTAGGTCGCGTAACTGCGCCTGATAACCACTATATATGTATCCCAGGTCACGCAATGGCATAACATTTGACGCTTCACTCTGATTCTCTACATGAAGGATGGCAACCTCCACCCCTTTTTCTTTCAGGCGCATCCTCACATCACCCCGATGTTCATGGAGCTGTCCATCTGTTTCTTTATAGAAAATCTCTTGTGGACAGAGTTCCAGATCTTCTGGCCTGATATACTTTCTCCTGCCAAACAGACAGACATTCCCTATATCTGCAAATACATCCGGGTATTCCATCAGAACTTTTGTAGTTAAATCTTTTTTCAATTGTATTCCTTTCCCTGTCTGCCAGTATGATATTTTCACTATACTGCAGCTTTACAAACAGGAGTATCACAACCGGTCATGTCACTCACTATTATATATTTTCGTACACTATTTATTTTAAAATAGGAAAAGCGGAAAGTCAAGTGTTGTTCAGACGGTTTTTTTGCCATTCAGACGAAAAAAGCCTGGAAAACCAGTCACCTGGCCTCCAGACTTTTCCCTGTTTCCTGTTATTTCTTAATTTTGACAGTTGATGCCTGACCTTTTTTCTTGAAAAGTTTTTTATATTTCTTCAACTTAGAAGCGGGCACCTTAATGACAGCTTTCTTATGAATACCTTTCAATGCCTGGCTCCCTACACTTTTCAGTTTCTTTGTCTTGACAATAATAGACTTCAATTTTGCATCCTTATAAAATGCTTTCTTTCCTATCTTAGTAATATTGGCACCAATTGTCACCTTCTTTAACTTCTTACAGTTTGCGAATGCACTATTGGCAATCTGTGTGATCTTATAAGTGGTTCCCTTTATCTTCACAGTCTTTCCGATCGTTACTGTTTTTACAGTTTTCTTTGTAGGACCATAATAGGTAACCGTCTTATTTTTTATACTTGTTACTTTGTATTTTGCACTACTTACAGTATAGGAAACGCCTTCCTTAACAGTGTTCTTGTCAGCACTGCCACCGTCTTCTTTATCATTGTCACTTCCTCCATTGTTTAATGGAAGTTTGGCAATTTTTTCTGTCTGGAGTACAATGCCACAATCCACACATTTCTTTACACGCTCACCTTCTGCGGCTGTAGTAGCTTGTTTTGTGATCTCCCAGTCACCTGCTTTATGGTCTTTCACCGCAATCTCTCTAGTCTCTGAAAAACCACAGTTTTTACATATATAGGTACTCTGTCCTTTTTCTGTGCAAGTAGGCTCTTTTACTACAGTTCCTTCGCCAAATTGGTGTTCCGCGCAAAGTTCAACCTCTTCTTTCTCTAATTCTATGCCGCAATTCACACATTTCTTTATGCGCTCTCCCTTTGTATCTGCTGTAGGCAGCTTTGTAATTTCCCATTCGCCAGCTTTATGATCTTCCATCGGAATTTCTGTGATATGCTCATAGCCACACACAGAGCATGTTTCTTTCTGCGAACCTTTTTCTGTACAGGTCGCCTGTTTTATCACAGTCGGCGTCCCATAACTATGTTTGCTGCAGAGCGGCACTGCCTCAGTCTGCCTGTCAGTACAGTTTTTACAACTACGTTCTCTCTCCCCTGGAGCCTCATCTGTAGCTGCTTTTGTCAATTTCCATTCACCATATTCATGGTCTTTTTTGGCAAGTACAGCCTCTGTCTTCGCCCCACAAGAATAGCATGTTACCTCTTCGCGGCCTTCTTTTGTACATGTTGATGGTTCAAGAACAGTACCTTTATTGTGGTTGTACATATGCTCTTTACATGTAAGTCCGGCTATCGCCTTCTCCAAAGCTTCTGTACAGGCATCTACCTGATCCTGCTGCTCATCTGTCAGTGAAGTGCTTAACGCATCTGCTGCCTGAATAGCAGTATTCAGCGTATTCATGCTGGCGTCTGAGTAGATTTGTGACACTGTGTTTTGTTTTACATATTTCTTCGCTTTGGCAAGAATCGTATTGAATTGTGTGTAGTCAGCAATTCCTGGCTTTCTGACAATTGTATTGTCAAGTTTAATACACGAAGAAGTTCCTCTGCCAAGCATCAAATACATTCCTGAAAGTTCACCAGTACCATTTGCCGTAATTTCCTTATCCGATACAATAGCATTTTCTGTAGATTTGTCTGTAATAGTCAATTTTGCTTTTGTACGGTCAGCAGAGTTCATGTCTACTTTAATATGAATCCATCCCGAAGCTGGTATAGTCACACTGTCTGCCGTATCATTGATCGTAAATACCTGCTTATTGAGATTATTTGCATCCTGACTCTCTGCACTGAGTTTTAATATATACCCAGCCGTGGCCTTATCATTCAAACCATGCACCAGATCCGTTCCCGACAGCACAAATTGGGTGGTAGGAACCGTACTTCCGTTTGAGCCCGTTGAAACAGTCAACATAGCATCTGTTTCAAAAGAATACTCTCCTTCCGGCTGTGGACTCAATCCAAATGACATCTGGGTACTACGGTTACCAGAACCAGACGGTACAATATTAACATAATTTGTATCCCCTGCAACCTTCGTAACTGTAATAGAACCAGTCCAAAGTTTTGTTACATCCGTGTTTCCCTCGTAATCCTCAGAATAATAATTGTTATTACTTACCGGTTTCTGCTCTACTGGTTCTACCCAGATTTCAAAATCACGGAGGGTTCCCTTGAATGTCCCTGTCCAAAAACTTCCCGTTCCAAAATTCAATGTATCTGCTGTTGACAGCATATTTAACACTTTAGAAAAATCTGTAACCTTACATTCCCCTGGAACTTTCCCACTGCCAATATTATCATCCTTGCCTGTTCCGCTTCTGTTATCCACCGTCGTGTTATTGTATACTTCTTTTCCATCAATCAGGACAGAATATCCGGATGATGATATTTTTATCTCAGCCTGCACTTCCTTATTTGCCCCGATGAAATCCGTTCCTATTCGCCATGGAGCTGCATAGGAACCATTGTACAAATTGGCATCAAAGATCCCGCCACTTCCATTGTATCCCAGATAAGCGCCGCCATTAAAGTAGAACTTTTCACCGCCCTTCAAAAACGAAAAGATATTTCCATTTTCTAAAACACCAAACTGGCCCGTTCTGTTTAGCTTTACTTTAAAGCTGACACCATTGCTGATATCCACTCCTGCAAGAGGATTCTCCACGCTGGCTGTGGTTCCCGCGGAAAGATCCAATGCTTTGTCTGTATAATATGAAGCTACCTTGGATGCCTCAATGGCATCGGATGCTACTGTTACTTCAATCTCCTTCTCATAGGACTCACCACCCTTGGAGACCGTAGCTGTCAATTTCGCTGTAGCATCTGTCTTTGGCTGGATCACAGTACCATCATCAAGCAAAAATGGTGAATCACTTGCCCACTTAATCGACGTACCATACAGCCCCGTCTTTGGCAGTTCAATATCGTCTGACACACGTTTTGACAGGGAGATCTTCTCTGACGCCATAGATACCTGTACTTTATCAGAAGGGAGCTTATATCCCCACAGGCAGGTATCTACCTGTCCATTTGCACCTACCACAGTGAAGCAAAGTGTCTTTACATTTGTCTCTTCCATCGTCTGCTCAACAAAAGTTCCCTGATACTTTACCCCGCCCAATGTAAAGTTTACATTCGCACTGCTGCTCTCTTCTTCCCATGTTCCTGTCACATCTCCTGTTACAGTTCCATCGCTATTTAGTTCGATATTCTTTGGCTTATTATATTCCAGTGTTGCGTAATTTGTATTGTTCTGAAATAATATCTCATACTGCCCGGCAATCTCCTCTTTCGAGTAAGTATTCGCAACTCTATCCGTCTTGCTGTACTCGAACGGAGCTGCCGTCAGGTAACCATCCTTTGTTGTAAATAACTGATGGACACGCACGGTATGCCCTTCCGTTCCGTCACTGGTACGGGTATGGTAGAACACATATGCCTTCCCGTCGTCATCCAGCAACGCAGAATTATGTCCCTGCGCCACATGGGCATAATCCCAATAACTCCATTTATAGTACCCCATCAGGCGGGTTCCGACTTTACCGCCGGCACCATTATGATCGCCGCCCTCTGTCGCATTATTACCAGACACATCTGTATATGGGCCATCTGGGTTCTTAGAGCGGAACACTCTCATGTTATAACCGCCGTTTGCCACCAGACCGCCATATGAGATGAACAAATAATAATATCCATTGATGTATTCAATATAAGAAGCTTCGCCTGATGCACCAGAACCGCCAAGTTTCTTTCCCATATAGGGATCGGTAACACCATCCTCATAAGTATACTTAACACTCTTATTTCTGAATCCTGTATTTTCATCCAGTTCAAAGATATAGATGCCGCCGGACCATGAACCATAGCTAAACCAGAGTTTGCCGGATTCGTCATAGAATACACCGGCATCTATGGCATGGGCACCATATCCTTTATTCCATGTAGTCGCCTCACAGGGAGTACCATTATCCTTCTCTGTATAAGCACCCCTTTTGTAGCGGTCTGGAAGACTTGTATCTCCTGTTATCTCCTGATAATTCGTATTCTTATAATCATGTATACCATCTGCCGTAAAACCAGAATAAATAACCGGTCCCACATAAGTCCAGTTTCCATCCAGGCGGTCCGCTGTCAGCAGACAGATAACAGAGTTCCACGAACACCCATTGATGCTCATGTACATACACCATTTTCCCATCTTCTTATTCCAGACAACGTCCGGTGCCCAGATATTGCCAGAAGGATCATAAACTTTGTCCCCCGCTGCCGCCCATTCAAATTCTTTTTTGAATAACGTTCTATAATCTGTGCTGATATTATTCTTAAATGTTTTCCACTTTACCAGGTCATCCGAATATGCCCACGCCAGATGAGAACCAAAGATGTAATAACGTCCTGTCTCTGGATCCTTCACTATCGCCGGATCGTGTACGGATACCCTGTCTGGGGTTACTTTCTGATAGTGGTCAGCAGGATTTTCGATGGTACCCGCCGCCTGCGAGGTAACTGCTGTTCCCGGATATGAGATACTTCCCAGTGCCAGCACAGCAGCCATAACAATGGCAAGTATCCGTTTTCTGAAATTCCTCATATTGTATTGCCCTCCTTTTTTGTTATTTATGATAAATAATATAACAAAATTTTAACATAATCAGGGCACAATATCAATCAGAAACCTTTTTACCTCTCCTTTATCTCCCCATTCCGGTACCCCTGCAGCAGCAGTTCCAGATCTGCGATATGCTCATAGATCTCTTTTCCGATATCCGTATCTTTCACCATAACACGTGCCTTCTCCGTCTCAATAAGCTGGGATTCCGATTCGATGTCAAGATTATCCTTCATCGCCTTATAAATTGTCTCAAAGGGCTGATGCGCCATGATCCTGAGACCATGGGAATTATAGATCAGCGTGTAACCTGCAATTCCGGTCTTCTTGTGATAATCCGTACAGAATCCGCCATCAATAACCAACAGTTTTCCACTGGCACGGATCGGCAGTTCGCCCTCAACTGTCAGGACAGGTGTATGCCCGTTTACAATATGGGAAAGGCGAGAATAAAGGCCAAATTCCCGGAGGATCATATTACATGTTTTCTCTTCTTCATAAAATTTATAGTAAGGATTCTTCGGTTCCTCCCAGGTGCTCTCATCTACAAGATAAGTCCGTTCAAAGGTTTTCAGGATCCGTCCGCACAACGGCGACAGCTTCCCACACCAGAGGTACCACATAAAGTCAAGGTCCCATGATGTCCTGTGTCGGGAAAATGCACGCCTCGCCACCTTGTCAGCATAATCCAGATAAGCCTTCCCCTGGTAGGTAACGTCATCCATGGTGACCCCCTGGAAATTCCCTTCCTCATCCATGGGCACGCAGCCATGATAGAGGAGATTTTCATTATAGATCCGGTACATGCTCCCCTTCTCATATAGAAAACGGATATGACGCTGCAGGCGGATGCTGTTGAGGAAATCAGTCTTCAGCTCCCTCATGATCTCCCACTCTTCCTCTGTCAGATGATAGGGATCCTGCGGGTCCACAGTCGGGAAATCCGCATCCTTCATCTCATACTCCTTTCCATCCAGAATAAGAACCTTCCTCGTATGGTCCACCTTATCCAGCAGCAGGCGGTTCTCCATCTCATACTCCGGATGCTCCCGGATGATATTTCCCTCCAGCTTAAACATAATGACTGAGATCGCCTTCCATGCCTTCCGGATCGGATTCTCCCCCTCATAATGCCGCATGGCAAAGATCGTCAGATGGCGCAGGCTGATACCATAGCCATTTTCCAGTATCTCCGTATTCTGATAGCGCAGATTGTTGCGGATCACGTTGGCGATGCATGCCTTGCTCCCTGCTGCCGCCCCCATCCACAGAATATCATGGTTTCCCCACTCGATATCCAGGGAATGATGGTGCATCAGCAGATCCAGTATCTTATCCGCGCTGGAACCACGGTCAAACATATCACCCACAATATGCAGATGATCCACCGCCAGCCGCTTGATCAGCCCTGCCAGCGCCACAATGAACTCATCCGCATTGTCGATACTGAGTATCGTATCAATGATCTTTTTATGATAGATAACCTGATTATCATCTTCATCCTTCTGGACATGCAGAAGCTCATCAATAATATAAGAAAAATCTTCCGGCATTGCCTTTCTTACTTTCGACCTCGTGTATTTGGAGGACAGGAGCTTTGCCACCTCGATCAGTTCATTCAGGAGCATCCGATACCAGTCTGGTGTCAGTTCCCTCTCCTTGCGGAGCATATGAAGCTTCTCCCTCGGATAATAGATAAGCGTACAGATCTCCTGTCTCTCTCCCGGACTCATCACATCACCAAACAGAAGATCCACCTTCTCCCGGATCACCCCGGAACAATTATTTAATATATGATAGAATGCCTCATATTCGCCGTGAAGGTCACTCATAAAATGCTCTGTACCTTTCGGCAGGTTAAGTATCGCATTGCGGTTAATGATCTCCCGGCACACAGACTGCTTGGTAGGATATTTCTCCGCCAGCAGTTTCAGATATTTTTTCTCTTCTCTCTGCATATTTTACCTCCAATTGCACACTTTTCAACTGTGCGGCTGCCTCTATTCTCTATAATCCCTGCTCGCGCAGGCCACTAACGAGCTTCACGTAAAATTCCCTCACATCAAACCCGTCAAAATTCTCACGGTTCAGGTCAATCATATCGCCATGTGAGATCCCTCTTTTTCCTTTTGCCTGGACAAACTGGTAATCCTCACCCCAGGCAAAAGAAGATACCCCCACCAGCCCGTCATTGCCCTCATCAAAATTCTTGACGAACCGATAGGAAAAATTCAAAGGAAACCTTCCACTGGAAGGGCGGTTCAGCTTAGAACCTACACTCTTCCTGTATACTCCTGTCCGCTCTTTCAGCACTTTGTTTCTCTCCAGACAAGCCTCCTCTGTCAGATCCCTGACAGCCGCCATAAAGTCTGGCGACGGCTCGCCAATCTTATGCAGGGTCTTGTTATATGTGGCAGCAATGGCTCTCTGCTGGCCTTCCGGTATCTTCTTCAAAAGATAGTCTGCAAATTTACAACCCCTATGTGGTGTGTTTATGGTCGTAAGGCTTGCCACATACTGATCTGTACCGAGTTCCGACAGGGCATAGCGGCAGTCAAGCCCTCCCTTAGAGTGGGCGATGACATTTACCTTACCACAGCCAGTATCTGTAACGATCTGGCGTATCCTGGCATCCAGCTCCGCTGCGCTGTCCTGCACAGAAGCCGCTGAACCATGATTCCCATAAAATAATACTGCACCATTCACTTCCAGCTCATGAGGGATCCGTCCCCAGTAATTAAAATGTTTTGAATCCCGGAAAAATACACCATGTACCAGCAGGATTGGATATTTTGTCTGGCATATCCTCTGTGGTCCACGTTCTATATCTAACAGGATCTTGTGATTCTCTGTCTGTACCTCTCCCCTCACCATCCTGATCATGATTCCAAGTACAATCAGGTGGACAATGGGGATCATGCCGCACAATGCACCGATAACCCGCCATTTGACTCCCAACTGTACCGAGGTGAGATAGATACGGATGATTCCATTCCAGAAAATAACTGCCTCTATCAGGATACAGAACAGGGCGCTGCCTATACATGTTGTCCACACCCATGGACTTTCAAAAGGGTACAGGCTGATCCAGCAATATATATTATAGACGGCTGAGATCCCTGTGGAGATAAGAAAGACTTCCAGCAGTTCACAGCCATCTGCACAGCACCTCAGCCGTGCTGTCTGAAGCCTCCAACTGGCATAACAGGGCACCACATTTACCACAAAATACAGAATCAGCAATAAGGGTACAAATGCCAGCCATGGCACACTGTCGGTGGGTGCCATATACCCTAATAAAAATATATTCGCTGTTATGCTGGCAAGAACTGATTCCAGAATTCTCATTATGTATTTCATTATAACCTCTTTTCTGATGTATAACCCCTGACTGCCTCCACAAAGCTTTTTATTTTCTCCGGATCTTTTCCTGCCCCCGCCTCCCATTCCACCCCGGAACTGGTGTCCACACCATCCACTTCAGTGGCTGCCAGGGCATCTCTTACATTGAAAGCATCCAGTCCTCCGGCGAGAAACGTCAGTTTATCCGTCTTTGGCAGTCTCTGGAGCAGCGACCAGTCAAAGACTTTACCACTGCCTGGTATCTGTGCATCAAAAACATACCCTATCACATTTTCCTTATCTTCATACTCCTCAAATTCAGACAGGTCACTGACATTGAATGCCCTGAGTACAGGAATCCTTACCCTGGATAGTAATTCATCTGATATCCTGCCATGGATCTGTACCATATCAAATCCCGTGTCTTCGATCTCCTTTAACTGCCCCGCCGCTGGCTCCACCACCACAGCCACTGCTTTAATATGGGAATCCAGATGTGCCATAATCTCTTTTGCCCTTCCAGGATCAATATTTCTCCTGCTCTTTGGATAAAACAGCACAAAGCCGGCGTAATCTACACCGGCCTCATTCAGATATTCCGTTTCTTTTATGTCTGTGATCCCACAGATCTTAATCTTTTTCATTCTGACAGCCCCCATGCACTTTACTGCTTATATTTTGCGATATTCCATAGAGAATGTCAAGAACGGATTACATTTTGCAAGATCCGTTGAGCTGGCTAGGGTATGGAAAGCAACGTCCTGTCCAGAAAGTAAAAAACATTTTTACTTACATTTATTACAATTCTCACAGCCGCAGCTGCAGCCCCCTTTTCCTTTTTTTCTGTCGGAGATCATTTTCCACACAACACCTCCTACGGCAGCAAGAAGGATCACTCCTACAATGACCGTTCCAAATACAGATTCCATACACAGGCCTCCTTTCATTTTTTATGGATCAGACCTGCCCGGTCCGGCATAACGCCTGACCAGACAGGTCTACAAAAATGGCTTATATGTTCAATATTGTTACCAGCGTACTGCTCTCTTTATACGGGCGGAAGATCAGATACAGCAGCCCGGCGATCAGCAGCAAGGCAATCACAGTCCAGATACTGAATACTCCCATGAAAAGCATTCCCATCCAGTATATAATCAATGCCGTTACATAGGCGAATACACACTGGTAAGCGATGGCAAATGCAGTCCATCTGCCGTTATTCATCTCACGGCGGATCGCACCCATTGCGGCAAAGCATGGTGCACACAACAAGTTGAAGGCAAGGAAAGAATATCCTGCCAATTGGCTCATGCCCTCGAAATCAAGGACACCAAATACACCAACCACTTCTTCCTTTGCCACCAGTCCCATGATCGTGGCAATCGTTGCCTTAATATTACCAAATCCAAGTGGTGCGAAGAGCCACTGAATCCCTCTTCCAACATAACCAAGAATACTGTTCTCCAGTTCCATATCCGGATTGAACCCGAAGGAACCATCTGTCACACCAAAGACAGAGCCTGCCCATATAATGATGGAAGAGAGGAGGATCACAGTACCTGCCCTCTTGATAAAGGACCAGCCGCGCTCCCACATGCTCCTCAACACTGACCCTGCCGTAGGCAGATGATAAGTGGGAAGTTCCATAACGAAAGGAGCCGGGTCTCCTGCGAACATCTTTGTCTTCTTTAATATGACACCAGATATCACGATGGCGGCGATACCGAGGAAATAGGCACTGGGGGCAACCCAGCCTGCTCCTCCGAACAGGGCACTGGTAAGAAGTGCTATAATAGGCAGCTTGGCACCACAGGGAATAAAGGTGGTAGTCATAATAGTCATCTTGCGGTCCCTGTCATTTTCGATGGTACGTGATGCCATAACACCTGGAACACCACAGCCGGATCCAATAAGCATTGGGATAAAGGATTTTCCCGAAAGACCGAAACGGCGGAAAATGCGGTCCATGATAAAGGCAACACGTGCCATGTATCCACAACCCTCCAGAAAGGCAAGGAAGATAAAGAGCACCAGCATCTGTGGAACGAAACCAAGTACAGCCCCTACACCACCGACGATACCATCATTGATAAGCCCGCTGAGCCACTCTGCACAGCCAATGGCTTCCAGGGCATTTCCAACGACAACCGGAATACCGGGAACCCATATCCCATAATCTGCTGCATCCGGCTGGCCATCCCACTCTCCTTCTTCATCGAATGGTAAAACTGACTCCAAATCATAACCTTTCTCTGCCAGATCTTCTCCATAAGAACCAAATGCTTCCTCAAAAACGCCAAAATCTTTATCATTATAAGCTTCCTGTATCTCATCTGCCCCGATCACACCTGAATCGGCTGTGGCAGCATCAATCACTGCCTTGATCTTCTCATCCTGAAAGATCTTCTCCTCTGCCCACGCATCGGCAGCGTCATCCAGATCACCTCTTCCGATTCCTGCCAGATACCAGCCATCGCCAAACAGTCCATCATTGGTCCAATCCGTTACCAGTGTTCCCACAGAGGTTACGGAAATATAATATACGACAAACATGATAACGGCGAAGATTGGCAGTGCCAGAAAACGGTTTGTGACAATCTTATCAATCTTATCTGATGTTGTCAATTTATCTTTATTCCCTTTCGTACAACACTCATCTATGATTGATGAGATATAAGTATATCTCTCATTGGTAATGATACTCTCAGTATCATCATCAAAAGATTTTTCCAAAGCATCAATCTCCGCTGAGGCATCCGGTACACTCCGCATCTGCTCCATGATCTTATCATCGCGTTCCAGAAGCTTGATGGCATAAAACCTTCTCTGGGACTCCTCCACTTCACCACCAAGACGTTCTTCTATATTATGTACTGCCTGTTCCACTTCCTCAGCAAACTCATGTACAACTGCCGTATCTGCTTTCTTTGCAGCCATCATCGCTTTTGCCGCGGCACGGTCAATACCAGTTCCTTTGAGTGCTGAAATTTCCACAACCTCACAGCCCAGTTTCTGGCTAAGCTGGTCCACATGGATACTGTCTCCATTTTTCTCAAGCACATCCAGCATATTGACGGCCATGACAACCGGAATCCCCAGCTCCATCAGTTGTGTGGAGAGATACAGATTCCTCTCAATGTTTGTACCATCTACGATATTCAGGATCACATCCGGCCTCTCATTGATGAGATAATTCCTCGCCACCACCTCTTCCAGCGTATAAGGAGATAGTGAATAGATCCCCGGCAGATCCATGATGGTCACATTAGATTCATTTTTCGCATAAACGCTCTTTAACTTTCCTTCCTTTTTCTCAACCGTAACACCCGGCCAGTTACCGACATACTGATTGGCACCAGTCAGTGCATTGAACAAGGTAGTCTTACCGCTGTTCGGGTTTCCTGCAAGCGCAATTGTAATCGACATAATTTCCTCCATTAAGTTTCATATTGCTATCATATATTTGTTCTAACTTTTTGTGATTAGTTTCTGCTAACTTATGTCCAAAAAAATTTATTCCCCTTTTACCTTCAGAAGGTTATGCTACCCCACCTCAATCATGGCGGCATCCGCTTTCCGCAGGGATAATTCATATCCACGGACAGTTACCTCCACGGGATCTCCCAGAGGCGCTACCTTCCTTACATAAACATCAATTCCTTTCGTAATTCCCATATCCATGATACGCCGTTTCACTGGGCCGGTTTCTGTCAGTCTCTGAACTTTCACTGTCTGCCCCACAGCAGCTTCCCGTAATGTCATTGTCTATTCCTCCTTCTTTCACTGATACAGCCGATATCTGCCACACCTGCACACCGGAAAAAGATCATGTCATAATCAAGGTTATATCATGATTTTTTTTGCCATGTCTTTTCCAAGCGCCACACGGGAATCTTTGACATTTAAGATGAGATTACCGCTGATCTCAGACACCACAGTAACTACCCCGCCAGTTATAAATCCCAGATTCTCCAGAAACTTTCTGGTATCCTCTTTCCCACCGACTTTCTTGATCGTTGCTGGTTCGCCAACCTTAGCCATCGTCAAAGGCATCACACATCATCCTTTCTCTGATCAGTGAAGTGGTCATTTATATCTTACATATATTAGTATACGCTAACATCTATTAGGTGTCAAGAACTTTTTTCCACACCCCGCATAATTAGAAGATATTTGCCTTTATCCTGAAAAAATGCTATACTATTGAAAAATCTACACAAATGGGAGGGCGAAATGAAAACGAATGAATCTGCTGAAAATTATCTGGAAACAATTCTGATATTAAGTAAAAAATTACCGGTAGTGCGTTCTGTTGATATTGCCACAGAACTTGGATTCAAGAAATCCAGTGTCAGCGTGGCAATGAAACACCTTCGTGAGAAAAACCATATTACTGTTACAGATGCCGGATTTATCTATCTGACGGAAGAAGGAAAAGAAATCGCTGACATGATCTATGAGCGGCACAATATCCTCACCCGCTGCCTTACAACACTGGGAGTACCTGCTGACATTGCAGAAGAAGATGCCTGCAAGATCGAACATGTCATCAGCCGGGAGAGTTTCAGCGCCATCAAGAAACATGCCAAAGATATGAAAGTGCTGGAATGACTGTATGAACATACCAGCACTTTTGTAATCTTTCATTATAAAGATATAGGCGCATTTCCCAAAATTCCCTGTTTCTCTCCTTTATAATCCCCAAAAACATTGGCGCCGCCGGGCTAAGTGACAAATCTCTTATTGAAAAGTCACAAAAAAGTAATCTATGCACTGTATGATGTTCTATCAGGGGAGGGGATACAAATGAGCAAAAAATCCTGGTTCAGAAAAATCATACTTAATATCTTCCTGGGAATTGGTGGCATGATCTTCGGTGCCCTGTTTATGGTCACAGGACTTCTCATATTTACAGTAGAAATTTTGTTTCAAGGACTGGAAAAGATATTGATCTGTTTGGGAGGATGATCTATATGAAACAAATATTACGTTTTGCCGCAAAAATAACCCTTCACATAGTTTCGCTTCTATTGATCCTCTTAATTCTAATGGGTGGTTTTTATGGGATAAAAGGATACCAGATGTACCGGGATGCCATAGAAGACACCCCTATTTCAGATATGGTAAGCACAGTCCACGAGAGCGAACATTTTACTTCGTACAATGAACTTCCCTCCATCTATGTCGATGCTGTCATCTCTGCCGAGGACAAGCGTTTCTTCTCCCATCCAGGCATCGACCCACTGGCAATCGGCAGGGCGGTATGGACTGATATCCGAACATTATCCTTTGCCGAGGGCGGAAGTACGATCACACAGCAGATCGCCAAAAACCAATTATTCACCCAGGAAAAGAAAGTAGAACGAAAGTTTGCAGAGATCTTTGCCGCCCTGGCGCTGGAGAAAGAATGCAGTAAAGAAGAGCTGTTTGAACTCTATGTCAATACCATCTATTTCGGCAGCGGTTATTATGGGGTCTATGACGCAGCACAGGGTTATTTTGGAAAATCCCCTTCAGAACTTACTGACTATGAAGCGATTATGCTGGCAGGTATCCCCAATGCGCCCTCAAACTATTCCCCGGATACCAGCATGGAACTCGCCCGGAAAAGAATGTCCTCTGTCCTTGATAAAATGATCTCCTGCGACAAGCTTACAGAAAAGCAGGCAGATGATATCTTAGCCCAACGGCGCTAATTTGAAACGAGTTCAAATTAGCGCCGTTGGGCTATTATCAGTTCCTAAGTTTCATTTCTGCCTTTCCATACAGTTTCTTTTCCATAACGTCTTTCGCCTGAAATGTAATGATCTCTGGCAATTCTCTCAGTGAATATACCCATCTCTGTGTAACTTCAGTGCCATCTTCCTGAGAACCACCGTCCCCAGCCTCTATGATCTTCCCTTCTGAATCCAATAAGAAAAAGCATATATCATGGTCTTTCGTATTTACCCAGTCTTTATTTTTTCCGGCATAATGATATCTGACATTACATATCATTTCCAGATTGCTCTTCTCAAATGTCACCTCGTCGATCACCAGATCGGTACCAGCAGCCTTTCCTTTTTTGACGGGAAGATATTTTACACTCTCCACATCTGTATTGTCCGTTAAAGTGAAGGTTAATTTATTTTCTATTACATCATCCTCCCCAGCTCCCACAATATACGCTGATGTGTTACAGACATAGTCCAGCTTCTGTTTTTTCTCTGTATTTTCAAAGGAGATATACAAAAGCAGCGTCCCATCCTTCTGTGTCTCATGCATAGTAGACTGTATGGCCGTATCTACCAATGCATTGACACACAGACACTTCTTCCCAAGGCTTTCTGCATATTCAGCAATAGTCTGTTTCCCTTTCAAGCCATCCAGCCTCAGATTTTCTACCGATGACCCAACTTCGACCCCCTCTGGCACCAGCAAATATTGATCCGGATCTGCTGCTTTTACCTCAACCTGTATAGTGACCTTATTCTTATCTGCGATCGCCTCCCGGACCTTAAAACCTGCCAGCTCAAACTGCTCTTTCGCAGGACTCTGCTTCACATCCGTATCCAGAAGCCGTTCTGCTTCCTGTTTTACCTCACTGCTCTCTCCTCCAAACAAGGACAGGAGCGAAATATTCTGTGAGGCAGCATAGGCAGAAACGCCCCCTGCTGCCACCAGGATGCCTATCGCTGCCGCTGCCGCAATTTTTCTAATATTTCTTTTCTTCATATCTTTCCTTACCCTCCGTTCCAAAATCAGACGATTCAGCTCCGGATCCGGCTCATTAACAGGTTTCATTGCTTCACGCAGCACAGCCTCCATATCTTTATCCACGATAATATCCCTCCAATTCTGATCTCAGGCGCTTCCTGGCGGTACTCAGTCTGCTCTTCACAGTGCCAGGAGGTATTCCCATGATTTCTGCTGCTTCTGCTACTGTCATATCCTCCATATAATAAAGAAGGACTGGCAGCCTGTATTTCTCGGGCAGGGCAGACACCGCCTTCCTCACGATCCGGCATTGTTCTTCCCTGACACAGTCCTGCAGTATATCCCCTGAATCCCCAGGAACCTCTCCCATCTTCTCATCAAATGCAGCTGCCGGTGCGATCCGGCTTCTCCAGGCGGACTTTCGTCTCTGGTTCTTCCATAACATGAGGGCAACCGACAAAAGATAGCTCTTCAGATTGCCATCCGCCTGTAGTTGATCCATTTTTTCCGTTGCCTTTAGAAAAGTATCCTGATAAAGTTCATCTGCCAGCGGTTTACTGTTGGTTACATGCAGACAGAAAGAGTAAATATCTTTTCCGCTTTGGGCGATCACCTGCTCTAATTCCTGAATCGTCATATATTAACTACTGCCTTTCGTGTATACACTGCCACATGAATGCGGCCAAAACATATGTCCTTACACTTATATATTGTAATGACTTTGAAAACGGTTCACTCAGTTCCTAGTACAACGGCACTAATTTGAACCCGCCGTTGAGCTAGTTTCCCGAACTTTTATAATGCCGCAGGCTGTACCGCCAGAAAAGGTAGGCAAGCAGATACATCCCAACACCCACCACTGGCGTGATATACAGAAAAACTTCCGGGAACTGCTGCATATCCGGCTTGCGCAGCAGAAACTGCGCCGGAAAATAATTCACGAAGGCAAAGGGAACCACATAGATCAGGCATGCCTGTACCGCCTTGTGGAAAATGCTGATGGGATACCCGGCAAACTTTCTCGCATTCCAGTAAAAAACCTCTTTCAGGCTCCCTGTCTCCAGCAGATAGATATTTAATGTGGCAAAAAATAAGAAGATCGCCCCCTGGATCAGCACCCCTCCTGCAACCGCCAGGACATAATACAGTACAGTAATGAGATTCCACTGTATCCCTACTCTCCCTGCTGAGACAAGAAAAAGGACCATGCCAAGGCCGCCATGCCCGATGGCAGCAAACCAGTCAGCATTGACAAAGATCAGTTGAAATAACACTCCCCTGGGCCGAAGCAGGAACCGGTCAAACCCACCTGTCCTTATCATCCACCCAAAATCCCTCAGCCCTGTAAAAAACAGAATCATAATGCCATATGTCAGGAATACCAGGCTGAACATAAACAGCATTTCCTGCATATTCCATCCATGTAACACATTGAATTTTAAAAGGGCAAAATAGATGACGATAACCCCTGTTGACTCTCTCAGAAAAACGGCCAGTGACCGGAGCACGGCATCGACCCTGTACTGAAACCATGCTTTCATTACAGTTCTCGTATAAGCTGCTATCACATTTACACTATTTTTCACATTAACCTCCATTCCGAAACGCTAGTGGCACTAACCTCCCTGTACCACAAGTTTTTTCTGTCCTTTCAGCCACAGCCAATATCCCGCCAGATATATAATAAGGATCCAGAATATCTGTATCAGGCATTTACCCAGGATCTCCTGATAGGATAACTGCCCCAGGTAGATCTGTACCGGGGTGAAATAGATACTGGCAAATGGCGTGAAACGGATCACGCCGTCCATCCATTCTGGCATGAACCAAAGTGGGATCATGGAACCAGACAGTACATTGATAAATACATTCTTTATTGTGACAATGCTCCACACATTGACCAGCCAGAACGACGACATCTGTGTGGCAAAGCTGATGGACCACAGCACCCCATAGCCTAACAGGGCACTGACCAGGAAAAGCAAAAACATAAGCACACCCGCCGGTTTCATGATTCCCACAAGAAGCAGGGAGACAAGCAGTGCCGGAACAAACCGGAAAACCAGCTCAAAGAGGGCATCTCCCAGATTTTCCGCCACCATACGCCCCTGAATGCAGATAGGGCGGAGAAGTTCATTGGCAATACTGCCATCCCGGATCATATCAGGAATAAAGAAATCATTAATCCGGAATACAGCATCCATACAAAGGGAAAGGACAAAACTGGTTGTAACCATCATCATAGTAATTCCGTCTACCTCTGAACGGCCTGCATACAACGCCTTGTATATTTCCCAGTAAATAAATACCCGCAGAACTGTGTTCAGTATTCCCATAAGATGATCAAAGCGGTAAGCACTTCTCGCGAGGAAATTTTTCTTTGCATATGCCAGATAAGGTGCGAGACGCATCTAAACCACCTCCCCGCCATAGATCTTACAGATGATATCATCAATCTCCGGTTCCGTGATATTGATGTCACAGATACTGTAATGTGACAGGAGTTCATTCATCAGATCATTGATCTTTACCTCTCCCTGTTCAAAGATAAAGCGTTTCCTGATATGCCCCTCCTCAGGGATTGTCTGTACCCTTACATGCTCGATCGGCGTAATATCACATTCAAAATTAAACTCCACATCAAGCTGCCTGGTGGTTCCGTATCTCTCCCGTATCCCATGGAGAGACCCATCATATATTTTCGTTCCCTCATTGATAATGATGAGACGCTCGCAGGTTTTCTCAATATCCTGCATATCATGGGTTGTGAAGATCATCGTTACCCCATCCCTCTCATTCAGCTCCCGGATAAATTCCCGGATCACCTGCTTTCCCACAACATCCACGCCAATGGTAGGTTCATCAAAGAAAACGATCTCCGGCGAATGAAGCAGCGAGGCGGCAATGTCTGCCCTCATACGCTGCCCCAGCGAGAGCTGCCGCACAGGCTGGCCGATAAAACCACCCATATCCAGCATGTCCACAAGCTGATCCAGATTCTTCTGATACACATTTTCCGGAATGGCATAGACCGCCCGCAGCAGTTCATAGCTGTCGCGCACCGGGAGGTCCCACTGAAGCTGGGATTTCTGACCAAAGACCACACCGATCCGCCCCACAAATTTTCTTCTCTGGCGATAGGGAATATAACCCGCCACACTGACACTTCCCTGATCCGGGCATAAGATCCCAGACAGCATTTTGATCATCGTAGACTTGCCCGCCCCATTCGGACCGATAAAGCCCAGCATCTCTCCCTTCCCGATCTGGAAACTGACATCCCTGACTGCCTCTTTCTTTTCATACCTGGGAGCCACCAGATTAGCCAGCATCCCCGGTATCCCGGCAGAACGCTTACTGATCCGGAATGTCTTGCTGACATCTGAAACTTCAATAAAAGAACCCATACTTACCTCCATTCATCCATGTCCTCTGTAGACCGCAAAGTCTGCCCGTGTACATCCAGACTTCGGATCACATCTGTTAAATCCTGCCTTACTATATTGATCCTGGCAATACTTGTCTGTTCCAGGATCCGCTGCGTGATCTCTGCTGCCGTAACGAGATCTGCGTGATAAGAAAGATGGAGCGTATTATCTTCTATACCATATCCCAGCAAAGGCAGATCCTCCATATCTGGTATCCTTCCCTCAAACTGTATCTCCATGCGGTTCACCGGGGCATAACGGCACATAAGCCCCTCTCTGTCTCCATAGTACAGAACTTTCCCTTTCCCCAGAAGCAGGATCCGGTCACAGACCTGTTCTATCTCTGCCATATTATGGGAAGAGATGAGTACCGTGGCACCAGCCTCCTTTTTTCGCTGTAATTCCTTCCAAAAGGCACGTTTTCCCCGTTCATCCAGACCAATGGCAGGCTCATCCAACAGAAGGAGTTTTGCCTCACCCATCAGAATGGCGGCAAGTTCCACCCTCCTTCTCTGTCCCATGGAAAGTTCACTGACGCGTTTGTCCACATATCCAGAAAGACAGAACTTCCCTTCCAGCCGCTTATACTCTTTCCTAAAATAGTCCCTGTCCATCCGGTATACGGTTTCCATCAGCCGGAACTGGCTCTTCACAGTGTCCTCCCGCTGAAACAAATAATATTCGGAAAAATATGCCCTCAGATCCGTCACCAGTTTCCTTCTTTCACTCACCGGGTCCATCCCCAATGTATGAACGGTACCATGTTCACATGCCAGTAAACCACATGCCAGCTTCAACAGTGTCGTCTTACCTGCCCCTGATGCGCCGATAACCCCCACAGCCACCCCCTTCGGGATATACAGATCCACATCTTTGAGAATATACCTGCCTGCTTTCTGAAAATAAACCATACACGCCGCCCTTTCTTACCACCAAAAGAATAATCCCCTGCAGCCTTTTCTGCAAGGGATTGGGATATACAGCCATTATATAGGGATATATGCACTCACATAGAAAAATCCCTCTGACTCATATATATCTAATATGCCCTGATAACTTTCTGTTATCTCCTTCATTCCCGGTATGCCCATACCGTGGATTCCTGTACTATGGATCTCTGTCTCACTTTCTTCTGTTTCCCGGAGAGCTATCTCCTGTCTGGATGAATGCAGTTCAGGATTTCTCTTCAGTACAGACTCTGCTATCCTGTTCCCCACACAGATCACACCATATCCCCTCTGGGAAGAAATAGTAAGATGAAGTTCTCTTATGTCCTCTTCTTCAAGCCCACATGCCCGAATGGCATTATCCAGCATATTATTCAACAGGGCAGAAAAATCGATGCTCTTCATGCGATGAAAGGACAGATTCTCAATCTCTGCCTTAATCCGGATGCCATGTTCTCTGGCGAACTGAAATTTTTCATTGACAATATGATTCAAAAGGGAATTTCCTGTCTCCACATAACTGCTCATGACATTCAGCTTGTCCAGTATCTCAGAAGAATAAAGCTTTGCCGCCTCATACTCTCCCGCCGCCAGGTAAGAGGACAGCACCATCATATGGTTCCGCATATCATGCTTGAGCATCCTTGCACTCTTATGAAGCTTGCGGATCTCCTCCTCCTGGGACTGGAATTTTCCCTGCCTCTCCACAAGCCTGTCCCTGGTATAGCAAAGTTCTGCACTCTCTGCCAGGACTTTCGCATATTCCCTCTGCAGCTCATCATACTGACTCTGTAATTGTTTATATCTTCCCATCTCATACCCTCATATATTCCAGCAGACGGCTTTTGGCCTGTTCTGCATAAGACTTTCCCATTGGCAGCACAGTACTGTCCGTCAGTTCCACCTCTTCTCTGCCTATCATCCGGACCGCTGCCTGATTCACCAGAAACCCTTTGTGTATCCGGACAAATCCATATTGGTTCAGGTCCGTCTCCACATCCGATACCGTACTCCGAAAACGGTACCCCCCAGCCTTTGTATATAGTTTCAGATAATTCCCATCCGCCTCAAAATATAATATATCTGATAGCAGGAGGGAAAGATCCCTGCCTGACATCCGAAAATGAAAACGACGGTCCAGTGACTCCAGGTATTCTCTGGCATCCCTTGCCACCTTTTCGATCTCCTGGTCAAAATAGCCCTTACGGATAAAGGCAAAGGGGTGATACTGAAAACTTTCGTAAACCAATTCATCATGACTTGTGACAAAGACCAGCAGCGGGACACCTCTCTCCCCATTTAGCTTCCCGGCGATATCCATCCCACTGATTCCCGGCATATCAATATCCAGAAACAAAATATCACAGACAGACCGGTTTAACTGCTCCAGCAATTCATCTCCGGAGGAAAAACAAAGAACCTCTTCCTCTGTCATACATTTCCCTATCTTCTCTGCCAGCTCCCTCAGGACCGGCACCTCATCATCACATATATAGACCATATGAATCTCCTACAGGAAAAAATAAGCCTCTGAAAATCTAGTACAGCATTTTCAAAGGCTTTTTACGATAACGTGCGTGAGAGGATTCGAACCCCCGACACCTTGGTCCGTAGCCAAGTGCTCTATCCAGCTGAGCTACACGCACAACGCAAATATTATGATACTCAATGTGCGAAAAAAAGTCAAGTACTTTTTTATTTTATTAAAAAATATCAATAAAAATGATTAAATTTAATCATTTCCAAAATTGGTTTTTTGTGATATGATATACAAAAGCTTTGATGAGGACTAGTAACGATCCGGTCTTTTTACAGAGAGCTGCCGTCTGGTGCGAGGCAGTAAAAGAATGATGGTGAACTGACCTCTGAGCTGTGTACCCGAACCATATCACTTAATTAATTACCATTGTTTCAGTAGGGTACACCGGAATCCCACCGTTATCCGGGGAAAGCATGTTAGTGCTGATGAGTGCATGTCCCAGAGGACATGAAGTAGAGTGGTACCGCGAAGGATCATCCCCTTCGTCTCTACAACCGCCTGGTTGTGGAGGCGGAGGTTTTTTCATTCATGTTGGAATCAAATTTGGAGGTAGAGGAAAATGAAACATGTTGACAAGTATGAAAAGGCATATTTTATGCCGCCGGAATGTACCTATGACTGGGTTAAGAAAGATGCGGTAGAGAAGCCACCCATATGGTGTTCGGTGGATCTGCGCGATGGCAACCAGGCACTGATCGAGCCTATGAGCCTGGATGAAAAACTACAGTTTTTCCAGATGCTGGTGGATATTGGCTTTAAAGAGATAGAGGTTGGGTTTCCTGCAGCTTCCGAGACAGAGTATGAATTTATGCGTGCACTGATCGAAAAGAACATGATCCCTGATGATGTAACGGTCCAGGTGCTGACCCAGGCGAGGGAACATATCATCAAGAAAACCTTTGAGGCAGTACAGGGCGCTCCCCATGCGGTTGTGCATCTGTACAACTCCACTTCAGTGGCTCAGCGGGAACAGGTATTTAAGAAGAGCAAGGAAGAGATCAAACAGATTGCCATCGATGGGGCAATCCTCCTGAAAGAGCTGGCAGACCAGACAGATGGCAGTTTCTCCTTTGAGTACAGTCCGGAGAGTTTCACCGGCACTGAAGTTGAGTATGCGGTGGAAGTCTGCAATGCTGTTCTTGACATATGGCAGCCGACAGCGGCAAATAAAGCCATCATCAATATCCCGGCGACCGTGGAGCATTCCATGCCGCATGTCTTTGCCACACAGATTGAATATGTCCACAAACACTTGAAATACCGGGATGCTGTCGTCCTTTCCCTGCATCCGCACAATGACCGCGGCTGTGGAGTCAGCGATGCTGAGCTTGGTATCCTGGCAGGGGCGGACCGTATCGAAGGAACCTTGTTTGGCAACGGGGAGCGCACAGGTAATGTGGATATCGTAACCCTTGCCATGAATATGTTTACCCATGGGGTCGACCCAATGCTCGACTTCTCCAACATGCCGGAGATCCGCAGGAACTATGAGACATTTACCCGTATGCATGTAGATGCCCGCCAGCCATATGCCGGAGATCTTGTATTTACCGCCTTCTCTGGTTCCCATCAGGACGCCATCGCCAAAGGCATGCAGTGGCGTGAGGACAACGATCTGAAGATATGGAGTGTCCCTTATCTCCCGGTGGATCCCCAGGATGTGGGCAGAACTTATGACTCTGATGTGATCCGCATCAACAGCCAGTCCGGCAAGGGCGGAGTCAACTATATCCTGAAACAGAATTTCGGCATCTCTCTCCCTGATGCTATGCGCGAGGAAGTGGGCTATATGATGAAACAGGTCTCAGACGAAGAGCACAAAGAACTTTCGCCACAGTGGGTATATGAGATCTTTGAGGAACATTACATCACTCCGACCCCCTACTTCCAGATTACGGACTGCCATTTTAAACAGGTGGATGGCATTATGGCAGAGACAGAGATCGCCTGCGGAGACAAGAAAACCATAGTGGATGCCAATGGCAATGGACGCCTGGATGCTGTCAGCAACACCATCAAACAGTATTTCGGCATCAGTTACCAGTTGTCTTCCTATGAAGAGCACGCCCTCACCCAGGGTTCCTCCTCCAAGGCGATCTCTTATGTAGGCATCACCTGTCAGGGAGAATCCTACTGGGGTGTGGGCATTGACGAGGATATCATAAAGGCCTCCATCCATGCACTCTGTGTCTGTGTAAATAAACTGCCGGATATAAAGAAAAATGAACCGTTAAAGGATGAGCGCCTGATCAAAATGATGAATTTCATCCATGCCAATTACCAGACGGTCACTCTGGAAGATATGGCGGAACATTTTCATCTGAGCGAGCCATATATTAGTAAATATATCCATGAAAAATCCGGCAAGACCTTTGTGGAACAGGTAACGAATATACGGATGAAGAAAGCAAGAACACTGTTGAAAAATGGAAATATGACAGTAGAAAATATTGCCTTCTCCATTGGATACCAGAATGTGGAACATTTTAACCGGACATTTAAGAAGTTGTATGATATGACGCCGGTGGAATTTAGAAACAAAGGGAAATAATTCATGCATAGATCAAAGATTTTCCTAATATGATTTTAAAAAAAGCTAAATCATGCCCCGTAGCTTGCTGCGGGGTATTTGACTGCATGGAGGGATTCCTTTTTATGAAGAGCGGGAGCAAGTCTCAGAACAATAAGTATCTTAATTTTCTATCTAGATATCTCACCAAAAAGTTAATTTGGACCATTGTTATCATTGCTGTTTTTGCCACTGGTACAATAGGAGCGAAAAATTTTTTCTCATATGATTCCAAGACTACAAGGATCGGGCTTGAAGATATCGGGGAACTGGCTACGCAGTCCGCCTACTGCACAGAAGTAAATGTCACAGAAGCTTCCAGGGAACTATTTGGCCTTGAAATACCTTTTACCCAGAGCAAATATGTATACAGCTATGATGTGGTGATAAAAGCAGGCTATGATTTCAGTAAGGTCAAATGGTCTGTCAGAGGCAATACCATTGAGGTCAGATTGCCCGCAGCCAAAATACTGAGCAGGGAAGTAAAAACAGATTCCTTCAAAGTATACCATGAAAAGGAAAGCATCTTCCGTCATATCACTCTGGCAGAGAATAATGAAGCTATGAACTCTTTAAAACAGACAGCAGAAGAAAATGCAATTGCCAATGGGTTACTTGAAGAAGCCCGCACCAATGGAGAAAGCATTTTGAAAGGTTTTTTTGCTAATGTGTATGATTTAGATAAATATGAAATCATCTTTACTGATTAACCGGGAGAAGAGGTAGTTTTCATTTAATCCTGTTAATAATTTTACATCTGTAAATAGCCCCGCATCACTTCACAGGTCTTCATAATATCTTCCTCTGTATGTGCATCTGAAACAAACATGGCCTCAAACTGTGAGGGTGCCAGATAGATCCCATGATCCAGCATATAGCCAAAATAGGCCGCATAGGCATCTGTATCTGAACCCACTGCATGCTCATAATCATTGACGCCGCCGCCCCGAAAGAAAATACTCATCAGGGATCCAAGCTGGTTTACAGAGACATCTCCCTCGCCCGCTTCTCTTGCCGCATCTGCCAGAATCCTCGCCTTCTCCTCCAGCCGTGTATAGATCGCCGGATCTCTCTTCAATATCCGCAGGGTTGTAAGGCCTGCTGTCACTGCAACGGGATTTCCTGACAAAGTACCTGCCTGATAGACCGGACCAACAGGTGATACCATATTCATGATCTCCCGCCTGCCGCCATAGGCGCCCAGCGGCATGCCGCCACCCACAATCTTGCCCAATGTAGTAAGATCCGGCTGAATTTTATAATATTCCTGTGCTCCACCCAGTCCAAGCCGAAAACCGGTGATCACTTCATCAAAGATAAGCAGCGCCCCATTTTGGTTTGTAATATCCCTCAGGAAAGTAAGAAACGGCCACTTAGGCAAAACAACTCCCATATTTGCCGGTACAGGCTCCACGATCACTGCTGCAATGTTACCTGGGTTTGCCAGAAAAAGCTCTGCCACAGATACCTCATCATTGAATTCTGCGATCAGGGTATTGACCGTATCAGCCTCTGGTACTCCCGCACTGTCAGGAACAGAAGTGGTAAGTGCAGCCGATCCTGCCTTTACCAGAAGCCCATCTGAATGTCCATGGTAACAGCCCCGGAATTTAATGATCTTATCCCTGCCTGTATATCCCCTGGCTGTACGGATCGCACTCATTACTGCCTCGGTTCCGGAATTCACCAGTCGGCTCACCTCCATAGAGGGCATCAGTTCTGATATCAGTTCCGCCAGCTCCACTTCCTTCTCTGTAGGGGCACCATATGTCAGACCGTCTTCGCATGCCTTCTGTACCGCGCCGACCACTTCCGGGTGTGCGGAACCGAGTATTCCCGGCCCCCAGGAACACACATAATCGATATATTCGTTCCCATCCACATCTGTGATCCGGGCTCCCTTTGCAGACTCTATAAACCGTGGTATACGCCCCACCGCGCCATAAGCACGGACAGGACTGTTCACCCCGCCTGGGATATGAAGCTTTGCCCTTTCAAACAATTCTCCCGATCTTTTCTCCTTCATCCTCATCTCTCCTCTTCCCGCAGCCATCTGGCTGCATCCAGCGCATGATAGGTGATGATCATCCCTGCACCAGCGCGCTTAAAACCAAGCAGGTTTTCCATCACAATCTTTTTCTCATCCACCCAGCCATTTGCCGTGGCCGCTTTCACCATAGCATATTCTCCACTGACATTGTACGCCACTACAGGGACGTTATAGTGATTTACAATCTCCCTCATGACGTCCATATAGGCAAGCGCCGGCTTGGCAATGACCATATCTGCCCCCTCCGCCAGATCCTGTTTAACCTCCCGAAGAGCCTCCCTGCCATTTGCCGGATCCATCTGGTATGTTCTCCGGTCCCCAAATCCTGGTGCTGAATGCGCCGCATCCCGGAACGGTCCATAATAACCGGAAGCAAATTTCGCTGCATAGGACAGGATTGGTATATTTTGAAATCCTTCTTTATCTAATGCAGTACGGATCGCCCCAATCCGCTTGTCCATCATATCACTGGGAGCTATGATATCCGCCCCTGCCCTTGCATATACCACCGATGCCTCTGCCAGCAGCGGAAGCGTCTCATCATTGAGAATCTCCCCATCTCGCACCAGTCCACAATGCCCATGAGAAGTGTATTCGCACAGACAGACATCTGCGATCACCAGCAGGTCTTCATAACGTTCACGGATCATCCGTATCGCTCTAGGGATAATGCCATCATCATCATAAGCACCGCTCCCCACCTCATCTTTATGTGCTGGGATTCCAAATAACAAAACTGCCCTCACTCCGGCATCCACTGTCCGGTCCAGTTCTTCTGGAAGACGGTCAATGGAATACTGGCAGATTCCCGGCATGGACTCTACTGGATGACAGATATTCTCCCCCTCTGCCACGAAAACCGGATAGATCAGTTCATCTACCCTCACATGATTCTCCCTCACCATATCGCGCAATGTTTCATTCATTCTCAGCCGCCTCATACGGTCCATCCTTCTCCATCTCCTTTAATATATTCTGAATGACAGATTCGTCTGGCACCTGCCCCTCTGCCAGTCCTATCTGCAGGATCTTCTCATATACTGCCTTCCGCTGCCATGGCTGTGGAATCTGGTCCTTTACCGTCTGTCTCAGCGATCCAAGGCATTCCGCCAGCCTTCCTACCATATCTGTCACCACAGTCTCATTTTTCCTCTTCAGATACTGTGTTACCACCGGACTTTGACCACCACTGGAAAAGGCTGCCACCACTCCGCCTTTCCGAATATAAGATGGAAAAATGAAATCACAATCTTCTGGCTGGTCTACCGCATTTACCAGTATCCCCCTGGTGCGGCATTCCTCACTGATCCGGCGGTTGACAGCAGTATCATCGGTAGCTGCCACTACCAGAACCTTCCCCTCCAGATCTGCTCCATCATATTCCCTGTAAATACATTCTACACCATCTGCCCCTTTAATGGAATCGTGAATCTCCGGAGCGATCACTGTGACAAGGGCACCAAAATCCCGCAGGACCATAACCTTATGACAGGCAATGCTGCCTCCACCCAAAACAAGGCAGGGGGCATCCTGCAATTCAATATACATTGGAAAATACGCCAAAACAGCCCCTCCCTGATTCTTAAAAACCGCCGTATTATGTATCTGGTACACAACACGACGGCACTCTTTGTTAATGTTCATTCTCTGACAAATAATTGTATCATCACACAAAAAATTTATTTTGCGTAATCCACAACACGACTCTCGCGAATCACATTTACCTTGATCTGGCCAGGGTATTGTAATTCAGCCTCGATCTGTTTAGACACATCACGGGCAAGAAGTACCATCTCATCATCATTGATCTGATCCGGCACAACCATCACTCGAATCTCTCTACCTGCCTGAATAGCAAAAGACTTATCGACTCCCTTAAAACTGTTGGAAATATCTTCTAATTGTTTCAAACGATTTGTGTAGGTTTCCAGCGTTTCACGACGTGCACCCGGACGTGCCGCAGATATCGCATCAGCAGCCTGTACAAGACAAGCAATCATACTCTCTGCTTCCACATCACCATGATGAGCTTCCACTGCATTGATAACTAACGCGGATTCTTTGAATTTGCGGCACAAATCCACACCTAACTGAATATGCGAGCCTTCCATATCATGATCAACCGCTTTTCCAATATCATGTAATAGTCCGGCACGCTTTGCCATACGAACATCAGCACCCACTTCGCCAGCCAGCAGGCCAGACAGGTGAGCCACTTCAATGGAATGCTTCAATGCATTCTGTCCATAACTGGTACGGAATTTCATCTTCCCAAGCAGACGGACAAGCTCTGGATGAATTCCATGTACACCAACCTCAAGGGTCGCTGCCTCCCCTTCCTCACGGATCATCGTCTCGACTTCTTTCTTCGCTTTTTCAACCATCTCCTCGATTCGGGCAGGGTGAATCCTGCCGTCCACGATCAATTTCTCCAACGCAATTCTGGCAACTTCTCTGCGAATTGGATCAAAACCAGATAAAATAACGGCTTCTGGTGTATCATCAATGATCAGGTCAATGCCGGTTAGGTTCTCAAGAGTGCGTATATTGCGGCCCTCCCGACCTATGATCCTCCCCTTCATTTCATCATTCGGCAGGGATACAACGGAGATCGTTGTCTCTGATACATGGTCTGCTGCACACTTCTGAATCGCAGTGACCACACAATCTCTGGCTTTCTTATCTGCCTCATCCTTCGCCTGACGTTCCAATTCTTTTACCAAAACTGCGGTTTCATGTTTTACATCTTCTTCTACAGTCTTTAACAAGTACTCTTTTGCCTGTTCAGAGGTGAGTCCGGAAATCTTCTCCAGTTCACGAAGATGGCTGTTGCGAAGTTCCTCTACTTTTTCTTTCTCCTTCGCAAAAGATGCCTCCCGTGAAGCCAGTTTTGACTCCCTTTTCTCGAGTGCGTCCGTCTTTTTGTCTAAAGTCTCTTCTTTTCCTAACACACGTCTCTCATAACGCTGCACTTCCGCTCTGCGCTCTTTAATCTCTTTATCCAGGTCATTCTTGGCTTTCAGATTTTCCTCTTTTGCCTCCAACAATGCCTCGCGCTTCTTTGTCTCTGCGGTCTTCAGTGCATCATCAATGATCTCTCTGGCTTTCTCCTCTGCGCTTCCCACCTTAGCCTCACTTACCTTCACATGGTATGAAATCGCCATTTTCCATGCAATGAAAGCAGCTGCTGCCAGAAGAACTAATATGATGACTATCGTTACGATCACTTGTGCCAGTGATAACTCTAGCGTTGTCACTTCGGAGCACCTCCACTTATATAGTTCGTTATTCTATATCTCACTTATGGATATGTGAACATACGACAATAATATTTTACATGCTTTTGACACAATTGTCAAGCTGTCTGATTTTTTGAGCAAGGAAATCAATCATAACCTGCAAATGGTCGACGGTGACGGTTTTCAGCTTGCGGCTGCCAACGGGAAATCCGGAAAGCCGAGCTTCGGCTTCCGCCACATGCTCAACCTCCGCCATTGCATCGGCGAAATGGCAAGCCATGCAAGACAGGAAAACCCTTATGCTGTTTTCCGTACCGCCGACAATGAATACTGGAATAACTTTGCAAGGGAGAGCCAGCAGGAATTTAAGCAGAGCGGCACGGAGGGGAAGTGTATCGAAGCAAGGGAACTGCTTGACGAGCCAGAGGTTAAGACCGCCGCCCAAGCCTGTGCTGGATATGGATATGTCAGAGTTCCGACATATGCAGAACCTGATGGTTAAGGCGCAAGACGGGGCAAGTAAAATCAGACGGAGCAGGAAATTTCCGTAAAGCTGGACAAACTGCCCGATACTCTTAAAAGTGACGGCTATCCCGATGTGCAGACGTTTATGGAGACTTACCAACAGGCAGAGTTTGACACAGAAAAACCACCGCTATAGTGTTATCCATAATCGGCGGCGTACATATAGGCAGGCTATAAATCCTGCTTCTTAATGACGGTTATCTGCATATCTTCTACCTTAATCAATGTTTCCTGTTTACATTTCGGACAGTATAATGGAAATTGCTTTGATATGGTATCCTCCCGTATTTTGTTATGTGTTTTTCTGCCCGGAAGCATGGTCTTGCCCTTCCGCCTGCTTTCCGCCTATCCACATGGACAGGCTGTTTTTAATAAATATAAAAACGCCGATTCCAATAACAAATACTGCTATTAACAAAATGATTATTGTTTTCATGCCTTTTTTCAATGTTTTTGAATGTCTCCAATCATAAAGTGTTTTCTTTTTTTATTTTACGGGCATATAAGCGTCAAGGTATTCCAGTATCTTCCTCATATATTCCCCATATACTTTATTGTCATTCTGCAGCCCATGTCCCGAATGCTCACATAAATAATAGTCATGCGGGACATGGTTATCTTTTAACGCTTTCAGAAGCCTTTGCGAGCCTTCAAAGGGCTGGACTTTATCATATTTCCCATATGCTACGAGAGTAGGGACGCTATTTTCATTTATCCAAAGCAGGGCGGAAATATCTTTCATTTCCTCATCATACTCAGGCGTGCCGAACTCCGATTTGATTTCCCTGCCTGCCATTGCCCCAAACATCTCCCGTGCGGCAGCGTCGCTTTCCTCGCTTCCAATATCGAACCCATAACATTTCCAGTCCTCAGGGTAAAACGAGGACGGGCCCGCCGCTCCAAAGACCATTTTTACAGGCACAGGCGAATCTTCTGCGTCTCGGTAGGCATACAGCAGGGCAAGACAACAACCAGCGGAACCGCCCGAAATAGACATTTCATCAATAGGATACCCCAGTTTTTTGGCTTCGGCAATTACATGGGGGATGCTTTCTTTTATCTCCATTGACTGGGAGTACACGCTTGCATCGGGATGGTCATCGCTAACCAGAGTATAGTTGATGCCTGCGGCCACATATCCCTTAGAGCAGAGCCATTCCAAAATCTCGGAATCGCCTGATTTATCCCCGCTTGTAAAACCGCCCGCATGGAGGTATACAACCAGATTGTAACTGCTTCTGGAATCATCGGCTGGAACATAAAGGTCAAACTTATTGGCTTCGCCCTCGCCGTAGGCGATGTCAGTATATAACCTGCCGACTGACTCATCCCAATTAACTTTAAATTCGCCGCCAAATGGGTCATGCTTCATTTTAATGGCAATAGACCCTCCAAAAGCGGCAATAAATACTGTGACATAGATCAATCCCCACATAACCCTGCCTTTCCTTTTTGCTTTTTTCTCTTTTCTTCTCATAGAAAGTTACCTCCGAACATGGTACCGCCCAGCAAGAAATTCAGAACCGCCCGAAAAGCCAGCCGCCCCAAAATTGCTGCTACGACAATGATTATGAATAAAATAAGAAGACGCTTTTGTGTAAGTGTCATGTTATCTTTCCTTTCTTTCCACTTGATTTTTTGAATATGATGTGGTATTATTCCGTGAGACATTTGTATTGTCGTTATAATTGTATCAGCGATTTGTGAAATGTCAATAGGAGGAGAAAAAATGAGACAAAACAAGGAAACTGTATCACCGATGAGCAATGAGGGAAGAAATATTTATGTGATTGAGCATATAACGGAATCTCTCCTGTCACTATTGGAAGATAAGGTGATTGAGGATATTTCCATCAGCGAACTATGTGACAATGCAGGCATTGGGCGGGCTTCTTTTTATCGCAATTACAACAGCAAGGAAGATATTTTAAAGGCATATATCAATAAACTGTTTCATGGGTGGAAAAGCGATTGGGAGAAAAATAACAGCATTCCCCTCAGTTCAGCTATCGGAATAATATTTGAACATTTTGAACAGCATAGAGCCTTTTACCAGCTCTTGAATGAACGGCATCTAATTTATCTGTTAAAAGACGTCATTTTGGGCACTATGGAATTAAAACCAGATTTGCCGAAAGGTGAAGCTTATGCGAAAGCATTTGCAGCATACAGTCTGTATGGATGGATTGAGGTATGGTTTCAAAGGGGAATGCAGGAATCCGCAGAAGAAATGAAGAAGTTATTCCAAAAGCAAGGGCTATAATCGGCAGATAAAATCCTTTGTTGACAGCGACGCTTTTCCGTATCAGAAATATAGTAATCGCCTTTCCATTCATACCAAAGCCCATTGTTTTCATCGTAAATGTATTTATCCATCTTAAAATTCTCCAGTATAATATTTTTACACATATGTCACAGTTACCCGATTGCCACATTAAGTTATATGTTGTTGTGAGATTTTCCTGCCCTTGATTTTGCCCTTATAAGGTAATGAGGACAGAATAAAATTGCGTGAAACCGTATAAGGGGATATGATGGACACTTTCCGATAAATCCTTTATTTTCAAGGTGTTTGGAGGATTTTATTTATCTTCTCTAGGTATCAAACCTTTCGTCTGCCTATTGTTACTTAAATGACTCTTTGACTAAAATGTCTGAAATGGCACAAATTCATGACGGTTCAAGCAGACTATCCTGAACATAGCTTATATATTTCCGTGTGTTTCTTCACCCTCCATCCGGGGTATAAAAAGTAACCCAGTAATTGCCTAAAGCGCTTTTTGTAGTGAATCTGTACGATAAACCTCTTCAAACAAAAATTCATCTGCCAGGAATTCCAGGTTCTCCTCTGAATGTTCCACCTCTCTGGCATATATCCGTGCGATATCGATTCTGTCTTCTTTTTCATAACTGCCCTTCACCACAAACCGAAGAGCATCCATATCCCTTATCATAAGAAAGCTCACCACAGCCAGTTTTGCTTTCCCTATAAAATCATAATCATCTACACACCGTGCCTGGCATGTAAACACATAATACACCATCAAATGCTCATACTCATATAACCGCGCCTGGTCTGCCAGCTCCTCTTTCAACCGCTGAAGTCCCTGGATGTATACAAGGGCTGGCTGAGAACCGCAGCCCTCTGAAGAACCGCCTTCTGTGTGACCCACAAATACCTTCTGCATCTGCTGCAGCATTTCCTCCCACTCCTCATTCACACTATCCAATCTGGTAAAAGTCACCATCCGCCGCAGAAACATCTCATACTGCTGGCTTTCCAAAGCGGTCTTCCGATAACATTCTTCCTCTTTACAGGCTGGATACTGCAGATATTTATCCCATGATATCTTCTCTATCTTCTCTGGTTCATTCTCATTCAGGCACATCTGCACCTCTTCTGCAAAGGAAAGAAAAGCAGAAATCCTTCTTTCTATTGACAGTTTCCTGTTCTGCAGAATATGGACCGCCCAGTCCCGTGCTATTCTGATCTGATGGGCGAAGCACTTCTCTTCCTCCCTTTCCTCCCAGTCAAATTCCCCTGAAACCTCTTCCTCCACAAAAGTGATCTTCCCTGCCTCCCCATAGATCAGTCTCCCTGCCTCGGCACAGGCAGCACTGATAGAGATCTCTCTGGCACCCCCATACTCCAGAAAATTTCTTGGGGTATCCGTACAGACATCACAGAGAGCATCTTCCCCCAGCTCCCTGTACAATTCACAGAGGCCCTTGTTATCCAAAAACGGGCAACGTTTATCCTCTTTCAGGACAAAACCATGAGCCTCATATACATCTTCCCCATCTGACGGATATTCCTGGATATTCCTGCGCAGACGCTCCCCAAACTCCCCCTCTATGCCCATATAATATTCATAACTATCATCATCGATATCGATCTCCCAGCCTGCACAGCAGGTATCTTCACACCGCTCCGCAATACAGGAAAACCGCTTATAATAGGATGGATATCTCAGTAACATGGCAGCCTCCTTTTCTCTTTGCCGTTCATTACTTATTATATATTATTTATAAGAAAAAAACTAGTGCGAAAGCATTCCATGCGCTATAATAGAAATAAGTTAGCGCCGGGCATTTCATCCCACAAACTGGGAATATTCCCATAATACGAAAACGGAGGCGGTTTTATGGCATCAGAAAAAGAACTATTCGTAACAAAACAATATGTCCCTACAGGAGAACCAATCTCCCAGAATGACCACACCCTGATCTACAAGGTCAGGTGTCTTGCTGAACCTGGCCACCCTGACGGTATCCTTAAAATCTACCGCAAACAGAATATCCAAAAACTGTACTCACAGCTAAAGATCCTGGACTACAGTGAATGGCCACATATTTACAGTGTTAAATATTTCGATGACAGTACCCTTGTAGTAGAAGAATTTCTGAAAGGCAGTACCCTGGCTGAACTTCTGGAACGCAATAAGATCCGCGGAACTACTTTCAGTGAAGAAGACGCTTATCATATTATGGAACAGGTCTGCCGTTACATAGAAGAATTAATGGGCCTGCAGCCACAGATCATCCACCACAACTTGAAACCAAGTAATATTTTCGTCACCTCCACCGGACGGGTAAAATTTCTGGATTTTGTGCCAGATTACAAAAAGAAACGAACTTCCCTTGGCGGAATACTGAATATCCTTGGTTCGATCTTCCACGAGATGCTCACAGGAAAGAAACCAGAAAAGCAAAAATGCACCTGCGGTAAACGGTATGAATCCGTTATCCGCAAGTGCCTTGAAAAAAATCCCGAAAAACAGTATCAAAATATGAAAGAAGTTGAATCTGACCTGGAATATGCCAGAAACCAGGTGATTGAGGAAGAAGAGAGGGAGAGCATAGGTATGCCATACACCCTCACCCTTCCCTTTCAGGGAATTATTCTGTCCTTTGAATGGATCCTGCTGGTCTTCTTCCATGAGACTGATAATCTTCCCTCTTGTATTCTGTTTGTCCTGATCTTTTTTATCCACCTGGGCTGTTTCACATTACGGCGCCACTCCTATATCAGTAAAAGAGAAGTCTCCATCGGTGCTGCACGTGCCCTGCTGCCATTTCTGGCTCTTGGCGCAGTCTTTGTATGCCTCTATTTCGCCGTAGCTTTCCTGATCGTTCCGACAATGGCCTAGGCTTAGCCCCACGGCGGGTTCAAATTGACGCCGTTGGGTTAACCAATGAGTTTACTTGTCTTTAATGCGATCACCCGGTCTACCGGATATTTACAGGTACTGCACTGGCAGGAGGAAAACAAGGTATACGTATATGTTCCATATACAGCCATCCCCTCAACTTTTGGCGGCATCTTAGTAACAGAAAGCGCTGTATTCTTCAAAATCTTTCCGGTTGCACTGACATTACTGTAAGAAGGCATATAGGTACGGATCTGTGATATATACCCGCTCTGTGTAAGTTTGGTGCGGTAGCTCCTTGACAGGATCAGTGTCCCATCTACATCAAATGTGATCCCCTGGCTCCTTGATGGCACTGCCATACTATAACGCTGGGTCAGAGATGGCACAGTCGTTTTATTCCCCACGGTATAACCATACATCTTTGTACTGCTTGCACTGTATGGGCCTACCCACAGAGTGCCATCATAATACCCCATGTAAGAGGCAGATGTCTTCACCTTGCACACACATGTGTATGCTGCCAGCTTTTTATACGCACTTCCGCTGTTTACTGCCTCATTAACAAAGGAATAGGGGAAACATCCAACAGAAGTTCCTTTGGAAATCCAGATATTCGTCCCATCATATGCCATACCGCCGACCTTTGCCTTACTTGGAAGAATGATCGTTGTGATATAGGATTTCGCCGCCTTGCTCACAACATAAATAACCGAATAATCAATTCCCTTTGTGTCATACGCAGAGATCAACAGATAGTTCCCCGCATAACACATCGCCTGAGGCATCATCGTCTTACAGGCAAATCCTCCCACATTTGTATTTTTCATTCCCGGAATCGCAAAGCCTTTGCTATAATTCATCCTGTTTTTCATTGCTGTATACTTTTTATAAGCAGGGGATTTGGTAAATAAAGCTTTCGTATTGTATTTTTTTGCTGCCTTAGAGGTAGCTGACACCGCTGCAGTCTTTGCTGAGACCACTGAAGATAAAGAGCCTTCCACCTCTTTCCCATTCACTGTCCGATAAGCAGAAACCTGAAAATAATAAGTTGTATTCTGTAACAGTGATGTCTTGTCATAGGTCACTGTACTGCTATCTTTGACTGTAGCTGCCTTTGTATAAGCTGCTGTACCAGTCGGGCGGGCATAAATATAATAACCATCTGCACCGCTGACTTTACCCCATGTGAGACGTACACGTTTGGAGCCGCCGCGTGCTGCAACAGACTGTGGCGCCGCCGGCTTATATAATGACAGGTCTACATCTACAGCACTTCCTGACGCCGCCGATGACGGGGTTGGAGTTGGACTTACAGAAGGTTCCGGAGATGGGCTCCCGGAAGGTTCCGGAGATGGGCTCCCTGCCGGATCTGTCGGTCCTGCCGCATCCGCCGCCTTTGACTCCCTCACTGAACCGGACAAGCCGGGTGCATTTCCCAATACCAATGCCAATGTAAGGCACAAAGCCATTCCTTTAGCAAAATTCTTTTTTCTCATACTCATACAATCATCCTTTCTGTTGTTCTATGATTGTGATGATACCATCGTTTCTTGTCAGTAAAATGAAAAAAGATTGTCAGAAATTGGTCATTCGCCATCCGCAGGACAGCAGTACCGGTCCCACATAGCGGTGGCATGCTCAAAAAAAAGACAGAGCCAGAATGTATCTACTTCCTCCTCATCCTGCTCCTGTGGCACATCAATGCCAAACTCATAGGCATATCCACTGTCCACATCATCCTCCACAATAGTAAATATCTTTCCGCCGGACAACCGTTTGAGAACTGCCTGCTGTGCCGGAGCAGGAACATCTTCATCCGGTATTTCCCGGATCATATTCCCATCTGCATCATAATATTTCATTCCCTCTTTCATAAGACGGCCAATCCGCACATCTTCCAACTGCAGAATGATCTCTCCACAGCACATATCCTGATATCTTGAATTCTGCGAATTCTTTGCTCTCACAACAGCGCCATCCAGCTTAAACTCCGCCTGCCCCTCCGATATCTTGAATTCCATGATCCTGGAATCATCAAATAAAAACTGCCTCAACTCATCAACTGTCTGAAACCTCATATCCTCCAAAAACCTCCCTGTAATAAGCCTGATATTCTTTCACCATCTCATATTCCCTGTCATAGCGGAAGTAAGCAGAAAATACTGCTCCCATCTCACCATAATACCACGCATGCATTGCCTTCTCTTTCTGATTAAACTTTTCCCATAACCCGTCACCGACATATCGGTACTCATAGGCCATGGAATACAGATTTGCCAGTTTGTCACCGAGAGCAATATGCATGGAAGCCCGTTCATTCTCATTCCCCAGGCGTCCCTTCAGCCTGTCAATGGTCTCCTGTTTGCGGATCTTCCATGTCTCTCCTGCCGGGCAGCCTTTTCTTTTCCACTCACTCTCCCCTGCGACCAAGGCTGTGATGCGGTCCCCAAAGCAGCCTCGGAGCATCTCGCGTGTCACAGGAGTGTCCTCCAGAACGTCATGCAGCAAAGCGGCTGCCTGTTCCTCCGGATCTTCCGTCATTCGCCGCACATAGTCCCATGTCCGGATCAGATGGATCAGATAAGGGATATCCGTTCCCTTCCTTGTCTGCTCCTTATGGGCGTCTGCTGCAAACATAAGAGCCTTATTCAGACATGGATATTCCTCAGACTTATTCTTTAGTTCCGGACAGATCGAACAGATCTCTTCGTCTCTTCCATACCTCTCTGCCCCCAGCATATGGCAGAAATAATATTCAGATGGTCTCACAACAACCGGACACTCCGGTGACATCTTCATGCGCAATCTCCTTTTATGGCACTTCCGGCAGCCCCAGACGGATGCCGTCCAGCTAGCGTTTCTGAATATAGCCTTTCTTTACGCCAAACAGGAACAACAATCCCTCTGTTGCCAGAAGCGCCTCCAGCAATGTCTGTATAAAATAGTAACTGTTCAGGGCATAATAACCTGTCTCGATAAGGTACCGCACTGCTTCTTCTAGTTCCAGCGCCGCTGATGCCACCAGAAGAATCGCTGCAAAAAGTGTAATACCCCTGTTTCCGATTCCCTGATAATGTAAAAAACAGATCACAAAACAGATCAGTTTTATACCGCTCAGGATAACAAAACTGACCGAATCCCCCTCCTGGTGGATGGAAACATAGACCAGCTTATCAATATTTACCATGATCATCATTGCATAACCAAGTACCAGTGCCAGATCCCCATTTCCTGCCTGCGCCATACGGTGTATGCTATATGCCCAGAGCAGGGCAGCCACAAAAGCAAATGGTGTTGCCAGCAGGTAAATAACAACCACCAATATGGATAAGTCTGGTATTTCTAAATCCTGAATCAGCAGCAGAACGCTCTGCACCAATGTATAAGCTCCCACAAACAGTGTTACCAGTGTCATGACACGCAGCACTGTCTGCCATTTCTTCCCCTCTACTGTATACAAATGATTCATTGGCCTGCACCCCCTCATTATCTGATATGGATATTTTATCACAATTCTTTTTGAAATAAAATAGAAAACAGTATATATTTCCGAAATTAGGAAATAATGAGAGAAACAACCAGAAAGGAGAAGTCAATTATGCAACTGACTGAAGCAGAAACTAATGTGATCAAAGATTTACAGACCCAGGAAAAAACCTGTGTAGAAAAATACCGTTTTTATGAGGCATCGGCAAATGACCGACAGTTAAAAAACCTCTTCCGCCGTATCGGTGACGAGGAACAGGAACATTTTGAATCCCTTGGTGAAGTACTGAAAGGAAGTGTGCCTGATGTGAAGGCAGCACAGACCGGAATGGAAGGCTACAACCCTACTGTGACATACTCAGCAGGCGACAACTCAGAAGAGAAAAAGCATGACCAGTTCCTATGTACCGATTCCATCGCAACAGAGAAACTCATCTCATCCACTTATAATAATGACCTCTTCCGCTTTGCAGCGACTAATGTAAGAAAACTTCTGAATCATATCCAGACAGAAGAACAGAACCACGCAGAGATGATCTATAAATATAAGACAGCAAACGGAATGGCATAACAAAGTGAATAAAAAATCCAGAAAATTCCGGTGCATCCTGAAGTACAAGGGTGTGCCGGAATTTTCTGGTCATATATGCCACATCTACCGCATATAATGATAACAGGAAGGAAACTATCCTCACTTTGCCTTCGCGCGAATATAGCTTAGAATGGAGAATCATCATGAAAAAATACATAAAACCAATTCCCCTGTTCTTTCTTTTGTCGGTTGCCCTCGCCATTCTCGCTGCTTTCCGATATGACACCGGAACCAAACCGGACATGCCAGATACTGCAGGCAGGACAGTCGCCCCGATAGAAAAAAAGGACAGGCCTGAAAATGAAATCCCGTTACCGGAAGGCATCCACATCCTTGAATTTTTTTATAATCCGGCAAAAAATAGAATCTGCCTTATCAGCCGGTCAGGAAATGTCTTTCAGCTTTTCTCCTTAGGCGTTGACCGTATTTGGATCCCCACATCCTGTTGGAACGTATCTTCCCAAGATGACCTGATCCATTTTGTCTACAGCACGGGCGGAAAATTATATGCCTGTATGAGGACAGTAAAGGACAAGCACATGACTCAGGACCTGGTACACCTGAAAAAAGATGGTACCATTTCCAAGATCCCCCTAAATGAACTGGAAAAGATACCAAAGGTCTCCGGCAAGGCATCAAATACGATAACAGATATCCGTTTCAGCGGAACTGCACTGGCAGTTACCTATCAAAATAGTGCGGTGAAGTTTTACAACATCGAAGAAGGACAGGCACTGGGGGCACTCTCGATCCGTGGTGAAGCAAACAGGAATATTTTTTACAAATACCATTATCTGTCCTCTGTCAATACAAATGCCACTTCTTCAATGATGCTGATGGATCATGATATCCGTACAGGAGAACAGGACCATACGGTTAATGTCAACGGCACCAATAACTATGACAGGGAATTTTTGCTGGACAATTACCGGGAAAAAGTATGGCTGCTCTCCAGCGATGGAATCTTTTCCGGGAAATACACCGATTCCTGTTTCCAGAAGGTTCTGGACTGGGAAGAACTCGCACTTCCGGAAATCCATTCGGTCCAGTCATTCTTATGTGCACGGGACAATGTATTGTATATCACGTATCTTGATGACCACGCCTCCATCCACCTGCTGCACTTTAATGCATCCCCACCCCATAGAAGAACAGGTTATAAAAACGAACTGGATTTCTCTCCTTCCATATGATACAATCCCATTTTCGACACTTAACAAAAATATCAGAGGCGCTAATTCCTGTATTTAC
>CANRWA010000026.1 GCA_947643415.1 uncultured Clostridia bacterium | reverse complement strand
TCTTTGATTACAGAAAAAGAAATCCCTTAAACCATTCTGCGGGAATCTGCGTGATCCAACACCTGACGGAGAAGTGAAATGATGCTGTCTTTTCGTGGATGGTCTCCCTTCTCCAGATCATGGATCAGTGAGGTTACTTCATCTGGGCGTCCCAGGGCCAGCCAGACCTTTGCCAGTTCTTCATAGTCGCCTGCCCGGCGGGAGCCATGCCGGAGCGCTGTCAGATAGGTGTCCTTTGCCTGTTCATGATACCCGCCCCGCTCATAGGAACGTGCGAGGTTTGTCAAAGCTACCAGAAAAGTATTAAAATTTTCATCATATTCAGATAATGTCTTGAAATTTCCGACGCCATATGCTAACTTTAAATCTGTGTTGGAATAATCTGACAGGTCCAGCATAGGTTCTTTTATGATCTGCCGGAGTTGGCCGATATAATTAGTAATGGATTCATCCGGGGTTTCAAGGAAGGGGATCTCGCCCTCCTCTACCTGAATGAGGGGAAGATCAGAGATATCCTTCTTTCGGGTACTGTTAGCCAGTTCTTCCCGTGCCCAGAACTCCTCGGAGGCTTTTTTCTGTATCCGGCTGCTCTTGCGCTGTTCATAAAAGAGCCAGGCACAGAAGATGCAGAAACAGACAAGATAGACAAAAATGTATTTCATGTTGATGACATCCTTTCAGAAAGGGGGTAATTTATTATGATGAACCGTAAGAAACAGCGGCTGGTCGCAGCTATTATCTGTGTTGTGCTCATTATAGCCATGGTCATCGGACTTCTGGCTTCTATATAGATAGAAATAAGCAAAACGGGTATCCCCTTTGTTTATAGTTTAATACAGCTTTTGAAAATGTGCAAGTAAAGTTATTGGGAGGTAACAGAGTGAGACAGAAACAGAGGTTTTTACCGGCATTTCTTGTAATTATAATTATGGGAATATTGATCGCGTCCTATGTCATTGCCGCATATGCCATGGTAAAGCCAGAAAGCGACAGGATATGTAAAGGTGTCTATGCAGACGAGGTGGATCTGGGCGGCATGACAGCAGATGAGGCACGGAGTGTGCTGAATGAACATATTGCAAAGCTGGCACAGAGGACACTGACAGTTGATGTCAATGGCAAGACAGTTACTACAACACTGGCAGGCCTTGGTTATGCCAGTGAACTGGATCCTGTAATTGAAGAGGCATTGAAGATAGGGAAAGAGGGAAATTTATTTACCAACTATGCCCAGATCAAAGAAGTGGCATCAGAACACAAAGTATTTTCCCTGGCGGGGAACTATTCCGAGGAGAAATTAAAAGAGTTTATAGAGAAAAAATGTACAAAGAAATGTACAAAAGCCAAAAACTCCAGTATCAGGATGGAGAACGGCAGCCTTGTGTACACGAAGTCCAGAAAGGGAGAGAAACTGGATGTTGATGCCACAATGGAACTTGCGAAAAAGGCGCTGGAAGAGCAGACGGAGGCTGCAGATGTACAGGTACAGGCAGTTGTGACCAAAAAAGAACCTGCCATATCAAAGAAACTTGCTTCCCGCTGTAAAGATGAGTTGGGGCGTTTTTCTACCAGTTTCAACGCAGGTAATATCAGCCGGTCCAAAAATGTGGAGAATGCGGCGCGGCTTATTAATGGCGCTGTCGTATATCCGGGAGAGACATTTTCAGTACATGATGCAATCTCACCTATGACAGAGGAGAATGGTTATTATGCTGCCCCATCTTACAGCAATGGTGAGGTGGTGGACTCGATCGGCGGCGGAGTATGCCAGGTATCCACAACGCTATATAATGCACTTCTTCTTGCAGAACTGGAGATTGTCGAGAGAAGCCCTCATTCCATGGTGGTAACCTATGTGAAACCATCCATGGATGCTGCTATTGCGGGGGATTACAAGGATCTCAAATTCCGCAATAATACAGATGTGCCAGTATACATTGAAGGCGGAACGGTATCGGGAAGTGTGTATTTCCATGTATATGGTGAAGAGACAAGGAGTCCGGACCGCAAAGTAGAATATGAGTCTGAGACATTAGAGACGATACAGCCGGGAGAGGATAAGATCACGTATGACAAGACGAAACCGGCATCTTTTACCCAGGTGACCCAGGAGGCACATATTGGATATAAGGCTGTACTCTGGAAGATCGTGACGGAAAACGGAGAATCCAAAAAGACCCAGGTGAACAGCAGCACATATAAGGCAGAACCCCGGTATGTGACAAAAGGAGGGGCAAAGGCGACAGCGACACCGAAGCCGGGTGAAACGCCAAAACCGGCAGCATCCTCAAAGCCGGCAAAGACACCAAAAGCGACAAAGGCGCCGACAGCAACAAAGGAACCAAAAGCGACTCCTGTGCCAAAACAGACGGAGGCACCTGAGCCGGATGAGCCATCGAAGGAGCCGGATTCGCCTCTGGCAACGGCTGCACCGATTCCGGCGGAAGACGGCGGGCAGTGATGGAGGAAGGGTGAAAAATAACTATTTCACCCAGATGCGCAAAAACATGCGCGGATGGAGGAAAGAGATGGAGATAGGAAAGGTACCTGAAAATGTGTTGAAACGGTCAGTGTTTAAGAGATTAAGAGTAAAGAGGCCGGAAGTTTTGGTCCATTCCGGCATAGGGGAGGACTGCAGTGTACTGGCGCTGGGGGATGAGGCGGTGGTGCTTTCGACAGATCCTATAACCGGGACTGCAAAGGACATCGGCACACTGGCATTTCATATAACAGCAAATGATATTGCCTCATCCGGAGCAGAGCTGGTCGGTATGCTTCTGACGATCCTCTTTCCACCTGGGAGTCAGGAAGAAGAGTTAAAAGAGATTATGAAAGATGTGACAGAACTGGCAGAGCGGTTCAATGTGGAGATCCTGGGAGGGCATACGGAAGTATCTGCTGCTGTCAGCCAGACGCTGGTATCTGTCACTGGTGTTGGGAAGATCGCAAAAGACAGGCTGATACAGACCGGTGGGCTGCGGCCTGGACAGGATCTTGTGGTGACCAAATGGATCGGCCTTGAGGGCACTTCGATCCTGGCCAAAGAAAGAGAAGAATATCTGCGGGAGAAACTGCCCTCTGGGATAGTGGAGGCAGCGAAAGGGTTTGACCAGTACCTCAGTGTCATGCCAGATGCAAAGATTGCCATGGATACAGGTGTCACGGCAATGCATGATGTAACAGAAGGCGGTATATTTGGCGCACTGTGGGAGATGGCGTCGGCATCCGGAACCGGATTGGAGGTTGATCTCCACAAGATCCCCATACGCCAGGAGACGATAGAAGTATGTGAGGTGTTCGATATCAATCCTTATATGCTTATATCCAGCGGAGCTATGCTGATAGGAACGGATCATGGCAGCCGTCTGGTGGAGGAACTGAAGAAAGCGGGAATCCACAGTGCGGTAGTGGGGCATGCGACAGAGGGAAATGACAGGGTCATCATGAATGGCGATGAGCGGCGGTTTCTGGAACCGCCAAAAACAGACGAATTATTTCGTGCCGGAAAGGATTGATAGAGAATGAAAGAAAAGATTTTGAGAAATATAGCCAGAAATTCCAGATTGTCAACAGAAGACCTGGCGGCGATGCTGTCGGCAAAACCAGAGGAGATCCGGGACGCTGTGGCGCAGATGGAGAAAGAGGGGGTAATCTGTGGATATCCTACCTTGATCAATTGGGATAAGATCGATGCAGAACGTGTCACAGCGCTTATTGAGTTAAAGGTGACGCCAGAGAGGGGAAGAGGATTTGACAGGGCAGCGGAGCGCATCTATCAGTTTGATGAAGTGGAGAGCCTGTATCTGATGAGCGGCGGCGGATTTGACCTTACTGTTATCGTTCATGGCAGGACAATGAAAGAGGTAGCGCGGTTTGTGGCGACGAAACTGGCGCCGATGGATGATATTGAGAGTACGGCGACACATTTTGTCTTGAAAAAATATAAAGAATATGGCCTTTCCCTCGTGGAGGGGAAGAGAAGGGATGAAAGGCAGTTGATCACACCATGAGAAACCCAATATCGAAGACAGTACAGGAGCTGGCACCATCGGGGATCCGACGTTTTTTTGACGTGGCAAATACGATGGAAAATGTGATATCACTGGGAGTAGGGGAACCGGATTTTGACACGCCCTGGCATGTCAGGGAAGAGGGGATCTATTCCCTGGAGCAGGGCAGGACATTTTATACATCCAATGCAGGCCTGTCAGAACTGAAGGAAGAGATCAGCGGATACCTGGCAAGGAGATTCCAGCTTACATATACACCGGAAGAAGTTCTGGTGACAGTGGGGGGCAGTGAGGCCATAGATATTGCCATGCGTGCCATGCTGGACCCGGGGGATGAGGTGATCATTCCTGAACCATGTTTTGTATCGTATCTGCCCTGTGTCAAGATGGCAGGGGGAGTGCCGGTACCACTTGCCCTGGAAGAAAAAGACCACTTCAAGCTGACAAAGGAGAAACTGTTGTCGGCATTGACAGAGAATACAAAGATCCTGGTGCTCCCGTTTCCGAATAATCCGACAGGGGCTATTATGACAGAGAGTGAATTGAAGGAGATTACGGAAGTCATAGAGGAGCGGGACCTCTTTGTGGTGTCCGATGAGATCTATTCAGAGCTGAGTTATCAGGGCGACCATGTATCGATCGCTTCCCTGCCTGGGATGGCAGAGCGGACAATTGTCATCAATGGATTTTCCAAGTCCTATGCCATGACAGGATGGCGGCTTGGTTATGCAGCAGGGCCGAAGGAAATCATAAAGCAGATGCTTAAGGTACATCAGTATGTCATTATGTGTGCTCCCACTACAAGCCAATATGCGGCGATCGAGGCACTGCGCCATGGGGATGAGGATGTGGCACGGATGCGGGAGAGTTATGATGAACGGCGCCGCTTTCTTGTAAAGGAACTGAATGATATGGGGATACCATGCTTTGAACCGATGGGGGCCTTTTATGTCTTTCCCAATATCAGCCGGTTCGGCATGACATCCGAGGAATTCGCCACAAAACTTCTTCATCAGGAAAAGGTAGCAGTGGTGCCGGGATCAGCCTTTGGGGAGTGTGGGGAAGGATATCTGCGCATTTCTTATGCATATTCTATTGATAACCTGAAATTGGCATTGGGCAAGATACAGAATTTTATAGACACCCTTTACTAAGTATGGTATGATAAAAGATATTATTGTGATGTTGGGGCCAAAAGGTATTTTGCCCCCCAACAGATGCCATACGCACGACTACATTGCTTCGCAATTCCCGTCGTGCTTCATCATCATTGTGCAGATAGGAGGAAGGCATGGCAACATTAAATGCTGATTATATTAACCCATTTCTCATGGCAGCAAAGAAAATACTGCAGGACATGTGTTTTGTGGAAGTAACAATGCAGAAGCCGATGCTGAGAGAGGCATCTTTTGGAACAGATACCTGGGTGATTATGGTGGGTGTTACCGGTGAGATGCGGGGGCAGGTCATGATTGCCATGACCAAAGATAATGCTTGTAATATCGCATCTAAGATGTGCATGACAGAGATTGAAGAGATCGATGAATTTTCTGCCAGTGCGCTGGGTGAGCTTGGCAATATGATTATGGGAAATGCGGCAACTGTATTTTCTTCAAAAGGGATTGGCATTGATATCACACCGCCGACCTTGTCACATGGACAAGTAAAATTTATGAGTAGTTATGCGAAAAGTTTATGTGTGCCTTTGGTGATTCCAAATGGACAGATTGATCTCTATCTGGCTGTTAAGCCGGAGGAGTGACACTTCCCTTATTTAGCTCAATGGCGCCAATTTGAACTAAGGAACTGTAAATAAATAACTTTTAATACTGCTTGTCTTTTTCTCCGAATAGTGCTACCCAAAAATCAGTTACATAGCCCACTATGCGCCTGATTTTTGGGTAACACTCTCGAAGAAAAATCCTGCGCACTATTTAAAAGTTATTTATTTACAGTTCCTAAGTAACAGAACCAAGTTTGTGCTCTGGCACAAACTTGTTGTGTAATAGTGCAGTAAAATGTGATAGCAGAGTGGAGTACAGTTTTGATAAATATTGTGTTATTGGAGCCGGAGATACCGGCAAATACAGGTAATATCGGAAGAACCTGTGTGGCAGCGGGAGCGCGGCTGCATCTCATCGAGCCCATGGGATTCCAGATCAATGAAAAACAGGTGCGGAGGGCAGGATTGGATTACTGGGACAAACTGGATTACCGTATCTATGACAGTTATCCGGATTTCCTCCAGAAGAATATCGGCGCAAAGATATATATGGCGACGACGAAAGCGAAGCAGGTATACAGTGAAGTGTCCTATGAAGAGGACTGCTATATCATGTTTGGCAGGGAGAGTGCAGGCATACCGGAGGAAATCCTGGTAGAACATAAGGAAACGGCGGTGAGGATTCCCATGTTTGGGGAGATCCGGTCATTAAACTTGGGGAATTCTGTAGCGGTTGTGTTATATGAGGCGCTGCGCCAGCATGGTTTTGAAAACCTGAACAGAGCCGGAGAGCTGCACCGTCTCCACTGGTAGTTGAATGCCATCAATTTGAACAGGCTCATATCAGTATCATTGAGTATAGCAGAAACAGATAAAAAATGGAGGTACATATGGTAGCGAAAATATTATTGCTGATCATTTTTTTTGGCGTGATGATCGGTGTAGGCGTATACGCCAGAAAACATGCAACGAATGTAAATGGCTTTGTGCTGGGCGGCAGGTCAGTGGGGCCATGGCTGACAGCATTTGCATATGGGACATCTTATTTTTCGGCAGTCGTTTTTGTCGGATATGCGGGACAGTTTGGATACCGTTATGGTATGGCTTCGACATGGATTGGCATTGGAAATGCCCTGCTTGGTTCTCTTCTTGCCTGGGTAGTCTTAGGGCGGAGGACCCGTATTATGACAAAACATCTGAAGTCTATGACCATGCCGGATTTCTTTGGCAAACGTTATGACAGCAACAGCCTGCGGGTGGCTGCTTCTATGATTGCTTTTATCTTCCTGATCCCCTATACAGCATCTGTCTATAATGGCCTTTCCAATCTTTTTGGCATTGCATTTGATATTGATTACCGTGTGTGTGTGGTCGTGATGGCAGTGCTGACGGGCGTGTATGTGATCATTGGCGGTTATATGGCGACTGCACTCAATGACCTGATACAGGGAATCATTATGCTGTTTGGCATTGTAGCGGTAATCGGTGCCGTCCTGAGTGGGCATGGTGGATTTATGACAGCAGTAAAGGAACTGGCAGCAGTGCCGAGTGATGTGATGCCGGGGGCATATACATCATTTTTTGGCCCGGACCCCCTGAACCTGCTGGGAGTGGTGATCCTCACTTCTCTGGGAACCTGGGGGCTGCCACAGATGATTCAGAAATTCTATGCCATCAAAGATGAGAAGTCAGTCCATACAGGTACCATCATCTCTACTCTGTTTGCTATTGTAGTGTCTGGCGGATGTTATTTCCTTGGGGGATTCAGCCAGATTTCCGGGGTGGTGCCGGAGGCAGATGGTTCCATTGCCTATGATACCATTATCCCGACAATGCTTTCCGCACTTCCGGACCTGTTGATCGGAATTGTTATCGTACTGGTGCTGTCAGCGTCTATGTCTACATTGTCCAGTCTGGTTCTTACTTCAAGTTCGACTTTGACACTGGATTTTATCAAGCCTTTATTTGTTAAAAATATGGATGAGAAGAAGCAATTAGTCTGGATGCGTATCCTGCTTGCTTTCTTTATCATATTATCCGTTGTGATCGCTCTGGACCCACCGGCATTTATCGCACAGCTCATGGGGATTTCATGGGGGGCGCTGGCTGGAGCATTCCTGGCGCCATTTCTCTATGGCCTGTACTGGAAAGGTGTCACAAGGGCGGCTGTGTGGGCGAGCTTTATCTGTGGTGTTGGTATTACAGTATCCAACATGTTCCTCAAATATATTGCATCCCCCATCAATGCCGGGGCCATTGCCATGGTCGCCGGGCTTGTGGTGGTACCGGTTGTCAGTCTTCTGACACCGAAACCAGACAGGGATAAAGTAGACGGGATCTTTACTTGCCTGGATACGAAGGTGACAGTACAGCAGAAGCTTGCATTGCCTGAGGAAGAAGAAATACATTAAGGGAAAGGCAGAGATTGTGAAGATGGCTGCAAAGAAAGGAAAAAGCCTTAATTTTTCTATCATGCTGATTTCGGTTATGCCAGTTATCGTTCTGGGGGTCATACTGACATTATATGCCCAGAATTCAGTAAGGGAAGGAATGGGTTATGAAGTAAAGCAAAACCTTTCCGGACTGGCACACAGTTTAATTCGCATGTATGATCTGGTAGATGTGAGAGATTTTTCTTATGAGGATGGCAGTGTTAAGAAAGGGGATTTAGATCTTACCTATGATTTCCGGCTTATGGACAGTTTTAAGAAAGATACAGGAGCCGATGTGACGATCTGTGTTGGCTCAAGGCGGTGCCTTACGACGATACGGGACGAAAATGGTGACCGCCTGCTTGGAACTGAGGTGCCTGATCCGGTAAAAGAAGCCGTATTGGAATATGGTGAGGATTATTTTTCAAAGAATATAAATATTAATGGAGTTAAGTATTATGGGTACTATGTGCCCATCCGGGATAACAAGGGAAATGTGATCGGTATCAGTTTTGCGGGGAAGGCAGTAGATGCTATAAACCGTTCCGTCCGTTATATCATTTGGAGAAATGTGATACTGTGTGGTTTGGTAATACTTCTCACCAGTTTTCTTTGTAATCTGTTATCACGCAGGATCGCAGATGCGGTCCAGTCAATAAAAAGTTTTCTCGATGGACTTGCGCAGGGGGACTTTTCACAGGAGATGCCTCAGAATGTAAGGAAGCGTCGTGATGAGCTGGCAGAGATCGGGGAGGATGCCATTATCGTAAGCCGGTCATTGGAAAATATGGTCAGCCGGGATCCGCTTACATGGCTGTTTAACCGCCGTGCCTGTATGATCCAGGCGGGAAAGCGGCAATCCGGGGAAGCATACAGCATAGCAATGGGAGACATTGATTTCTTTAAGAGAGTAAATGACCAATATGGCCATGAAATGGGGGATGAAGTTCTCTGCTATGTGGCCGATGTATTGCAGAAGGGCATAGAAGAGAATGGTTTCGCATCCCGGTGGGGAGGGGAAGAATTCCTTCTTGTCATGAAGGGAGAGATTTCTGCATTATACGGCAAACTATGCCAGATCAATGATGGAATAGAAGGAAAGGTGTTTGACCACAGCGGAAAGGAATTTCAGATCAGCATGACATTTGGCGTGGTGAATTGGAGTGATACAGAGAAATTTGAAACTGCAGTTAACAGGGCAGATGAGTTGCTGTATTTTGGGAAAGAACATGGACGCAACCAGATTATTGTGCAGAAGTAGTTCTGAAGTATCAGTAAGAAAGCTATGGGAAATGCGCCCTTTGTGGGCGCATTTTTAGCTCCCTCCGGGGAGCTGGAAAGGAAGATGCTGTTTGATAAGAAAAATTGTTTTATTTACCCATGGGATTGAGACATTGTGGTATTTCAGCCTGGAGATGGGAAAGGCTTTCGAAAAGATTGGATATGATGTTTTTTATTTTGACCAATGTAAGTCCTATGACAGCCTCTCACGCCTGCTTGCCTTTTGCGAACCCAGAGTGACGGCAGCGGTAAGTTTTAATTTTGATGGCTGCAGTGGGGAAGATTATATGGTGGATGTTCATGGGATAAATTTTTTTGAGGCACGTGAGATTCCTTTTATCAATATTGTGGTGGATCATCCATTTTATTACCATAAATTCCTGCCCTTCTTACCGGCAGATTATACACAGGTTTCCATTGACCGGGAACATGAGGCATACCTGCGCAGATTTTTTCCAGACCTGAAACGAGGTCCGTTTTTACCACTGGCTGGGACACCTCTGTGGAGTGAGGAAACAATGCCAGGATGGGATGAGAGACCGATTGATGTAGTTTTCACAGGAAATTATACCCCGCCAGAAAGGTTTGAAAAGGATATTGGCAGGATTGACGATGAATATACTGCTTTTTACCACGGCATTATAGATGACTTTATTGAACATCCTAATTTGAATATGACAGATGGCATTATCCGGCATCTGTGGGAGGAAGTGGAAGATATTACAGAAGACGGAATCCGGGACATTATGCCGAATATGATTATGATTGACCTGTATGTGAGACACTATTTCAGGGGAGAGGTTGTCAGGCATCTTGTCGATGCCGGGATCCGGGTGTCATGTTTTGGCTCTGGCTGGGATCATCTGGAGTGCCGTCATCCAGAGAATATCATTCATGGCGGGCTGGTGGATTCAGCGGCATGCCTGAGGGAGCTTGGCCGTGCCAAAATATCATTAAATGTGATGCCCTGGTTCAAAGATGGCGCACATGACAGAGTATTTAATTCCATGCTGAACGGGGCAGTCTGCTTTACGGATTGGAGCCGCTACCTGTGGGATGAGCTGGAGGATGGAAGAGATATCATGTTTTATGAGCTGGATGCATTGGAACATCTGCCGGAACGCATACAGGATCTTTTAGGTGACAGGGCAGGCTGGGAGAAGATTCGGGAGCGCGCATGGAAAACGGCAGAGGAACGTCATACCTGGGCAGACCGGGCACAGTGCCTTCACAAAGAAATACTTTGCAACATAGGATGAATTGCGGTATAATATAGGTTATGTAATTAAATAAAGCGTACATATTGAATGGGTGTAAATTCCAGAGGGAGGTTCAAGATGGCGAAGAATAATTCTAAGAAACCGAAGAAGCATAAGAAACACAGAAAATTCTGGCTTGTCATAAAAATATTGATATTGTTATTGCTGACGACGATCCTGGTAGGAGGGCTGATCTTTTATTTTAAATATGGTGATGATATCTTTGCTATGCAGGATGAGGCAAAGGCGATCGTACAGGCATCTACTACGGAGACATTCCGAAGTTCAGAGACTTCCATTGCCTACAACAGCAAGGGCAAGCAGATTGCCGTGCTGAAAGGAGAAAAAGATGCCTATTATCTGGATATCAATTCCATTCCGGACTATGCGAAGAAGGCAATGATCGTGACAGAGGATAAGAATTTCTACTCTCATAATGGCATTGATTTTAAAGGAATTGTCCGTGCTTTCTGGGAGCTGATGAAGAATAATGGTGAGAAGAAGCAGGGGGCGTCAACTATTACACAACAGTTGGCCAGGGGTGTGTTTCTGAATACCGATAAGACCTATGAGAGGAAGATCCGGGAAATCTTCATTGCCATGGAACTGGAGAAGAAGTACAACAAAGACCAGATCCTGGAATTTTATCTGAATACGATCTTCTTTGCCAACGGGTATTATGGCCTGGAGGCTGCCGCAAAGGGGTATTTCAGCAAGAGCTGCCAGGAGCTGTCCCTGGGAGAGATTGTATTTCTCTGTGCGATACCTAACAATCCGACACTTTACAACCCGGAGACGAACTATGATAATACCGTGAAGAGAAAGAACCGTATGCTGGATCAGATGTTAAGTGACGGGGAGATCAACCAGGTGGAATATGATGAGGCTTATAATGAGAATATTAAGTTAAATATCCAGCAGGTTAAAAAAAGGGATTATATCCAGACTTTTGTAACGTATAGTGCGACCCGTGCCCTGATGAAGGTAAATGGCTTCGAATTTAAAAGTGAGTTTAGCTCTGAGAGTGAAAAAGAGATTTATGACAGTGAGTATACAGAGGAATACTCCACAGCACAGAAAATGCTGCTCAACAATGGCTATCGTATCTATACCTCCATTGACTTGACGAAGCAGAAAGAATTACAGTCTGCTGTGAACGAAAATCTCAAAACTTTTAAGGAAAAAAGTACTGATGGCATGTATAAGATGCAGGGTTCTGCTGTCTGCATTGACAATAAGACAGGACGTGTAGTGGCGATTGTAGGTGGCCGGAGCCAGCAGACGGAAGGCTTTTCCCTGAACCGCGCATATCAGTCGTTCCGCCAGCCGGGAAGTTCTATTAAACCGTTGGTGGTGTATACTCCGGCGCTGGAGCGTGGGAAGACAGCAAGCACGACAGTACATGACTATAAGTTTAAAGATGGCCCTTCTAATTCCAGCGGCAAATATTATGGCTATGTTTCCCTGCGGTTTGCGGTGGAAAACTCATTGAATACAGTGGCGTGGCAGCTTTTTCAGGAACTAAAGCCGGAGGTGGGGCTGCAGTACCTGCTGGATATGAACTTCAACAGGATTGTTTCATCGGATTACTATCTTCCCTCCTCTCTTGGCGGGCTGACATATGGAGTAAGTTCCCTGGAGATGGCATCTGCCTATGCCGCACTTGAAAATAACGGCAAATACAGGGAGCCTACCTGTATTGTAAAGATACTTGATTCAGAAGGAAATGTCATTGTGGATGACAATGTGAAAGAGAAATCGATATATAAGGTGGATGCGGCGAATTCCATGGTGGATATTCTGAAAGGGGTTATGACCCGTGGTACAGCCAGGGGGCATTCCCTGCAGAATGGAATGGTCAGTGCCGGAAAGACAGGAACCACCAATGATAAAAAGGACGGATGGTTCTGCGGTTTTACTCCTTATTATACGACAGCAGTGTGGGTTGGGTATGATTCGCCGAAGACAGTAGATGACCTGTATGGATCTTCCTATCCACTCCGGATCTGGGAGGCATATATGAATGCGATACATGCCAAACTGGAGGCAAAAGATTTTACCTTTGAGGGAACAGGAAAATCTTCTGGTTCTTCAGGAGGCAGTTATTCTGGAAATAAGACGGGAAATAATGATCATAAAGATGATAACAGTGGAGGTGGGGGAAGTGTAGATGAAGATCCGGATGACTATGACCCAGATGTGGATAATGATCCAGATGATGACCTGCCAGAACCAGCAGCAACAAAGAAACCTTCTGCAACGAAGAAACCAACGGTGACAGAACCGCCTGCAGAAACTCCTGTGCCTGCTGCTACAGAGCCGCCAGCCCAGACTCCAGAACCAGGTGATGCAGGAGATCCAGAACCAGAGCCTGAACCGGAAGGTGGGGGAGAGGAGCCAGCGGCATAAAAAAGCCTGGCTGAAAAGCGCAGGCTTCCGAAGAACCATCTTTGATGGTTCTTCGCTCTGCAGCAGAGATCTTTCCCATGTACTTACTTCTGTCCATATTTTCTCAATATGCGTTCGATCCGATCAGTAGGATTCAGGTATTCGGAGATCGAGGCATCATGATTGAGGGTGTCAATGAGAAGGGCGATATATTTACTCATATCCACGTCAATATAATATTCACGTTCCAGAAGTTCTTTCGGCTGATATACAAGGTTCGTAGTCATGACACGGTAGATCAGGCCGTTTTTATATGCCTCATCAAACTTAGCCAATCCATTTGTAAAAAGGCCAAATGTGGAAGCAACAAAGATATGGTTTGCCTTTCTTCGCTTTAATTCTGTTGCCACATCAAGCATACTTTCACCGGAAGAGATCATGTCATCAATGACAACGACATCTTTGCCTGCTACATCACTTCCCAGAAATTCGTGGGCAATTATGGGGTTTCTGCCTTCTACGATCTTAGTGTAATCCCTTCTTTTATAAAATGTTCCCACATCAGCGCCTGCCACATTGGCAAAATAGATGGCGCGGCTCATGGCACCCTCATCCGGGCTGATGATCATCATATCCTCTGGATTCATATGGATATCTGGGACATTTGCCAGCAGGGCTTTGATGAACTGATAGGTAGGCTGGACTGTCTCAAAGCTCTTGAGAGGAATTGCATTCTGTACCCGTGGATCATGGGCGTCAAAGGTAATGATGTTTTCAACCCCCATATTAGTCAATTCCTGAAGTGCCAATGCGCAGTCCAGGGACTCGCGGGAACTGCGCCTGTGCTGCCTGCTCTCATACAGGAAGGGCATAATGACAGTGATCCGCCTTGCCTTTCCGCTGATGGCAGCAATCATGCGTTTCAGATCCTGATAGTGGTCATCCGGGGACATGTGGTTGATCTGTCCGCATACTTTGTAAGAGAGACTGTGATTGCATACATCAACCAGAAGGTACACGTCCTTACCACGGACGGATTCATTGATGATTCCCTTTGCCTCTCCGGAACCGAACCGGGGGCATATGGCATCAATGACGTAAGAATCCTTTTTGTAATTATTGAAGTGAATCGATGATGATGGATTTGCTTTTCTCCTCCAGCCGACGATATGATCATCTACTTTTTTGCCGAGCATTTTACTGCTCTCCAGGGGAATGATCGCGAGATCACCATAAGGGATTGTCTGTGATAAATCTTTTTGGCTCATTAGGGTTATCCTCCATGCTATAGTTGTGTAAGGGCTTCATCTACATAAAACGCGTCACTGCTGTGTGATCGCCTTTCTCAGACGGATATCATCGCCTGTCAGTTTCAGCAGGATATAGTTGCTGGTGAGACGTGAAAAGATCCGTTCACTGTACCGTTCCCGCAGATCATCAAAAGAAAGGTTCGTGGAGATGATGGTTGCCCTTCGGTTGTTCAGCCGGGCGTCGATGCAGTGATACAGTTGGGATGACGTAAAGCTGTTGTTAAGCTCAGTTCCCAGATCATCGATGATCAGGAGGTCGCTGTCCAGAATATAAGAGACAGCGGCATTCTTTTCGGCGTGGGACAGCTCCCTGTCAAATTTATACGTCTCTAAAATATCAAAAAGTCGGAGAGAAGTCAAGTAAACAACCGTATGGGAACATTCCAGAAGTTCCCTGGCTATGCAGTTCGTCAGAAATGTCTTTCCCACTCCGGTATTTCCATACAGAAGGAGGTTGGCAGGTTCATCGTTGAATTTGCGGATAAACTCCTTTGCGGTGTTCAGGATATTTCTCATATTATCCCTGGGTGTCTGGCCTGTTGTATCCTCAATATAGTCATCTGGATAAAAGGACAGTTCAAAATGATCAAAATTTTCCTTTTCGAGAATATCCTGGAGATTGGACTGTGAGTACAGAAAATCTACGATGGCCCTCTCGAAACAATGACATTTTCTGTCTCCGATATAGCCTGTATCCTGACAGTCCGGACATGTATAAACAGGCTGCAGGTAATCCGCCGGGAAACCGTGGCTGGTCAGCAGTACTTTCTTTTCTTTTGTGATCTCACGGATTTGCTGCTGGAGGACACCATTTCCGGCATCGCTGTCAGATCCTGCCAGACGCCGTCTTGCGTGGTCAAGAGAGAGCTGTCGTATGCGCTGGTCCAGCTTAAAGAAAGCAGGGACCGCTTCATATACTTCCCGCTCACGATCCTGTGAGATCTGTTTTGTGCGGAGCTGCCGCTTATAATATTGTGACATTAGTTGTTCGTACTGGCTGTTAGTAAGTACCATAGACTCCTCATTTCTTAATTGCTAATTCCTCTGTCCCTGAAGCAGTTGGCGTTCTAGACTGTTATAATCCTTTTGTGAATATGACCGCTGTGGGAAGTTCTGGAACTGGTTTTTACTGACAATGATCTTTTTCGTATTTCCACCATTTCTTTTCTGGCGCTTATAGGATTCATCACATTTCTCAATATCCTGTAGTGAGATGACCTGCTTCTTGTGCCAGTTTTCCAGTATCTTGGAGGCGTAATTCAGGTTGGCATCCCCGGTCTGGAGGATTGTGCGCCTGCATGCTTCTTCAATAATATTATCGGCAAAATGATAGGATTCCCAACCGTCAATGATTTCGCGTTCTGCTGGTGCAAGACTGCGCCGGATGCCGAAAGCATTTGAAACCAGCGCATATCTTCCACTGAACGAGGAGCTTTCTTCCTGTGCCTGTTCGGGTGTCTCAATGCCTTTCTTTGCCCAGCTGATCCCGATTGCTTCTATATAGTTTGGTTTTTTCTTACCCTTATGTATGGCTGTCTCATATAGTGTGATCAGAAGTGGTGCAGAAAATCCGATATCACACATAAAGTAAAGGATCATCTGGAGATGTGCAGGGGAAACCGGTTCCCCCAACAGTTGTTCCACAGCAGAGATGGCCCGGTCGATTTCCTGGTCTTTCATCAGGGCTTCCGCCTGAAGCGGTGTGTAATTCTGCTTGTCCGGTATCGGATGCTCTGATTGTCCCAAAGGTGCTGGTACAGAAAATCTATGAGATGGCATATCTATATCAGCCATGGTACTCTCAGCAGCATTTTCAACAGTGGCAGCAGAAGCTGTATTGCTGCCGGAGGATGGTTCGCGCAGTACGATCCCAAGAATCTCACCATTTTCTTCTTTTAATATAAGAAGTTCTTCCCGCTGCCAGTAATGCAGGGCGCGCAAAATATCATTTTCTGTACATTCCATGCAGTCGGCAAGAGATGATACCGATAATTCCCCGGCTGATGATGGCTGTTGGCATGCCATCGTCAGATACAGATATAGTTTTACAAAATTTCCATTTGCGGAAGGCATATAGTCACATATAAATGAATTTGATATCCGGGTATAGCCGCAGCCGGATTCCGATACAATGGTAAATCCCATAAGCAAACACGTTTCCTTTCTATTCGGGCTGGCTGAAAACGGCAGCCTCTGACAGGCGGTCTGATTCCTGCCTTCAAGAGTATAACATAAAGAAATCACAGTTGCAAATTCTGGAAAGTGGGACTTTCTTTGTAGAAAATAAGTGTGGATAATGTGCATAATGTTGACAACGTATGTTCGAAAATACTTGTTTTGTCGAAAAATGGGAAAAAAATAACGATTTTCCGTCACTTAATCAAGTTAAGAAAGAAAATACGATTATAAACAAATTTTACTTGACAAAAAAGTATCCACAGCCTGTCTGTACGACTGATTGTTGATAAGGCTGTGGATAATGTGGATAAGTTAAGCTTTCAAAATAGTTTCTCCGATTTCTACTACATTTCCGGCCCCCATAGTTATCAACAGGTCGCCGTTGACTAAATTTTTTAAAATAAATTTTTCTATGTCTGTGAAATCAGAAAAATAATATACTTCTTTACCCAGATTCCTTAATTCATCTGCCAGCATCTGGGAAGAGATATCACCAGGATCCTTTTCCCTTGCAGCATAGATGTCGGTGAGGATTATCTTATCTGCCAGGGCCAGGGATTTCGCAAAATCCTTTAGGAAAGCCCTTGTCCTTGTATAAGTATGTGGCTGGAATGTTACCCAGAGAGACTTATGGGGATATTTTGCAGCAGCCTCCAGTGTGGCGGATATTTCAGTGGGATGATGGGCATAATCATCAATAATTGTGATTCCGTTTTTTTCACCTTTCAGCTCAAAACGGCGTTCTGTTCCATGGAAGGCAGATAGCGCCTGTTGTACTGTCTCATCATCAATGCCATACAGGGAAGCCAGGGCAAGGCAGGAGAGCGTATTGGAGATATTATGCCTGCCTACTACATTGAGATGGAAACGAGGACCTTTTTTGCCACTGCGGATGGCATCGAAACTGCCATGGCCCAGATCATCATAGGATATATCTTCAGCAGTGAAATCAGCAGAAGAATTGTCCAGGCCATATGTGACTACCCTGCAGGACACATCTTTTATGATCTCCTCAAAATGGTCGATATCCGCATTGATGATCAGCGTACCGTGTGACGGGATCTTCTTTGCGAATTCTGAGAAAGAATGGCGGATATCGTCGATATCTTTGAAAAAATCCATATGATCTTCTTCTATATTAAGGATCAGCCCCACCGTGGGAAAGAATTGCAGGAAACTGTTGGTATATTCACATGCTTCTGTAATGAAGTGTTCCGAGCGCCCAATGCGGATATTGCCGCCAATGGCATCCAGGATGCCGCCCACAGAGATGGTAGGGTCCAGACCCGCCTGAAGAAAGATCTGGGAGGCGATGGAGGTTGTGGTGGTTTTGCCATGTGTACCGGATACGGCGATGGCAGAAGAATAATTTTTCATGACCTGCCCTACCATACTGGCACGTTCCATCATCGGGATATTTAGTTCGCTGGCACGTCTGTATTCCGGATTAGAAGGATGGATGGCCGCAGTGTAGACGACCAGGTCAATGGATTCTGTAATATTTTTCTCGTCTTGTCCATATACTACTTGTATGCCAAGGTCCTCAAGATGTTTTGTGATCTTGCTCTCGCTCCGGTCAGAACCGGTAATAGTAAAACCCATGGAATGCAGCAGTTCAGCAAAACCGCTCATGCTGATCCCGCCGATTCCGATAAAATGAACATTGCAGGGATGTTCAAAATCAATTTTATACATAAGCAACACCTTTCTTCTGTCTCTAAAAAGACTTATAGTTATTAATATTATATAATATAATATGGAAAATACAAGAAAAAAGGTGAAAATGCTTAATAAAGACAGTATGAAATTGTGCATTTTAACGAAAAGGAGAAAAAATATGAAAAAATTTTTGTTAAAAATATTCACATTTCAGAAATTATATGTTATACTTTATAACATCAAATAAACAACAGGGGTGATAACATGATAAAAAAAGAAATGATAGCCATGTTACTTGCTGGGGGGCAAGGGTCAAGACTGGGTGTCTTGACGGCAGATGTAGCAAAACCTGCTGTTGCTTTTGGGGGAAAGTATCGAATCATCGATTTTCCATTAAGTAACTGTATTAACTCTGGAGTGGATACGGTAGGTGTGCTGACACAGTACCAGCCGTTGAAACTGAACACTCATATCGGGATTGGTATTCCATGGGATCTGGACCGTAATGTTGGGGGCGTGTCCGTTCTTCCTCCGTATGAGAGAAGTTCAAACAGTGAGTGGTATACGGGAACTGCCAATGCGATTTTCCAGAACTTAAAGTATATGGAATCGTATAATCCGGATTATGTACTGATCCTGGGCGGTGACCACATTTACAAGATGGATTATCAGGTAATGCTGGATTTCCACAAGGCCAATAATGCAGATATTACGATGGCCACAATGCCGGTACCGATCGAAGAAGCGAGTCGATTTGGGGTTTGTATTACAGACGACACACACCGGATTCTGGAATTTGAAGAGAAACCGGCGCATCCACGGAGCAACCTGGCATCTATGGGAATCTACATTTTCTCATGGCCAGTGCTGAAAGAGGCACTGATCAAACTGAAAGACCAGAAGGGCTGTGACTTTGGCAAACATATCCTTCCGTATTGTCACGAGAGAGGGGACAGGATCTTTGCTTATGAGTACAATGCCTACTGGAAGGATGTTGGAACTCTTGGTTCTTATTGGGAATCCAATATGGAGCTGATTGATCTGATTCCTGTGTTCAATCTTTATGAGGAGTTCTGGAAGATCTACACACGCAATGAGTGGATCCGTCCACAGTATATTGCCAGCGATGCAGTGATTGATAAAGCCATCATGGGGGATGGCTGTGAGATCCATGGAGAGATCCACAACTCAGTCATTGGTTCTGATGTGGTGATAGAAGAAGGAGCAGTTGTCAGGGATTCCATCATTATGAATTCTACACGGATTGGCAAGAATACTGTGTTAGACCGCACAATCGTAGCTGAGGATACAGTGATTGGGGCTAACTGCGTACTTGGTGCCGGTGAAGATGATGTCGTGAACAAATGGAAACCAGATGTCTATGCCTTTAATCTTGTTACCATTGGTAACAACACAGAGATTCCGGATGGAGTCACCATCGGGAAAAACACAGCTATTTCAGGGAAAACGACAATCGAGGATTATCCGAACAATACTCTGGAAGGCGGAGAAAGTTTGATAAAGGCAGGTGACGTATTATGAGAGCAATTGGATTGATTCTTGCCGGTGGTTCCAGCAGCCGGATGAAGGAACTGACAAGAGATCGTGCGACAGCGGCTATGCCGATTGCAGGAGGTTACCGCAGTATTGATTTCGCACTGAGCAGTATGGCAAATTCGCATATTAACAAAGTTGGTGTATTTACGCAGTACAATTCCAAATCACTGACACAGCATCTGAATTCCTCCAAGTGGTGGGATTTCGGACGTAAGCAGGGAGGATTGTTTGTTTTCACACCGACACAGACTCATGACAATAACCAGTGGTACCGGGGAACTGCCGATGCCATTGCACAGAACATTGATTTTCTGAAGAGCAGCCATGAGCCATATGTCATCATCGCCTCTGGAGACTGCGTATATAAAATGGACATGAATAAACTGCTGGGGTACCACATTGAGAAAAATGCGGATATTACCATTGTGACAAAGGACTTGGGGAGAGTAGAAGATCCGAGCCGCTTTGGTGTAATTTCAGTAGATGCTGACGGGGTAGTTACGGATTTTGAGGAAAAACCAATTGTGACGGATAAGACCCTGGTGTCCACTGGTATTTATGTGATTCGCCGCAGGCAGCTCATTGAGATGATCGAGCGCGCCGGGGCAGAAGGCGGTTTTGATCTGGTAAAGGATATTTTTATACGCTATAAAGGGATTAAAAAAATATATTCATACACTATGGATTCTTACTGGAGCAATATTACTACAGTAGAGTCATACTTTAAGACAAATATGGACTTCCTCAAGAGGGAGACGAGAGAATATTTCTTTGATGAATATCCTCACATTGCCTCCAAGATCGAGGATTTTCCGCCAGCTAAGTACAATGCCGGTTCACAGGTTAGGAACAGCCTGGTAGCCAGCGGATGTATCATCAATGGTGAGGTAAGGGATTCCCTTCTGTTCAAAGAAGTTTATGTAGGAAATAACTGCGTAATAAAGAATTCCATTATACTTAATGATGTTTACATTGGGGATAACACTTACATTGAAAATTGCATCGTAGAGAGCCACGGAACGATTCGGGCAAATTCGAACTTCGTCGGCACCCCAGAAGAGATTAAGATCATTCTCGAGAAAAATGAACGTTATGTACTTTAAACATTCCAGAAAAAGGGGGAATTGAGATGCAGATCACAGACATACGCACCCGGGTAGTTAGCAAAGAATCTAAAATGAAAGCGGTAGTGTCGGTGACCTTTGATGATTCTTTTGTAGTTCATGATATCAAGGTAATCGAAGGCGAAAAAGGATTATTTATCGCGATGCCGAGTAAGAAAACGCCGGATGGGGAATACCGGGATGTCGCTCATCCGATAAATGGGGAAATGAGGGCAATGCTGCAGGAGGCCATCTTAACAGAGTATGAGAGGGCACTGGAAGAATTGCCAGAAGAAGAACAGGACTAGACAACTACAACAAAATTAGGCATAAGGAAATGTCAATTACTTAATTTTTGTTGTACCCGATTGAACGACATTAGAGTTGTGCTGTGAGAAGTAAGAGGTCATCAGTGGAAGGTGAGAGTCCTGGCTGGTGGCCTTTCACTTTAAGGAGGTTATTGTGACGCTTCAGAATGGAGGATAATATGCAGATATTGATTATACGGCATGGTGATCCGGATTACTCGATCGACTCACTGACAGAGAAAGGATGGAAAGAAGCAGAACTTCTGGCAGACCGTCTATCGAAGCTTGACATAAAAGAATTTTATGTATCGCCTTTGGGGAGGGCGAAGGATACTGCATCCCTGACTCTGAAAAAGATGAAACGGGAGGCGGTGGAACTATCTTGGCTTCAGGAGTTTTTCCGGGCAGATATTGCGCGGCCGGATTCAGAAGACAGGACTATTGTCTGGGACTGGCTCCCACAGGACTGGACGAAAGAGGAGAAATATTATGATAAGCTGAACTGGACAGATACTCCTATCATGCGGGACAGTGCCGTGGCGCAGGAATATCAGTGGGTGGCAGATGGCTTGGATGGGCTGCTTGCCGGATATGGTTATATTAGGGAAGGAAATTATTACCGGGTGGAGAGGGCGAATGCAGACCGGATTGTACTGATCTGCCATTTTGGTGTGGAATGTGTTATGCTGAGCCATCTGCTGGGTATTTCGCCCATGGTAGTGTGGCATGGTTTCTGTGCGGCGCCCACATCTGTGACCACGATCAACACAGAGGAGCGACGCAGAGGGATTGCTTCTTTCCGTGTCAGTTCCTTCGGGGATATTTCCCATCTGTATGCGGCGGATGAACCGCCGGCATTTCATGCCAGGTTCTGTGAGTATTATGGGAAAGAGGGGGAGCGGACGGATTAGAAGGATTTATTTCCGCAAAGGCAAAGTGAAGGAGGGAACGAACATGGGTAATACACCGACACCTCATATTGGGGCAGAAAAAGGTCAGATTGCAGGGACGGTTCTGATGCCAGGGGACCCGTTGCGGGCAAAGTTCATCGCAGAGACTTTCCTTGAGAATGCAGAATGTATCAATACCGTGAGAAATATGCTGGGCTTCACTGGCGATTACCAGGGGACACAGATCACGGTATTTGGCGGTGGTATGGGGATGCCTTCAGTGGGGATCTATACATATGAGTTGTTTCATTTCTATGATGTGGATCGGATTATCCGCATCGGTACAGCAGGAACCTTGAGCGATAAGGTGCATCTCAGGGATGTGGTAGTGGGAACCGGGGCAAGTACGGATTCCAATTATGCCAGTCAGTTTGGGCTGCCGGGAACCTTTGCGCCAGTGGCGGATTTTGGCCTGGCAAGGGCGGCTGTGGAGACAGGTGAGAGGCTTGGCGTCAAAACAGTGGCAGGCAATATCCTTTCTTCTGATATTTTCTATAATGAAGATGAACGGGCATTGGAGAAATGGGCAAGGATGGGGATACTGGCAGTGGAGATGGAGGCTGCGGCCCTATATATGAATGCAGCCAGGGCAGGGAAACAGGCTCTTTGTCTGCTGACGATCTCGGATGCACCATTTCGGGGGGAATCTCTATCTGTGGAAGATCGGCAGATTGGATTTACAGATATGATGAAGATTGCACTGGAGATCGCATAATATATCAATTCCATGCCTCATCAGCCTGCTGTGGGGTATTTGGCTATCATTTATACATAGAGTGATTCATACGCTAAAGTAAATGAATAAATACGGATTGGTAAATAAAAATGACTATAAATGTTAAAAAGCTGGTTCAGGAGGCATTACTGCATTATGATATAGGCGAGAGGAAGGTTTTATTTATCAGGCACAATGAAAATATTACATGTAAAGTAATCTTGAAAGACGGTGCTTATGTCTTGAGGATACATTTGCCTATGGAAGGTTTTTCGCTGAAATTATATGAAACGGTTCCAGTGGCTGATCTGATGCAGGGAGAGATGGAACTGTTATTATATCTTTCAGAAAGAGCTCCTTTTCCGGTGCAGGTACCAATACAGAATAAATGTGGGGAATATATCTCGGTTCTCTCTGACGGCATACGCTGTGAACTGCTGCGATGGGTGGAGGGGGAGACTTTGGACAAAGACCATGCGGATCCATATGCCGGAAGTCTTGGTACTCTGGCAGCAGAACTTCACAAAGCAGCGGACGGGTTTGCCGGAGTGAGGCTTTCTTATTCCCATGACCTGGTACAGCGGATGAGAGCAGAGCTTGACCTTGCATGTGAGATGACGCACATTTCCAGAGAACAGAGAGCGGTCTGCCGGGCTGTCCTTGATGAGGTGGACCATATCATGACCATACTTGATGCCGTTCCGGATTCCAGAAGCCTGATTCATGCGGATCTTAGCTTTGGGAATGTGCTGCAGACAGCTTACGGTCTCTCACCTATTGATTTTTCGTTGTCTGGTTATGGATACAAAGTACAAGAATGTGGTATGCTGGCGTCCAATTATATTCATGTTCGGGAACAGGAGAGCATCCGGGAAAGCTATGAGCGGGCTGCGGGGATTACCATTGATGGGCATCATATGCAGGGCTTTCTGGCATTTAGTGTCTTACTGTTTATTGCCGCCCAGCACAACCGGTTCTGGAAGGAGAAATGGTTCAGGGATTCTATGAACCGCTGGACAGGAGGGCTTTTTCAGGAGGTATTGTAAGATGGGGAAGACATTTCATTTTCAGGTTAATCTTGGCGGTATGCTGGAGATCCTGTCAAATCATCTTTATAAGACACCAGATGTGTTTCTGAGGGAACTGCTGCAGAATGGTACAGATGCCATTGCGCTGAGAAAGAAGAAAGAATCCGGCTGGGACAAAGGGGCAATACATATCAAATGTGTGCCAGGAAAGAAGATTAGCTTCTCGGATAATGGAGCGGGGCTGACCAAAGAGGAGATCCACCAGTTCCTGTCTGTCATCGGTCAGTCTTCAAAACATGATTTGATGGGTGGACAGGTACTGGAAGATTATATTGGACGGTTTGGCATCGGACTTCTCTCATGTTTTATGGTATCGGACTCTATTGTTGTCCATACCAGGTCAACAGATAGCAGTAAAACATATGTGTGGGAGGGGAAACCGGATGGAACGTATACGTTAAGTAAGACAGGTGATTCTGCCACGGGAGATAAAAAGAAGGGTAAGGATAAGGGGATCCCGGCTGGCACATCAATTACACTGCGGGCAAAAAAAGGGTGTGAGGATTACTATCAGGAGAATACCATTACGCGGCTTGTGCAGTATTATGGGCTGATGCTGCCGGTTCCGGTATATCTTAATGATAAGAAAGATCCGTTAAATTATATCCCGGCCGGTTTTACGAAGCTGGGGCGGGGGAGGCTCCTGTCTCTGGGCGAGTGGCTCTTTGAGGAAGATTTTCTGGATGTGATCCCGGTTGAGACAGAACATCTGTCCGGGGCCGCGTACATTCTTCCCTATAAGACAGATCCTGCGGTGAAGAGTGGGCATCGTATTTACCTGAAAAATATGCTGCTCACGGACCAGGGTGTTCCACTCCTGCCGGAATGGGCATTTTTCCTGCGCTGCTTTTTGAATACTTCTGGTCTGCGTCCCACCGCCTCAAGGGAGAGCTTTTATGAGGATTCAGAACTGGAGCTTGCAAGGCAGGAATTTGCAAGAGCAGTTAAACAGCGTTTTATCTGGCTCTCGGAGCATGACCCTAAGATCCTGCAGGAAACCGTCTCAGTACATTATGATGCCATCAAATCCATGGCAGTGTGGGATGATGAGATATTCCGGTTATTTATCGAGTATCTTCCTTTCGTCACATCCGAGGGAAAGATGACAGGAGCGGCACTGAGACAGGCAGGTGAGGCGGTCTATATTGGTGAGGTCTCTCGGTTTGAGCAGTTAAAACCGGTCTTTGCCGCACAGAACCGTCTCCTGATCTGCAGCGGCTATGATTTTGACGGACAATTGATCCCCAAATTCGCCAGCTTGTATGACCTGCCAATCACAGCGCTTCATGAAGAAGATATGGGAGGAGTGCTGCAGGAGGTTCCGGAAGAGGACTACCAACATGCGAAAGAGCTGCTCAGGCTGTTCAGTGAGAGTCTGGAGGAGTTTGACTGCAGGGCAGATCTCCGGTGTTTTCAGCCAGATGACCTGCCAGCACTCTATTATTACAGTGACGAGGTAGAGTTCGTGCGGCGGGTGCAGGGAGCAAGGGAAAGTTCCCATGGTGTCTTTTCAGAGGCACTGGCTTCTCTTATATCGGATGCTGCAGAGAAGACCCTTGCCGTGCTTTACCTGAATTATTGTAGTCCATTGATTCAGAGACTGTTACACATGGAGAATAAAGATTTGTTAAAGAGCGTTGCCAGGATTCTTTATATTCAGGCGCTTGCCACAGGGGGACATTCTTTGCATCACAGGGAATTGAAGGCATTGAGTGATGAACTTTTGAATCTGGTGGAATATCATGAGTAGCCTGGCGGCGCAAATTAGTGCCGACGAGCCAGACCATATAATGAAGAAAGGGTGAAAACGATGGACAAAGAATTTGATGGGAGCCTGATTCAGGAAGGGCTGGAATTTTTGAAGGGGGCAGCCCTCAGGGAGGCATTATTAACTGCTATTCGGGAAGCAGATGAGGCAAAAGACCATTTTTACCGAATGCTTTTCCGGTACCAGTATGCATCGGAGGTGACTTTTCATGATGATCCGCCGAAAGCGATGCCTGTCGCCGTGGAATTCAGCACGATCTTTGAGGAGCATCCGGATGCGCTTGGCCCCAATGGCTGTGAAATGTATATTATGATCATGCAGCTTGCCATTGATCCAGTGGTCTCTCTGCCACAGATCCCTCTTTCCCAGTGGGAGGGAATGATGGAACAGTACTACCAGCTTGTACAGCGGTTCCATATGGGACACCGCACATACTGGTGGCAGATGTGCCAATTTACCGCTTATGTGGATAAGGAAAAGGCATTTGAATATTTCCGGAAATTCTGGAAGACAGGGCGTGATGAATTGTCGGACTGCCGCGCCTGTGAACGATGCCATGCCATTTGGCTTCATCTTCTGGTGGGAGATGAAGAAGGGGCTGCCGTACATGCCAAACCTATCAAACAGCGCCGGCTCTCCTTTTGCAGTAATACCCCTCACCAGATGCTGAAACACTATATCGAATATGCAATGGACAAAGGGGATCTGAAGATGGCAGTTCCTTATGCCAGGGAATTGAAGCGGATCGGACACCGCGACCGTGGTGATCTTTCTTATATTGGGGCTGTTCTCCGCTGCTTTGCGTATTCTGACCTGGAGCAGGGGGAGAAACTGATGATAGAAAGTTTCCCCTGGATCGCAGGTATGTGGGATCAGAAGAGGGTATTTGATTTCTGCCGGGGGGCGTGGACGGTGTGCCATCAGCTTGCGAAGAAAAAAGACACGGTACAGATGGAACTGCCAGAGAATTTGTCCTGTTATCAGAAGGAGGGGGTTTACTCTGTCAGTGAGCTGGAGCAGTGGCTCTATGGACAGGCAATAGATATCGCCGGGCGGTTTGATAAGAGAAATGGTTCTGATACTTTCTCCGTGATGCTTGAACTTGCTATGAAGGAGCCAGAGGGGGATTTTTTGTAAGAAAAAGGAATCGCAGATAAATTGTGATTTTTCAAAAATATAATTATTGTTGATATGCATCTTGGTTGTTGATATAATAAAAACTGGGAAACCAAAAGCGAGGCGGCTTACCTTCTTCGGAGGGTTGAATAGCCCTCCAGATGAAAGAAGGGGGGCGATACGATGATTACATATCAGGATTTTTTCTTGTTTTGTACATTTGTAGTTGCCCTTATCAGTCTGTTTTATCAGATTTTTAAGGGAAAGAAATAGCCGCCATTACTGCAGATAATGACGGCTGACCTCATAAGAGGTTTGCTATAACTATTAAGGTAAACCGCTTCCGGTTTCCCCTTTTGTATCTCTACTATATCATTTCTTTATGGAAACGTCAATCAGGATTTTTGTACTGCCGTCCCGCACTTCAGAGAGCATTTTCAGTTTTCTGCTGGCAGGCTTGGCAATATCTGATGGGAAAATATTCACGCATGATATGCTGAAATAGAAGAAGTAAAGAAAATGATCTATCATGTAAAAAACAGTATTTGATAAATTCAATTTTCTGTTGCTAGCGTTCTTCCAATCTGATACAATAAATAATACAGTTCCCGAGGGTGTCTTATGGCGCCGTCGGGTGAAAGTTGTGTACGCACAGTTGGTAAGGAACTGTTCAAAAATAACTTTTAATATTGCTTGTCTTTTTCTTCGACAGCATTATTCAAAAATCAGTTACATAGCCCGCTATGCGCCTGATTTTTGAACATCACTCTCGAAGAAAAATCCTGCGCATTATTTAAAAGTTATTTCTTAACAGTTCCTAAGAAGGAGGTAACTATGTATCTGATCGCAGGTCTGGGAAATCCGGGCACAGACTATGCCGCTACAAGACATAATATCGGTTTTGATATGATCACTTATCTCAGTGACCGATACAATATACCATTAAGGAGCAGGGAAAACAAAGCGATCGTAGGTAAAGGCATGATCGGGGGACAGAAGGTGATGCTGGCGCAGCCGCAGACCTTTATGAATCTCAGTGGAGAGAGTGTCCGCGCCCTTCTCGATTATTATAAATTGGATATAGACGAATTGATCATCATCTATGATGATATCAGTTTACCGGTGGGACAGATCCGGGTTCGTCCAAAGGGAAGTGCCGGGGGGCATAATGGGATCAAAAATATAATACAGCATCTGCGCACAGAGGAATTTGCGAGGATCAAGATCGGTGTAGGGGCAAAGCCAGAGGGAGGCGACCTGGTGAAACATGTACTGGGGCGGTTTTCAAGGGAAGAGGATGGCATGATCCGGGATGTATTTGCGCTGGCAGAAGAGGCGGTGCTTGCCATACTGAATGAGGATGTGGCAAGTGCCATGAACCGGGTAAATGGAAAGAAGATAGAGAGATAGGAAGATCGGCTGCCATGGGCATCTGCCGGATAGGAGGATTATGGAAACATTATTAGACCCATTGTGGGAACTGGATGAGTACAACCAACTAAAGATAGCGGTCAGTAAGGGGGCTACACCAGTCAATGTCATCGGCAGTATCGATGCCCAGAGATGTCACTTTATCTATGGGTTAGAGGAACTGGGAGATGTCCGGCTGATTATAACACACAATGAGATCCGTGCGAAAGAGATCGTGGAAGATTACCGTATGTATGATCGGAATATCATGTATTATCCGGCGAAGGACCTGATCTTCTACAGTGCCGATGTCCATGGGCAGGCGATCGTGAAGGAACGCCTGAAGGTCATTAAGGCCATTGCCGGGGAGGAGCCAGTGACCATCGTAACTACTATGGATGCCGGGATGGATTTCTGCCTGCCCTTCCAGAAATATATTGAAAATAAGATTATGATCCGGGAGGGAGACAGCCTGGACCTTACTGACATGCAGAAGAAGCTTACCGAGATGGGCTATGAAAATGTGGCTCAGGTGGAGAGGGAAGGGGAATTTTCTGTCCGGGGCGGGATTCTGGATATCTTTCCTCTGACGGAAGAGAGCCCCTGCCGTATCGACTTATGGGGAGACGAGGTGGATACCATATGCAGCATGGATGCGGAGAGCCAGCGGTCGGTGGAGAAATTAGAGGAGATCGAGATATATCCGGCGGTTGAAGTCTTTATGTCAGAGGAACATGCACTTCGGGGACTCCGCCAGATCGGGTTGGATATGGAAGAATGCACAGCGAGGCTGAAGGAACAGGGGAAGAAGGAAGAGGCGGCCAGGCTCCGCCAGAATGTGGAAAATTTCAGGGAGAGTTTCGAGTCATACCATGGGCTGGTCAATCTGGAGAGTTATGTCACCTATTTTGCAGAGCGGGGGACAGAGGGAACGGGTTCTTTTTTTGATTATTTTGCCCACAGGAATGTGGTTGTATTTTTGGATGAGCCAAACCGCTGCATTGAGAAAGCGGAGGCGGTGGAATACGAATTCCGTGAGAGCATGTCCGGACGGCTTGAGAAGGGTTATATTCTGCCGAAGCAGATGGATGTCCTGTATTCCCTGCCACAATTAATGCAGAAGCTGCAGCATTACCCGCTTGTGCTCCTGTCTACGCTGGATGCCCCGGTGAAAGAGGTACCTGTGGAGAGGAAATTTTACTTTCAGGTGCAGTCTTCTCCTTCCTATAATAATAACTTTGCCCTGCTGGCAAAAGATATTGTTCGGTTAAAGAAAAAGAAATACAGGGTCCTTCTCCTGTCGGCATCAGAGACAAGGGGGCGCAGGCTGTGTGAGGATCTTATGGATTATGAGATCAATGCCATCTACGACGGGAAGATGGAACATGTGCTGCAGCCGGGTGAGGTCATGGTGAGCCGCGGCAGCGTGCGGCATGGTTTCGAGTACCCGAATCTGAACTTCGTTGTGGTGACAGAGAGTGATATCTTCGGCGGGCTGAAGAAAAAGAAGAAGAAAAAGATAAAGCGTTATGAAGGTGCGTCGATCCACAGCTTTCATGACCTGAAGATCGGTGATTATGTGGTTCACGAGAATCATGGCCTTGGTATCTATCAGGGTATCGAGAAGATCGAGAGGGATCATATTATAAAGGATTATCTGAAAATTGCCTATGCCGCCGGCAGCAACCTCTATGTTCCGGCCACTTCTCTGGAAGTGCTTCAGAAGTATGCTGGCAGTGATGCCAAAGTGCCGAAACTGAACCGGCTGAATTCACCAGAGTGGAAGAAGACAAAGGCACGGGTCAGAGGCGCTGTCCAGGATATCGCCGAAGACCTGGTGCGGCTGTATGCGGCAAGGCAGGCTAAGCAGGGACACGCATTTGAGAAAGATACGGTATGGCAGAGAGAATTTGAAGAACTTTTTCCTTATGATGAGACAGATGACCAGTTGAGGGCTATTGAGGCAACAAAGGCAGATATGGAGAGCACGAGGATCATGGACCGCCTGATCTGTGGCGATGTGGGATATGGCAAGACAGAGATTGCTATCCGCGCTGCCTTTAAGGCGGTGATGGACAGCCGGCAGGTGGCATTTCTCGTGCCGACAACCATTCTGGCAGTGCAGCATTATAATACTTTTGCCCAGAGGATGAAAGATTATGGTGTAAATGTAGAGCTTTTGTGCCGGCTCCGTACAGCGGCAGAGCAGAGAAAGACGATAGAAGGGCTGCGTAAGGGAAGTGTGGACATAGTCATCGGAACACACCGACTGCTGGGGAAGGATATCTGTTATAAGAACCTTGGCCTTCTCATCGTGGATGAGGAGCAGCGTTTCGGCGTCACACATAAGGAGAAGTTAAAGAAGATAAAAAATGATATTGATGTACTTACACTGACAGCCACCCCGATCCCAAGGACCCTCCACATGAGTCTTGTGGGAATCCGGGATATGAGCGTTCTGGAAGAACCTCCTGTGGACCGCATGCCCATTCAGACATTTGTCATGGAGAAAAATGAAGAAATCGTGAGAGAGGCGATACTGCGTGAGATCGGCAGGGGCGGTCAGGTGTATTATGTCTATAACCGGGTGGGAAATATGGATATCGTGGCAAATGAGATCGCGAAACTGGTGCCGGAAGCTGCCGTGGCATTTGCCCACGGACAGATGAATGAGAGGGAACTTGAGAAAACTATGTTCCGGTTCGTCAGTGGGGAGATCGATGTGCTCGTGGCAACGACTATCGTAGAGACAGGACTTGACATTCCGAATGTAAATACTATTATGATCGAGGATGCAGACCGCTTGGGACTGTCCCAGCTCTACCAGCTCCGGGGGCGTGTTGGGAGAAGCAACCGCACTGCTTATGCCTTCCTGATGTATAAACGGGATAAGATGCTGAAGGAGGTGGCAGAGAAACGTCTCGCCGCCATCAAGGAATTTACCGAGCTGGGTTCTGGTTTCAAGATCTCCATGAGGGATCTGGAGATCCGGGGGGCAGGTAACCTGCTGGGAGCAGACCAGCACGGACACATGGAAGCAGTGGGATATGACCTTTACTGTAAGATGCTGAATGAGGCAGTAAAGCGGCTGAAGGGTGAGACAGTTTCGAATCAGGATTATGAAACCAGTGTTGAGATTAAGGTTGACGCATTTATTCCAGTGGGGTATATTAAGAATGAGCTGCAGAAACTTGATATTTATAAACGGATTGCAGAGATCGAGACAGAAGAGGAACAGAGCGACATGATCGATGAACTGGTAGACCGGTTTGGTGAACCGCCGAAGAGTGTTATGAACCTGCTGACCATTGCCCTTTTGAAGGCGGAAGCTCACAGGGCATATATCACAGAGGTTGCCAGCCGGGCTGATACCCTTCGTTTTACTATGTTTCCGGAGGCGAAGATCAATGCGGCGGCTATTCCAGACCTGATCATGGAGATGGATAAGAAGCTTCGTTTTGTGTCAGGGGCAGAACCATATTTTGTCTATGCCCTGCCAGAGAAAAAGAAAGGAGATCTCTTAGCTCAGGCAGAATATATTGTAAGGAAGATCGCGGAACTATGCAGGCAGAGTGAGAAAATAGAAGAGACATGTTCTTCAATAGAAGCGCGTGTGAACGGAGGGTAAATGTGGAAAAAGTAAGAAAGAAGAAATTACTGAGAGGGATCGCAGCAATGGCATGCTGCCTGTCCCTGGTGCTGACAGCGTGTGGTGAAGGTGAGGCTGTGGAGGAGACTACCAGCAGGTCAGAGGGCGCCGCTGCTGTAAATAATGGAACCCTGAGTGAGGATTCAGTGGCACTGTCAATAGGAAAGACTACAGTTCCGTATAAAGAGTATAAGGTGTATTACTATTTTATGGAGAGCCAGTATGCCAGCATGCTGACAGAGGATATCTGGAATTATACCGGGGCGTTGGAAGGCGGCAAGAGCATTGGGCAGGAAGCGGTGGAGAATGTACTTCGTCTCATAATCCAGGTAAAGGTGATCTCTAAGGCGGCAGCCGTGCAGGGAGTGACACTTGCTGCGGATGAGAAAGAGGAAGCGGATTACAATGCCAGACAGTTTTGTGAGGGGCTCAGTGATGAGGTGAAACAGGCAAATGGTATCACCCAGCCGCTGGTGGCTCAGATCTTTGAGGAAAATAAGCTGGCAGAGAAGATGTATCTGGTTATCACTGGACAGGTGGATGTCAATGTCACAGCGGAACAGGCACGTGCGGCAAGGGTACAGTTGATCTGGCTGAAAACAGAGGGACAGGATAAGGCAGTGGTGAAGCAAAAGGCAGATGCCCTCTGCCAGCAGGCGAACAGTGGTGTGGGCAGCTTTTATAAGCTGGCGCGTGAAAATACGCAGGCCAGTGAGATAGAGAGCCTTGTGGGACAGATGGATACAAGAAAAAATCTGGCGGCGGCTGTGCTTGGGCTGAAGAAATATCAGGTGTCTGGCGTTATTGAAGAGGCGGACGGATATTATATTGCCTATTGTGTCAATCCATCCGGTAAAAAAGTGAATGAAGAATATAAGAATCAGGTGATAAGTGAAAGGCAGACCAGCCAGTTTCAAAGTGCGTATAAAGAGTGGTCGGGACAATACGAAGTAAAAGTGAGTAAATCACTTCTGGCAGAATAGCCAGTTGTGGGATTGGAGTTTTTATGAGAAATAGTGGTATTTTACTTCCGGTGGCAAGCCTTCCATCCCGATATGGAATTGGCTGTTTTGACCGGTGCGCGTACGAATTTGTAGATAAACTTGCAAGGGCAGGGCAGAGTTATTGGCAGATCCTTCCCATGGGCCCTACAGGGTATGGGGATTCTCCCTATCAATCCTTTTCTACATTTGCCGGCAATCCCTATTTTATCTCTCTGGATGATCTGGTAAAGAAGGGATATCTGCAGACACAGGAGTGTGAGGAGGCGGCAGAGGGGACAGACGCCCGCCGTGTCAGATATGGTGTGCTGTATGAGAAACGGTTTGCCCTGCTCCGCAAAGCTTTTGGTCGGAGTGGCATTGAATCGGATGCGGGATTCAATGCCTTTGTCCAGAAGAACAGTGAATGGCTTCCGGACTATGCCCTGTTCATGGCAGTGAAAGACAGCAAGAATGGAAAGAGCTATCTGGAATGGGAAGAAGACATCCGTCTCCGCAAGCCGGAAGCTATGGTTTCTTATAAGAATAAATGGATGGACGATGTGTATTTCTATGAGTTCCTGCAGTATGAATTTTCCTGTCAGTGGAAGGCATTGAAGGCATATGCCAACAAAAAGGGTGTGAAGATCATTGGTGATATACCGATCTATGTCGCCCTGGATAGCGCAGATACCTGGGCACATCCTGAACTTTTCCAGTTTGACAAAGATGGACAGCCTATCGGTGTTGCCGGATGCCCGCCGGATGCTTTCTCTGAGACAGGACAGCTTTGGGGAAATCCGCTTTATAATTGGAAGATACATAAGGAGAATGGTTATGACTGGTGGATCTCCCGTATCCGAAACTGTTATGAATGGTATGATATGGTGAGGATCGATCATTTTCGTGGTTTTGATGAATATTATGCGATACCATATGGACATAAGACAGCGGAACATGGTGAGTGGGAACCAGGACCGGGAATGGATCTTTTCACAGCACTGCAGGAAGAACTGGGAGAGCTTCCCATCATAGCAGAGGATCTCGGCTTTCTGACGGACTCTGTCCGAAAGCTTCTTAAGGATTCCGGTTTTCCAGGAATGAAGGTTCTTCAGTTTGCCTTTGATTCCAGAGAGGACAGCGATTACCTGCCATACCATTATGACAGGAATTCTGTGGTGTATACAGGGACACATGACAATGCCACCACATTCAGTTGCTGGGATGAGATGGCGAAAGAGGATAAGGCAGTGGCAGTACGCTATATGAACTGCGGACGGTTTGCCTCGAAGAAGAAGCTCACATGGAACCTGATCTGCCTTGCCATGGGAAGTGTCTCAGACCTGTGTGTGATCCCAATGCAGGATTATCTGTGCCTGCCTAATACAGCGCGTACCAATACACCATCTACAATAGGAGATAACTGGCAGTGGCGTATGGATCAGGATGCTTTTAGCGATTCTCTGTGTGAGAAAATAAGGAAGATGACGAAGCTATATGGGAGAGTGGGAATGCTTAATGGTGAGAACTGAAAAGTAACTCTTTGTGGGATATTTACATTGTGACAATAATGGTATGGATATCAGATGTACGATATTGAGGTGTTTTACGGCGGAAGAGGTACTAGGTAAATTAGAAAAGGACAGTTGATGGAATGAGGGGGTATGTTGATAAGCTATATTCTGTGACAAAAAACGTTTGGAGGGGTACCTTGTGAAAAAATTGATTTACGTAGTAAAAAGAGGAAGAAAAACCGGTATCTATGATGAATGGAAGAAGTGCTATGAGCAGACGAATGGATTTTCCAGAGCTTTGTATCGCAGTTTTTCTTACAGGTCAGAGTTTGAAAAGGAAGATGAAAATAAGGAGGGTAGTCTCCGGTATGCCTTTATGCTTGCGGAAAAATACATGGGTGAGTTCTGCATAGGAGGGTTTAAGCTTGTTTACCAGGGCAGAAAACAGGATTATATTGAGGAAGACAGCTGGAAGAAGGAAGGGTTTCTGCCTTTTGGGGAGGGAAGTCCTGGTGATGGAGACAATCCGCAAGGAGAGGGTGAAAAAGACGGTATAGATGAGCAATTTCCCTTTGCCTTTGTGAATGATGTTCCTTCTGATTATGCAGAACCTGTGGGTAAAATCTCCTTTGAGGAATCAACAGTGTATAATTTTGACCATACGAAGGAAGAAGAAGTGTACGGAGAGCTCCACATACCCGAACGTCCCAACCAAAATAAGCCCTGGCTTGAGATTCTTCTATATATTGCAGGTAGTTCAAATTCGGATATCACATGTGGAAACTATGTGGGCAGATATCACGTGGCTACATTATATGCCATATTGCTTGAATTTGTATTCGATCCAAAGTTAATTTTGTATAGTTTTGACGAAATATACAAGGGAAGGATTTATCCGAAAATCAGAGATGGGGTTTCAATGGAGAATTCGCCTGCAGGCTGGGTCGATGATGCCTGCAAAGTATGGAAAAATTCAGATGAGTACCGTGCACTGAAACAACGTTTTGAAAAGTATGACATGGAGTATGTGGACTTTGACGAGATCTTACAAAGATGCCGTGCCTTTGCAAAGAATAGTTATGAGAGAATTCTGGAGACGAATTCTACCACATACAGACTTATGAAGAAATATATCAAACAGGGAGGTCACTCTTTGAGCGACTTGTATCGGGAATTAACGGAGAATAACGTGTACCGGAAGGAACTTATGAAAGTGTCTGGTCCATATGTCAATCCCGATCTGGAGAAGAAAGTACATAGGAAGGAGACGAAGGCATCATTTAAGCAGCTGGTCATGCATGCCGAATCTATCGGTGTGAAACTCAAGGAGAAGGTATTCGGGCAGGATGATGCAATTGACAAATTAGAGAGAACTTTTTTCCATGCGGAAAAAAGTTCTCGTTTGGAAGAGAAAATAAAGGGTCCAAGGAATGTATTCTTGTTCGCGGGACCTTCTGGTGTGGGAAAGACTTTCATGGCGCAGTTATTTGCGGACGAGCTGGGTCTTCCTTTCAGACGTTTTGATATGTCGGGATATCCCAGGGGCGATTCAGTAGAGGAATTGACCGGTATTTCTACTTTTTGGAAGAATTCCAAACCGGGCGTACTGACTGATTATGTGAATGAAAATCCGCATAGTGTGCTTTTGTTCGACGAAATAGAAAAGGCGCATGGCACTGTTGTTCGGTTATTTTTGCAGATACTGGATGACGGAATCTGTTTTGACCGTTATTACGATACGAATATATCTTTTAAAGACACCATTATAATATTTACCACAAATGCGGGCAAACAGCGTTACCGTGATGCAAAAGATGAGAATCTGACGGCGCTTCCAGACAAGCTGGTACTGGATGCTTTGGAAAAAGACATCAATCCGGAAACAAACAATCCTTTTTTTCCTTCTGAAATACTATCAAGAATGTCTTCTCATACCGTTATCATGTTTAACCACCTAAAAGCGGATGCCCTTAGGCGGGTGGTGGAAAAGGATGTGGAGAATCAGCTTATAAAAACAGAGCAGGGATATGGATACAATTTGAGAATTGGGGAAAGTAAACTGGCGAAGACTGTGCTTTATTCCATGGGCGGAAGCGCCGATGCCAGGAATGCATCCAAGCTGGCCGGAAAGCTGATCGATCAGCAATTATATGAATTTATGAATCTGATGATGCAAAAGATGCTGCCGGACAACATCGAAAAGATCAAAAAAATAGAGTGGGATTGTGATTTTACGGGAGCAACGGATGAAATCAGAGAGTTGTATTCTGGCAAAATAAATGGTGTGATTCCCGTACTGGGAACCACGCAATATAGGCCTTCGGGTTCTCTTAAAGAGAATGGTATCACTGTGAAGGACACAACGGATTGTGATGTATTTATGGGAATGCTCCGTTCCGAGAATGTTCTCTTTGGGGTAATTGACTATACACTGGGATTGGATAGTGCAGAAAACAGCCTGAATATCGCAGATGCAAGAACCGTGGGAAGTAATGTGTTTCTGCGTGCGACAGGAGAAAACAAAGACATTCCGATATACATTTTATGTGGAGGGAAGTACGAATATAAGTATTCGGACAGGGAGAAAAACGACCTGGTTAAAAGAGGTGCGAGAGGCTTTATTGACAGGGAATTTTATGAAGATGAGCTGGAGGTGGCCTATTGGGATGTATGTTGTCAGGAAGTAATGGATGCACTTGCCCGCAGGCATCAGATATTGACCTATAAGACGAGAAAAGGGTTTGTTGACAAACGTTATGATGTGGGCAAGATTGAATTTTATGATCTCAGGTTGGAAACGGCTGTGGAATCCGAGGATTTGTCTTCAATTCTATCCGATGTAGAGCGGCCCAATATTAAATTTTATGATGTTATTGGAGCTGAAAAGGCGAAGGAAGATCTCCGGTATTTTGTGGAGTATCTTACGAAACCAAAAGAGTTCATTAAGAATGGCATTAGACCACCGAAAGGGATTCTTCTCTACGGACCTCCGGGAACTGGAAAGACAATGCTTGCCAGAGCTATGGCAGGTGAGTCGGATGTGGCCTTCTTCCAGACCAGTGCAACAGAGTTTATGAATAAATATGAAGGCGAGAGCGAGGCTAATATCAGGCGGATCTTTGAAAAGGCGAGGAAATATGCGCCGGCTATTATATTTATTGATGAGATCGATGCCATCGGCAAGAAGAGAACCGGTTCAGAGAATACTCATCACACAGAAAGTATGTTGAATGCCCTGCTTACCGAGATGGATGGTTTTCTTGGCGCTGACCACAATAAGCCTGTTTTTGTGCTGGCTGCTACTAACTTCGGAGCCGGAAGAGAGGGTGATAGGATTGATTCACTGGATGATGCTCTGCTCAGGCGTTTCGACAATAGGATTTGTGTGGATCTTCCGAGGGAAAGTGAACGTGAACAATATCTCCTTAAGATGCTTGCTGATAGGAATATCACGGCTGTTTCCGAAGAGACAGCGCACAATATTGCAGAGAGGACTACGGGACAGAGTCTTGCAGAGCTTCAGAACGTGTTTGAACTTGCATTCCGTAATGCTATAAAACAGTCGGGAACTATGACGGATGACGATCTGCTGACCGCTCTTGAGGAGTACAACCATGGTGAAAAGAAAGAGCATACTCCGGATTACTACAAGAGTGTGGCTATTCATGAGGCCGGCCATGCGTATGTGTCCTATATCAGTGGGGACAAACCTTCATATATCACGATCGAGTCTAGGGGTAATTATGGTGGGTATATGCAGCATGCAAACCAGGAGAATGTGGCAGATTATTCGAGAGATGAACTCCTGGCAAGAATAAGGATTTCTTTGGCAGGCCGTGCGGCTGAAGAGGTGTTTTATGGTAAGGAGAAGTCGCTCAATACAGGGGCATCCGGCGACTTGCGGCATGCTACTGATACCGCATTCCAAATGGTATGCACATATGGAATGGAACAGGATCAGATGATTGTCCTCAGTAAGGATGAGGTACTTCAATCAGCACTGGCAGGAGAATACATGGCTAAAGTGAATGAAATCTTAAAGACTGAGATGAAGAACACAATAGAAATCATAGAAAGTGCAAAAGGTAAAATCCGGAAGATTGCGGAGGTTCTAGCTAAAGAGAACAGGCTAACAGGAAAACAACTTGAAGGACTGATGGAGGGAAGATATGAGTGATTTTTTAATTTGGACAGACGGTGGATGCGACCCAAATCCAGGGACTGGCGGATATGGAATTATCATAAAAAATAATATTATTCAGGATGAAACGGAAAAAGAAAGAGAAAGACAACAAGGGTTTATAAAATCTACAAACAATCGTATGGAATTACTTGCAGTTATAGAAGCATTAAAGGAAATTCCCAAAGAGGCTTCCGTAAAACTATATACAGATTCTACGTATGTAGTTAATCATGTTAAAGGAGATGAGAAAAAGAACAATAACCATGATTTATGGAAGTTGTTTGATGAAGTTATGGAAAATAGAAACAGTGTTGAATTTGTTTGGGTAAAAGGATATAAAAAGGCTGAAATAACGGATGAGATCCATATGAATAATAAGCGTTGTGATGAGATGGTACATAAGGCGCGGAAAGGTGTATTGATTCCTGATAAAGGCTATAACCCCAAATCCTGACCTGATTATACAAATGTATGAAGAGCAGAGAATGATAAATACAAAGTTTATCTGTGGGATAAATAGACAGAGACGCAGTTTGATTGTGGTGAAATTTTAAAAATAGGAGGATGGCGAGTGATGGAACCGATATTTTTTTTTGAAAATCCCAGTAATCGAAAACTCCATCAAAAGGGATCCAGTGTGGAGATATTAAAAAAATTTCTGGATTTTTTAGACAGGGAAGCGGACAATATCTCTGCAATATATTTGAGCCTGCATTGGTACAATAATGGTGTCTTGCACGAAAAAATGAAATCTTTTGCAAATAGGGGAATCAAGGTTACTGTTATTTCAATCCCATTGGAGGGCTATGACGACAGTTACCCTAAAGACATATATGAATATGAAACAAATGAGATTTACCGTCATAATGTTACGATATATTCATTGGCAAAAGAGATTTATGAAGATATCGAAAGATTGAACAGCGAAAACTATATGCTGCAGGTTTTTGACCATACCTGTGTAAGAAAATCTACGGTGAGGTACTCTTCCTTTTCTGGGAGAAGACGGTCATATAGCCTGCGTTCTAAGTCTGTTTATATAAAATATAAGGACGGAAAGACGGTAACAGGGCTTACATCTTCTAATTTTACTGTAGGGTATCATCAACCCAAGGCTGAGTTCATGCTGCTTGTAGAAGACACGTCGGCATCACGTGAAACATCAGAAATGTTTTTCTCAAATTTGCTAAGTCATTCTGTCAGATTCCCTGATTGGCAGAATCCGCACCCTAATTATAACTATGAAATGGAAACAGTTTATGGTGGGAATGTAGGAATGAATTATTTTACCGCACCATTTATCCAGGATTCACCAATCAAAATTGAAGAAAAGATTAGGGACATTATTTCCAAAGCGCAAGAGAGGATTTATATATGTGCAGAAGAATTGACCGCATTCAATTATCGTGATATAAAAAATAAAGGACTAAGGCCGGGGATTTTTGGAGCTATTTTCGACAAGTGCAGACAGGGAATTAAAGTTAAATGTCTATCACAGACATATGTGGATGCGAATGGGGATCTGCATGGTCAGCGGAAACCTCAACACATAAAAAGCTTTAAATATTTGATTAAGCAAGTGGATCAACTTGAGTCTTGCAGCTATAAAGTGAATAAAAATGTTCATGCAAAGTTCATTGTTGTAGATAACATTGTCATTGTCAGTACAGGTGATTATACGCCATCAGAATTTATATACGGAGATGTGTCGATAGATAATTCTGAGAGATCAAATTTAAGCGGCATAAGCTATAGAGGAAAATATTCTAAAGTAAACCATTATATTATAATAGAAGACCATGGGTTGGCAAAACAGCTAATTGGATTTTTTAATGAAATCCTTGCACAGCCGGATACATATGCCCATGGAACGGCAACTGCAGTTGTAGAAGCAAATAGATATTACATCAAATGTCCATATAAAGAAAAAGAAGAGGTAAAAAAATTAGGCGCAAAATGGGACAGTGAACGCAAACAATGGTATTATACGGATTCCCAGAAGGCTGATTTATTTCAAAAATGGATGCCTGGAGTACGATGAAAAATAAAGAGCAAATTGTCCTGTGGTTTGGCAAATACAGCTTACATATACGGGGAACATATGGCGATAGGAGAAGTTAGGTTATGAAGAAAATGATTTATGCAGTAAAATGCGGAAGAAAGACCGGAATTTTTAATGAATGGCTGAAATGTTCTGAGCAGACAAACAAGTATCCAAATTCCAAATTTCGCCGTTTCGAATATCGGAGCGAGTTGGAGGAGGAGCCGGAAGATGTGCCCGGCAGCCTGCGGTATGCCATAAAAGAAGCGGAAGAATTTCTGGGGGATTTGGTGTATCTGGGTGATAGTGCCGACTATTTGGACGATGTGAGTTGGAAGAACTATGGTTTTTTGCCCTTCGGTGATGAGTCAGAAGCAGATGATCTAGAACTGTTTTCTGATATGAGGGGGCTGGAAGAAGAGAATATCGAGGATGATGGAGATGAATTTGACAAATGGATAGCCGCCAACAGAGAAAAAGATACAGAACCGACAGAATACTGGGTGATAGCGGCAGATATGAAGGAATGCGTCGAGCTCATCAGGTGCAGACGTTCTGGTACGGAGAGGGGGAAAGCAGCAAACAAGCTGAGGAGACAGCTAAAACAATGTCTCTCTGACGTGGCCTTAAGTGAATTGACAGCTATCTATAAAGACTTAGAAGAGGAGAATGCTATTGGGTATAATCCGTATGCTGTGATCCGGTTCGTGGAACGGATGGCTAACCGTTATCCAAAGCCCAAAGCCATTAAAACGGAAGAAGGGGCGGAGAAAGCGGAGGGCGAAGTTTCCATGCAGCAGCTTTTGATGCAGGCCGGAGCGATAGAAACGGAACTGAGAGGCAAGATTCTTGGACAAGATGCAGCTATTGGGAGGCTGAGCGAATCTTATTTTAATGCGGAATTGAAGGCCTGCCTGACGCCGAATAGGAGAGGCCCCAGGAGCGCATACCTTTTAGCAGGACCTCCGGGTGTGGGGAAAACTTATATGGCACAGCAGTTTGCTTTCAGATTGGGATTGCCTTATAAACGGTTTGATATGTCAGGGTATTCTAATAGGGAGGCCATAGAAGAATTGGTTGGTTTTGCCCCAACCTGGAAGGATTCTGAGCCGGGTATACTTACCGAGTTTGTGTCTAAAAATCCGAGATGCGTTCTTTTGTTTGACGAAATAGAAAAAGCGCATATTTCTGTTATACGGATTTTTTTACAGATTTTGGATGATGGGATTTGCGAGGATAAATATAATCGGCAAAATCTGTCGTTTAAAAATGCTATCGTTTTTTTTACGACTAATGCGGGCAGACAGCTTTACAGTGATGCACAGAACGAAAATCTTACGCTGCTTCCGGATAAGGTGTTGATGGACGCACTGGAGAAGGATAAAGATTCGGAAACAAAAGCGCCTTTTTTCCCTCCGGAAATACTTTCTAGGATGTCTTCGCATGTTATCATCATGTTTAACCATCTAAGGGCAGATGCAATTCTTGAACTCGTAAAGGATGATATAGAAGATCGTTTTCGAAAACTAAAAGACAAATATGGCTATGAGCTGAGCCAGGGAAAGGAGTATCTGGCCAAGACTGTATTGTATTCCATGGGGGGAAGTGCAGATGCCAGAAATGCTTCCGAAATAGCGGGTAAGCTTGTTGACAGGGAAATACGTAAGTTTTTGGAACTGTTGGAAGATAAGCAGATACTGGATGAAGACGACGTGGAAAGAAGGATAGAATGGCAATGTGATTTTGAAGATACCACAGAGGAAATCAGGGACTTTTACAAGGGGGAAAGGAACTGTGTAATTCCTGTCTTCGGAACAGTAAAATATAAGTCGGTTGGGAAGATAAAAAATAACGATGTAAGCGTGAAGAGCACTGTGAATATTGATGAGTTTATGGAAATGACCTATAAGGAAAATGTTCTTTTTGCAGTCATTGACTACATACATGGTCTTGAAAATGTGGAAAACAGGCTGAATGTGGTGGATGCCAAGACGATTGGACGGAAGGTCTTCTTACAACTCCGGAAGGAAGATAAAGAAGTCCCGGTGTATATTTTGGACGGAAGCCATGGACATGACTATACGGATAGAGAAAAAAATGCCCTTATGAAAAAAGGGGCCGCGGGGTTTATCGAGAGTAAATATTTTAGAAGCCAGTTGGAGCAGGCATACAAGGATGTATGCTGTCAGGTGGTAATGGAGACATTGGCAACGCGGCATCAGGTTCTGATGTATGAAACCAAACAAGAATTTGATAAGGATACCAATGTTGGAAGTATCATTTTTGGTGATTTTAAGCTTGATACGGCGGTGGAGTCCGAGGATAAGTCTTCGATGCTGTCCGATGATCTGCGTCCGGATAAAAGCTGGGATGATATTTATCTGCCAAAGTATCTAGAGCATCTAAAAGAGGAGCTTAAATTTTTTATTGATTATCTCCGGAAGCCTAAGGAGTATAACAAAAGCGGGGTGAGACCAAGGGGAGTCCTGTTGTATGGACCTCCGGGAACTGGCAAGACCTCTCTGGCAAAGGTTGTGGCTTCGGAATCCAAAGTGAATTTCTTATCCATCAGCGCAAGTGAGTTGCTTAATGGAGGTTCTGAAAAGGTACAGGATGAATTCCGTATCGCAAGAAAATATGCGCCAGCAATCCTGTTCATTGATGAAATTGATGCCATCGGTATGAAACGGGAATATTCAAATGCGCCAAATCCGGTTTTGAACGCATTGCTGACCGAGATGGACGGGTTTAAAAAAGTAGACAGTAAGCCGGTATTTGTCATGGCAGCCACGAATCTTGGAAACAAAATTGACTTTGCACTCCAACGTCGTTTTGACATGACATTTATGATGGATTATTTGGATAAAGAGGGGAACTTGAAGCTGCTGGAAAACCTCATCAAAAAGCAGAGTGGTAGGTTTAAAATTTCGAAGGGAAAGATGGAGAGTATTGTTGAGCGGTTTGAGGGAAGGAGTCCTGCAAAGCTTGAGCAGGTAGTTGAGGCAGCTTTGCGGGAGGGGATTCGGTCCGGCTGTGATATTGATGACGACTTGTTTGATGAGGTGTTTGAAAAATGTATCATGGGTGAGGAAAGAGTTGACAGGCCTCCAAAGGAGATAGAGCGGACTGCGTATCATGAGGCAGGGCATGCCTTGATTGATTTATACAATGGCAGGCCACCCGCTTATATGAGCATTGTGGCAAGAGGAGGCCATGGTGGATATATGCTGCCTGGGGCAGGGGAAGGGGATTCGACCAAGAAATATTATCTGGAGAGGATCTGTTGTATGTTAGGAGGCAGGGCCGCCGAAATGGTATATGCAGATGTATTAGAAATAGAAGATGGTCTGACACATGGTCCGGCTGCTGATTTGGAAATGGCTACAGGCATTGCAGCAAATATGGTGTGTAAATATGGAATGTATGAAGAAGAAATCGGATTGGCCGTGATTGTTAAAATTGAAGAGATGGAGCTTAAATATGACGAAAAGGTAAAAGAGCTCATCAACCGGATTTTATCAGAACAGTTGAAAGAGGCAATAAGAATTATTGAGGCGAATAAGGATGCGATGGAACGTCTGGTGAATGCAGTCATGGCGAACGAGAAGAAATATCTGGACAAGGAAGAAATCCAGAAGACAGCAGGCGAACTGAATAAAAAGTAAAATGCTTTGCGGTTCGAGCTTGATACACTGTATCTATAGACAAAGAACTACCTGATGGAGGTAGAATATTCTGAGAATCCTTGGGAAATAAAATAAGTTACCCAACAATAATGGGAGAATGCTGGTATTCATTTGGCAGGCTTATGTTGTACTTACGGCACCAGGTCTGACGGTAGAGATCAGCAGCGAAGAGGTCCTGCCGGAACAGGGCAAGGGCATGAGGATCAAGGATTTTTATATCCATGGCAAGCCGTGAAAGAATATGGCAGGAGTCAGGCACCTGTGAGAGCAGGGAACTGGCTCCTGTGTTTTTATTATTAATTCTCAGCCCAAGAAGCCGGAGATAGGGCATGGTGTGGTCGGTTGCCTCTATGTGAAGGAGACACTGCATCAGTCCACGCCGGATCCGCCCATCAGTGAATGCCCTTGTCTGGCACTGACCCGTTAGTTCACGGATTGTCCGGTAATCTGGAATACAGTGCTGGACCCGGTCGGCAAGGTCAGAGGAGATATCCTTGTATCTTGTAAGATTGCTATCCTGCAATAAAGCATAGCCCAGTGCGGAATCAAAATCTTCCAGTGCCAGGTGAGGTGTGTCACTGTCATAGATTTTCTGTCGGAGGGCAGTGGCAGATGGAACGTTCATCTGTGGGGCTTTGCCTGACAGGAGGCCTTCTGGCCTATGGGATGGTTTGTCTTTTTTGCCCTGGTCATACTCATTGGCAAAGGTCTCATGATATCCCATCCCTGTCCTTGGGATTGTGACAGGGATCAATGGCGAATTGGTCTTTTTCAGGGCAAGGCAGTATTCGACACCGAGAATATTATTCGGCTTCTTTAGCAGGGAAGGAGGGATGGGGGAAGTCTCTGTCAGGGCATGTGACCGGGCGGCAGGAAAAGACATGCCTTCTCTGAGTAAATGTGCAAGGGTCTGATGAAACTCTTCGGATTCTTCAAAAAGGGCAGCAGCGGCATCCTGAAATGGCAGGATATCTCCGCATTCACTGCCGAAAGCAAGGTGGGTTACGAAACCCAGGGCAGATAGTGCCAGAACACCGCCCAGAGCAAAATCCCCGGCGCTGGAGATCCCAAAACGGACAGGAAGTTCCAGTATCAGATCGGCACCACCCTCCAGAGCTGCCTTTGTCCGGTCATATTTAGAAAAGACAGCAGGTTCACCCCGCTGTACGAATTCTCCGTTCATGATAATGACAGCAAGATCAGAGCAGGTGATTTCCTTTGCTTTCTGTATCATATATGCATGTCCCTGATGAAAGGGATTGAATTCGGCAATGATGCCAACAACATTCATGGTACTCCTCCTGGTTAGATCCCGATTTCTTTTATTTTCCCCGCAAATGCTTCAGCGAGAAGGTGGTGGCTCTCTGGTGACAGATGGACATGGTCAAAAGGATCCGGATCGACATAGCCGGAAGCATCCAAAAAAGGCACACCAAGTTCTCCTGCAGTCTGCTTCAGAACCGGGCCAAGAGTATGGGATACTTCAACAGAATGTGGTGGATAAAGAAAAGCACAGGGATCTTCGGGTGCAGATTCTCCCAAGTGTACCGGGCTTACAAGAAGGACAGGTGCCATACTGACATCAAGAATGACCTCTGTCAGACGCCGGAGGCGGCTGTTTATCTTTTCTACGGATGGCTGAAAGTACACTTTCAGGTCATTTGTTCCCAACATCAGGATCGTGAGGTCCAGTGGTGCATGTGTCTGCAGGCAGGGCACGATGTAGTCCATAGCATTGCGGTATGGTTCATAGGGATCATCCAGAGCCGTGGTACGGGAATTCAGTCCCTCCTCCAGGATCAGATAACCACTGCCGAGAAGCCTGGCAAGTACCCTTGTCCACCTGGTATTGTCGTCATAGCGCCCGCCATGCGGGTTGAACCCGTATGTGTTGGAATCGCCAAAGCATAATATATGTTTCATTTTGCGTGTTCCTTTCTATGTTGGCATGTTGAAGGTTATGACATCATTATAAGGGATAGGAGAAAGAAGTTCAACGATAAAAGACGGGAGCAGTAACAGCTTGACATCAAAAGTTTCAAGGAGTAAGATAGAGTACAGAAAATGTGATACTGAACATAGGAAAGAAGGAATGAAGCATGGAAAAGAAAAATATTGATTGGGCAAACCTTGGATTTGGCTATCAGGTGACTACAGAAAGATATGTATCAAATTATAAAGATGGTGCATGGGATGCAGGGACTATGACGACCGATGCCACTGTGACCATAAGTGAATGTGCCGGCGTCCTTCAATATTCACAGTCCTGTTTTGAGGGGTTGAAGGCATATACGACAGAAAATGGCAGAATTGTGACATTTCGTCCGGACTTGAATGCGAAACGTATGTCAGATACCACGAAAAGACTGGAGATGCCGGTTTTTCCGGAGGAACGTTTTGTTGAGGCAGTGGATCAGGTAGTTAAGGCGAATGAAGGTTATGTACCGCCATATGGTTCGGGAGCTACCTTGTATATCCGTCCATACATGTTTGCCAGTGGTCCTGTGATCGGGGTAAGCCCGGCGGATGAATATCAGTTCCGTGTATTCTGCACTCCGGTAGGACCATATTTCAAGGGCGGCGCAAAACCGATTACGATCCGTGTTTCAGACTTTGACCGTGCGGCACCACATGGTACCGGACATATCAAGGCCGGACTGAACTATGCCATGAGCCTTCATGCTATTGTAGATGCCCACAACCAGGGATATGACGAAAATATGTATCTGGATGCGGCCACCCGGACAAATGTGGAGGAGACAGGAGGGGCAAACTTCATTTTTGTAACGAAGGACAATAAGGTTGTCACACCAAAATCAGACAGCATTCTTCCTTCTATTACAAGACGTTCGATCATGCATGTGGCAAAGGAGTATCTTGGGCTTGAGACAGAGGAGAGGGAAGTTCCATTTGCCGAGGTAAAGGAATTTGCAGAATGTGGGCTGTGTGGTACCGCTGCCGTAATTTCTCCGGTTGGGAAGATCGTCGACCATGGAAAAGAGATCTGCCTGCCGAGCGGCATGGAGGAAATGGGACCTATTACAAAGAAGCTGTATGATACGCTGACAGGAATCCAGATGGGGCAGATCGAAGCTCCAGAGGGCTGGATTCATGAAGTAAAGTAGAAAAAATTGTAATATTGTTTCGATTATATGAGAGGACTGGAATTGTACAGTCCTCTCTTTTTTCAATTATAATATGCGTAGTTACTTTTCTTTATATTTAGTTATATTTTCGAAAAACACCCCTCTCCCTTCCCCTTCTAACTGACCCTTTTTTACTTTCCTGCCCCTCCCCCAAATTTCCCGTTGACTTTTTGGGCTTCCCGGCAGTGCGCGCCCCCTTTTTTTGGGGGCGTGGGGCGCGCCGGGGGGGATATTGGGGGTGCGGGTGTTTATCTTTTTATTTTATTTTTTATGATCTTAAAGGAGGAATGGGAAACATGAGGAAGAGTTTCAAGAAGGGCCTTGCCATGGTCCTCGCGGCCGCCATGGTCTTCTCCACCCCGGTGGCGGTGGGCAGGACAGTGGCAGGGGCGGCAGAGACACCAACAGTGATTACAGAGTCTACAACACAGGAAGATGTAGTCGCAAAAGGTGCATTCAATACCAGTTTCAGTAACTATTATAAAGGTTCAGGAAACTTTGAAGCAACATTCAAGGTTCACATGGATGAGGTTGGTGCTGAGAACTGGAACACAGAGTTTTTGGCCATAACAACAGATGCAGACAGAAGCGCCGAGGGATATGTAGAATATGGGTATTTGCGTGCAGACCAGTATAATGTGACAGAGGCTACCAGACCCAACACTACTACTACGAAAGAATGGTTTACAGCAGATGCAGAGAGTGGAATTGAAGCAGTTGCTGACTGGCCAGCATGGCGGGCAGCGATGAATGGCGCTGATGAGGACATTACAGTACGAAGAATAGGAGATGTATTCACGGTCACTCGTGTTCTTACAGCTGCTGATGGCAAGAAGTACAGTATGGTTATGCGGCAGGTACAGGAAAAGGCTGCTGAAGATGTCAGGATGTTTATGGGGGCTGATGCCAGCGCCTTTACAATTAAAGGGTACACCTATGAAAAGATTGAGGGTGTTGCAGACGGACTCCTTGGTGACAGTATCAAGGCTGAACTGAACGAAGCTGGCACAGGAATTGATCTGAAGTACGAGACAAAACTTCCGATTGATCCAGAAAACCTGACAATCAAGGTAAATAATGCAGAAGTTGCTACTGGCTCTGCTGTCAGCGCAACTCCCGTTAGTGGTGCAGGAACATATGCGTATACACTGCAGGAAGATGGTGAGTATAAATTCACTGTTTCTGCGGCAGAGCAGACCATTGATGGAAAATTTTATCTGGCACAGGAGAAAACTGTGACAGTAAGGGTAAAAAAAGTAGGTGAAAAATATCTCTATGATGCGGATCTTTATGAAGGATTCTCTGTAGAAGAGGGAAGCGAAGGATACAACATCACATGGAAAGCACTGAATGAAGCGGCAGTGAAAGTGACAGTCACCGGGGATGGAAAGACCATTACGCTGGATAAGCCGGGGACAATTAAATTTGCTGATATAAAAGCCGGCGTCAAATACACAGTAACGATCACTGCAGAAAAGGGGAATTATGTAACAAAGACGGAAGTAAAAGAATTTACCTACAACACTAAATTTGAGCCATATACAGTAGGAACAACAGATAAGAAGACGGGGTTCTGGAAAGATGGCAGTTTTAGTAAACCATACCTGATCAATGACAAGAAGACCCGTGTGGTTGACCTGGAAGTTCATGGTGGTGAGAAGGTATACAATAACTTTGTAATGGTGTTTGCAAACCAGGAAGATTTTGCTGAGGCGACCAGAGGAGCAGCATATAAGGAATATGCAGCAGTCCGTACAGACTTGTGGGGCTGGGGAGGCGGTGACAACAAATCCCTGAGCGGGGATGCAATCACATATGTATCCCACAGTCTGGTAAGTGATGGCAAGACACTGAAACAGGGAGATGCTGATTTTGAGAAGGCATTCATTGCTCTGATGGACAGTGCAAATGCAAATGTTGAGATCAACCGTAACGGCAAGATGCTGGAGATCAACCTGAAAGTTGTCAGCACAAAGAATGCAAAGAATGTTTTCACATCCAAGACAACACTGACACTGGGAAGCAAGGATGGCAAAGACAATGGGTTGGGTAAAGTATATATGCGGATGGTATGTGATGGTTCTTACTTTACTGTAAAGAATGTGACAGAGAAAGACTACACTGGACAGATCCAGCAGCCAAATGTAAATGAACCAGGAACATCCACGGCAAAGGTATCCAAAGTGACGATCAAGGTTCCGGGCAAGAAGTCCGGTAAGACCATCTACATGAAGGTGAAAGATAAGCTGACACTGAAGGC
>CANRWA010000025.1 GCA_947643415.1 uncultured Clostridia bacterium | reverse complement strand
CCCGTAAATACAGGAATTAGCGCCTCTGATATTTTTGTTAAGTGTCGAAAATGGGTTATATATCGGCAGATTGTCAAGGAAATTCATAAAAGTCTATAATCTCATTTAAAGATATAATGGGACTATTTATTTTTTTGGATAACTCGTCATAAATCAAGTCAAAGGCAAATGTTGCCGTTACAATAATAGCATCTACTCCTTCCATGCCTGAACATAAATCTACAACATCCAGTTCTTTAATGTGAATATTTGCAGCGTTTTTATCAATTCCATATTTAACTGATATATCAGGGTATTTTTGTAGTTCATGGAAGAATAATCTTCCGATTTCGCCAAGACCATATATGGCAATATTTTTGTAGTTATTTTTTATAAACCATCTATTTAAGATTAATCCTTTCTGTGATACACGCATCAGGCCGCATACTGTCTCGAATCTTTGCCAGATCCCCTCTATTTTTATATCAGTACTGCTTCTTTCAAAAGTGTTAGCCGCTATTCTGATATATTTTCTGATATTTATTTTTTGTGGGCATTTTGATTCGCAACGGCCGCATTTTATACAGTCATCAGCCTTTCCCTTGCCAGAAATGTACGATTTATATTTTTCTAAAAATACAGTATATCTTTTCCCTGGAAAACTTTTCAAAGATGTTCCCCAAATTTCCCTGTCACAGGAATTTAATAGAGAAAAAAGGTCTGAAATGGGAATATTTTTGGGACATTCATGTTCACAATAACGACAGGCGGTACATGATATCTTATTAACTTTTCTTAACTGGTCATTAAGCTGCTTATATATTTCAAATGGGATAGGATATTTGCCAGATTCTGCAATCGTTTTTCTGTTTTCTTCTATATGTTCCTTTTCCGTCATCCCACTCATGATTATATATACACCCTCTAGATTGGCTGCAAAATTTAATGCCAGTGAAGGTATTGTTATTTTTTTTAGATCGAGTTTTTGCAATATGCTGCTTCCCTTTATCAGGCTTCCACCCTTAAGAGGTTCCATTATAAAGACCGGCACATTGTGTTTTCGTGCAACATTGTAGTTTTCTTCGGCATTGATAAGAGGATTGTTCCAGTCAAAATAGTTTAGTTGAAGATATACAAATTCTGTCTCTGGATGTGCAGTCAGGATTTTATCCAGCAATTCTGGCTTGTCATGAAAAGAAAAGCCGATATGCCTTATGTAACCTTCTCTTTTTTTCTGCAAAAGGAAGTTAAATCCACCAAGTTTTTCATGGTTGGCATATATCTCTTCCGTCATACAATGCAATAAATAATAATCAAAATAATCAACCCCACAATTTATTAACGAGGATGCAAAATAATTTACATAATTATCTTTGTTTTTGCAGTCAAAAGGCATTTTATCTGCCAACAGAAAACTTTCTCGGGGATATCTGTCTACTACAGTTTTTCTGATGGTCTCCTCTGCTTTTCCAGCAAGGTAATGAGGATGTACATCATAGTAACAAAATGCCTCTTTTTGATATTCGGCAACCATTTTTTCTATCTTTGTTATATTTAACTCACCATTCTTTGTGGGTAGTCTTAAGGTTCCAAAACCGAGCTGTGGATACTGAAATTCCATTACATCACCTCTTATTCTCTATTTTTATATAATTGTGAAAAATGGTATAAAGTTGTGAATAGCTTTAAAACAAAGCTATTCACAAGTCAATTTAGATGGATAGTATAGTAGTGAAGTAAGTTTATAGAACTGCTATATCTATGATCTCTGGATTTCTCAATGTTACAGCAGCACTTGCACAGGACAGTCCGGCACCAAAACCGGAAACCAGGATAGAATAATTTTTTTCCGGGCTAAAACATTTTCTGTTATTGCACATTGTCAAAGGAATAGAAGCTCCTGATGTATTCCCGTATTCTTCATATGAAGTCAGAACCTTTTCCTGAGGCAGACCGCATAAGGACGAAACGTTATCAACGATATATTTTTGCGCCTGATGCAGTAAATAGAATTCATAATTGTTTCGCTCATGAAGAAGATTGTTAATCTGCCCAACTACCTGTTCCAGTGTGTAGCTAAAAACCTGCATACCATCCATTATCAGTTTATGCTCAGGAGTTTTGACGAAAATATCCCTGTATTGTTCTGAATCTACACAGTGCCAGCATATGAAATCATCTTCTTCCGTACGTTCTAAAAGAGTTGCGGTTCCGGCATCACCAAAAATCATACTGGTTGCCTCATCTTCACAGTCAATGTATTTTGAAATTGTGTCAGCGTTTAAAAGCAATCCCTTATTCCCTATTTCCTGGCTCTGCATAACAGAAGCTATGGTATTTAGCCCTTCCACAAATCCGGAACACCCTAGGTTAATATCATAAACAATGCAATGTTTGGACAACCCCAATTGGTCATGGATCCAAAATGACGTGGAAGGGATTACAAAGCTTGGAGTCTGCGTGACGAAGATCAGTGTACTTATTTGGTCTTTGTCAATATCCATATGATCCAACAGTCTTTTAGCTGCAGAAAAACATAGGTCTTTTGCATCCTGGCCTTCTTTTGCAATATGGCGCCGTTCAATTCCAGTGATTTTCAAGCGCATTTTTACTTTTTTCTCCCTAAATTTTTCAATAGAAGAAATATTTTCAATTGTCTTTTCTGGTACAGCAGCACTTATTCCCCTGATTGAAATTCCATGGGTTATCGTTTTCATTTTCTCTCCATTCTAGATTATCTTTTCTTTTTAAAACGCTCTCCATAAAATACTTCTGTTGTTAATCGATATGAAGTAGGGCGTTTATATGATTCCAGGTTGTCTTTGCAATATTTCCGAAGCTGTTTTATAAAGTCTCTGTTATCGTTATTTTTATCTACACAGACATTGGCAATAACACTTTGTCCTGTGATCGGATTTGCCTCACCATATACATATACATCTCTGACTCCATCAAATGATAGCAGAACACTTTCGACCTCATTTGGATATACTTTTTCTCCGCCAACATTGATTAAGTCTGTAGTCCGCCCCAATATTTTGATATAATCCCCATTTTGTTCTACTTTATCCTTTGTATTAAACCATCCATCTTCATCAAAGGGGGAGGAGGCATTTAAGTAACCAATCATTGCTGACCTGGCACGGATATAAAGGATATCATCCACAATTTTTGTCTCATAGCCATCGCCGCCAACCTTCATCCAAAGGGAATCTGAACTCATTGATTTTGTAGACATGATACCAAGTTCTGACAATCCATACGTCTGTTTTAATTTGATCTCTGGCAGGAGTTTATGCAATTGCTTCAATGTTGACTCTGGCATTGGCTCTGTTCCATACGAAATCATTTTCAAGCTGGATAAATTATATTTTTCATAAATCCGGCTAAGGAGGATCATATTGATAAATGTCGGTGATGTGGGAAGAAGCTCTATTTTATATTTTTCAATAATCCTGCAGACCTCTTCCGGACTCCGATCCTTTAATGTTGCGATCATACAGCCGCTTGACAGTGAGTGCATGATTGTATTAAAACCACCGATATGGTCAAATAATAAAAAAGTAACGGTACTCAGGCATTTACCCGGCTTCTCAAATTTTTTCATGAGAAAAGTCAGGTCATGTAAGGCAGCTTTCGGTTCTCCGGTAGTTCCAGATGAGAAGAGGATAAGCCCTGGGGCCTGTTTCCTGATGAGAGTACGAAGCATCTTATGTTTTACTTCAGTATTTGTCCTGCTGATGTTAATATTTTGCCACAGATCTATGACATACTGGCTTTCTGAAATACGGATGTACCTATCTTTCTCTTTAATGGTTCTCGATATTGGCACAATAATCATATCTCTTTCGATCAGAGCAATAAGCAAAGCAATCGATACCGGCGTAAACTCAGCAATGACAGAAACTACACTGCCCGGTGATATAGATTTTTTTTGCAGAAGCATTACAGCCTTTTCATACTCGTTGTAAATATCATCAAATGAATATTCTCTGTCATCTGATACGATTGCTAACCGGTCTTTATTTTTTTTCAAATTATCCAGTAAATAGTTTACATTCACCGATATACGCCCCCTAGATAAATAACTTGTCCCGTGATAAAATCACTTTCTGGTTTTAAATAAAAATCAATCACATTTGTAATATCATTAAATTCACAAAAGCGGTGAATTGCCTGAAGATCCAGAATCTTATTTAATTTCTCTTCTGGAACTTTTGCTGTCAGGTCAGTTCGGACTGGTGTAGGTCCTACTGCATTTAGAGTGATATGAAAACCGGACAGTTCCTTTGCCAGAACCTTCGTCATACTTTCAACCGCCGCCTTAGAAGAAGAGTAAGCCATCTCTCCCTCGAGATAAAATGGTACTGCAACAGTAGAGAAATTGACGACTCTGGGATGATCTGATTTTTTCAGCATAGATACAAAAGCCCGGATACACGCCAGGCTGCCAAGATAATTAACTTCCATTAGTTTTCGCACAGTATCAATTGGTGTCATCATAAAATGGTTCATGGCTGCAATGCCTGCATTATTTATTAAGGCGTCAATTTTTCCATATTTTTTTCTAATCTGTTTTGCGAAATCATCAATCTGTTTTTCATCCCTTATATCAACGATAAAATGCTGATAGCAGTCATGTTCAAATTCACTCTCGTGACGGCTGCAGCCAATTACAGTATGGCCTTCCTGAACATAATGCCTGGCAATATGATACCCAATGCCTTTATGGGTTCCTGTTATCACTATAATCATGATTCTACTTCCTCTATTAATTCAGCTATAAATTCCTCTAAGGATTCAAAGGAAAGGAATGGGCTTCTCTCTCTTGAAAAAGCTTTGTCTGATACGATTTTAATATTCTGATCTAACTCATCAGAAATCCGTTCTTCCAAAATAGTAATAAAAGTTACAAATTCCATTGAATCTATGGATGCATTTTTCCCAAGCAGCCTGATATCACCGGAATACATTAACTGCTTATCATCATCCATCTGTTCATTTAATTCTTCAATAGATTCTTTAATTAGATCCCTGATATTCATTTATGGTCCCTCTTTTCTCAATTGATTTCTTGATAGCGTTGCGCAGAAAAGCAATGGATCGTTTCCTTTCTTCCTGCAATCTATTATCGACGGTATCCCAATCGATATTTTTCATCTCATCAATACAACGGTTTGTCTCTACCCAGCGATCTTCAATCCCCAGCCGTAAGAATAGGTCAGGTAGCCGGTAATTTTCCCTGTATTCCTGAATCATGGGTCTGTCAAATACATAAAAATCCCTTTTGAAGACAATGGACAGGGCTACGCCATGATAAGAGTCTGTACATACAGCAACAGAATCTTTAATAAGGGTCAAAAATTCTCTTGGCCCAACTGTTTTTTTATAATCTTCTCCTTTATAATCAGTTAAATTGCCATCAACATAGATATCAACAAAATTTGTGTTGATATAAACTATTTTATTGACATGATATCGTTGTTTGATCTTTTCAATGGACAATCGGTGTAAGGAGGCATATGAGAGAAAGTAGCCTATAATATAAGGTTCCTGGATAAGAGGCTTAAGGCATTTGTCATTCCAGAAATCTTTTTCTACTGCCAGCGTCGGATCTAATACGATAGATACCTCCTGATCTGTATAAGGCAGCAATAGATCTTTCATTATAGTTTCCCTTCCACTAATGGCGACGAATCCTTCCAAAGCTTGTCTCATGTTTGGATAGAACAGTTCCCCTGCAGGGACACTGGGGGCATAGGCTATTTTGGGGAATTCTTTTAATTCTTCGTAATCCCATAAAAAGTGTGGTTGTGCAAAAAGCCATTCTTTTACCCAGATAGCATCACTTCCACAGAGTAAGATATGCAGGTTTTTTTGGCGAAGTTCACTAATTTTTTATTATCACTAATAGACCGGGATACATTCATATATTTATGCATAAATCGCTGAAAAGACCTTTTTGTTGTTAAATAATTGATTCCATATCTATATAGTTGTTTAAAAAAGAGAATAATGCGTTTTTTACCTTTTGGTTTTGGCATACTATGATAATGATAAAAATCAATAGTAATTGGATTGCATCCGCAATCCTGGATCAGTTTCTGCATTGCTGCCGCCTGAAGGATAGAGCCATAATTCAAAGATAAATTGCCTACCCAGGTTGTAATACCAACTTTTATCTTGTTTTTCACTCTAATTTCTCCTTTCTCAGGTTATATACTAGATCACGATATGAAAAAATATCTGCGCCTAACTGCAGGGCATCCAATTCTTTCTTTATCTCTTTATAGTGCAAATCAGATGTTACAACAATAGCATCCAGATCCAGCGATTGAAGTTCTTCCTTTGTGTAAACCTTCTCACCTTTTTCTTTGGTCAGTTGTTTTGCACATCTGTCTGCCAGGTAAATATTACGAAAACATTTTAAAGCTGTATCCTCCATAAAACAATCGTAGTATCTGCCTCTTGCTCCGTAAACAGCCACATTATAATAGTCATTATTTAAGAAAAAGAGAAACATATTACGTTTTTCATCCCGATTTCTCTGTATCCAGTATTCCAGCATATTTTTTTCTGATTCCTGAAGGAAAACTGCCCGGTGATCTTTACCACATTGAATACATGTACAGACCACACCTATGAGGATACCAATCAGAATCCCCATTAAGATTCGAATAATAGTAAGTATCACATTCATACATTAGTTCCTTTCACGTTCGATTGCCGGACAAGCCTTTCGGCATTGTCCACACTCTACACAAGTCTTTTTATCTATATGAGGATAAAGAAATCCCTCTGTATCTGGCAGCATTTCTATGCAATTTAACGGACACATCTGCCTGCATGCCTCACAGCCACAACATAATTCTTTTGCAACTAATTCCACGATTGTCCATCCTCCACTATTTCTATCATTTTATCCCGAATTCTGTACAAGGATGTTCTGTTATAATATATTGGCGCACAGCCATATGTTGATCCTTGAAAACAAAAATCTTTTCTGGGATCAATTACATCAATCACATGGATTCCAGGCATATGGCTGGTAAAATAGTCATAGTAGTATTTTAGCTTTTTATTGACCTGACGGATTTCATCCAAATTCTCAAACGGATGCTCTGGTCCTTCCCAACCGTAATTCTCTACCAGATAGGAAAGGTTTAATATAATTTGCTCAGGCCTGTACCATCTTGATACCGAATCTATAAACTGGTCGCAGCATTTCATCCAATAATCCAGCGGAAGATCCAGCATTGTTACATGCTTTTCTGAATTTATCGAGATCTGATCCTGAATTTCCTTGTATGCTTCACTGTCAGTAATGACAGTGCTATTTTTAAGAAAGAGAAGAGGAAACCGTTCTTCCAAAAAATCAACCACTATATATTTTGGGTCAGGTATCCCTGATAGTTTAGCAGCCAGATTTTTTTTAAAATCATTCTCGATAGATTGCCTTCTATAGTCATTGGAAATCTTCAAAGTTGAGATATCAATATCGCATTTATTTTCTGATAACATACTACAGATTCCTGAATTTGTAATATGCCACTGTATCTTTACTCCCCAGGGGTCATAAGAACGCCAAAAATTTATCGCTGTCCTCAAACTGTAACTTCCCATAATCCCTAGTTTTATAGTATCTATTCTCTTTTCTATATGTTGATAAATTGTTCTTAAATCTTTTTCTCCTTTGAGATACCATTCATAGAAACTCTTTCTTGGCAAATTTTTTCCAAGGGTACTTGTTACCCAGATATTATATTTTGCAATTTTTTGTACTGTAGATTCGCAATAAACCAACTTATTCCTGCAATTTTGAAATAATTGAAATCCTTTATGGGACTTAACGATAATACATGAAATCCCTTTATTGTCATTTGTGAAACCTGGATGCTCTTTTTTGATGTTCCAATAATCACCAATTGTAATATCTGCCCCTGATTTCATTTTGCGGTATTGGCACACATAACAGGATGGACGTAGGAAATAATAATGGTTAAAACCATAATAATACGCATCTTCTTTGTATCCTACTACCACTTTTTTGTTTTCTAGTTGATAACTGACAGAGACATTATCCCATCCATTCTGTTTATCCCTGAACTGTATTTCTTTCAGAGAACCATATTGATTTTCCATTCTTTCTATATGTTCTTGCAACAATTGACTACTGGGCACTCCATGACAGATCAGGTCTACTGTCAACAATGTATCATAATCTTTGCCAAGATAAGATTTTAGTCCTGCGATCTGACAGGGAGTACCAGAAAAAAGGACTGTCCGCCCTTTTTCCAAAAAGGAACGTGCCTGCACATAGGTATCTCCAATACGGCTCTGGACATATTTTGACTTCCGAAGATCCTCTAGATCTTCCATAGTTTCTGCGCCCATATGCCAGACTTCAAAATTTTTCTGGAAGGCAGCACCAAATACTACTCCTCCCAAGTTAATAACATATTCTGCAAATGCAAAAAAAGCGCCGCCGGATGTACTTTGGGTCAAAGCTTCCCTATCTTTCAAATAGCAGGCATACGCCCTGCAGTCATAAATATTATGGTACAATTTAATTCTCCTGTCCCAGTGTTTCTATTATTTCTCTTTGTTCTGCTTCATCCCAGCTATTGGTAAAGATCTCAATAATCATTGGTTTTTCTCCAATAACCGGATTTGTGAAAGCCTTTACCACAGCCCGGTATTCTTCTTTTGTCTCGGCACTCATGTAGTCAAAACCTAGATTCCTGGCAAGGTCTCTTACAAGTTGTTTAGATTTATTTCCAAAATGTCCTTCCGCAGCACAGTACTTTCCTACTGTTTTTCCAAATAAAGCACTATAGAAACTGTTTTTCGCATAGAACTCAGCTCCAGAGCCATTATTTACAATCATTATTCTTAAGTTTTTACCTAAATGACGGTTGCCGAGAACATTCATATCGCAAAAAAATCCTAAATCACCAAAAACTCCAAAACACAGCTTTTCGGGATTGTTTAATGAACAGCCAAGTAAAGATGACATTCCTCCTTCAATGCCAAATCCACCGGTATTAGCATATACCGTAACAGATCTGTGTACTTCATATAGATTCCAGCTTCTCAGGGAATCTAAGATTCCCAGGTAAAGAATAGAATCTTCCGGAATGAGTGGTGCAGTTTCTTTCGCTACCCATTTATTTGAATATAGTAATTCTGGTATCTTACTATAAAGTTCCTGATATCTTTTTTGCCACCTCTCAGCCTGAATGCCATCACCAAAATATTTATCAGCACTGATTTCCAATCTGGCATATTTGATAAAGAATTCCTGTTCTTCCATTTCAAATACATATCGAAGTCTTGTAAATGTGTCCCGGATTTCTCCATCTGGATTAACTCGCCAGATCTGTTTGGCATTTATTTTCATATAAGCACCAGTGATATCTCCTATATGGATCAGAAGGTCAAATGAACTCTCTTTTTCGGCAACTACCTTTTGCGTCAGTAGAAGAGGAGCCAGAACATGATATTTTCCTCGGTAATTACTTGTTTGATCACATAATACTACAGCGTTATATTTTTCACAGAATGCTTCAACACTGGCGGTCAGTTCATCACTCCACCGCTTGTGGGCGGCTGCCAGAATACCGATTCGTCCGCTTTCTATCACTGGCAATGGATCATTATAACTGATATGCCGGATTACTTTGACAGCGGGCAGAGCTTTTATGGAACGGTCGTTGCGGAATTCTGTCATAAGGTTAATATGGACAGGACCGCAGCCATGTCTTCTTAATTCAATCAATGCATGGTTTACGTTGGCCTCACAGCACCACTGGTCTTGCCCGGTCCTGATCACTGGCAGTTGTACACTAAGTTTTGCCACATCTGTTGGTAAATGGATACGGTCTGTAACTTGTGGGTTATTATGACCAATTTTCCCAAGGTATTGACTGCATGTAATGGCTAATATAGGTAATTTCCTATAATATGCTTCTGTCAGGCCCGGCATATAATTCCTGGAAGCAGTAGCACCTGTGCAGTTAATGGCAACTGGTTCACCGCTTTCTGCAGCAAGGCCACAGGCAATATAGGCTGCGGAACGTTCATCACTGGAAGAGTAAATTTCAAAAAAAGGGTCAGACTGGATGCTGGATACAAAACATATATTTGTTCCGCCTGGACTAATCACAATTTTTTTGATTTCGTGGGCTTTCATCAAGGCAAGCAGTATCTGGGTATTTTTCTCAATTGAATAACTGCCCGTAAAAGGTTTATCCTCGATAAATTCAGGTAAGGCATAATAGCTATTATCAGAAAAAGGATTCGGGAATAGCATCTTTGCTGAATAGATATCACAGCGGATCCCCATATGCCTTGCCTGATTATATATGTCTGTTTCAAACACAGAACAAATGACCACGGCTGTAGTATCTACATCTTCTCTTAATATTTCCTGTGGCGGCTCAACGCTAAGCCCTGATATATTTCTGCCCCACTTTGACATATCAGAGTCCACAATATACGAAATGTCATATCCGTTCTCATAGTATTTTGTGAATCCATTTCCCGCGCCCCATACTATGACTTTTTTATAATGGTCAAAAAGATCCTCTGTTTTAATCATGTTTGGCCCTCCAGTTAAAAGTTCATTCCGGCACTAATTGGAATATTAGCCCCTGTAATATATTTGGATTTATCTGATAGTAAAAATTCAATCATATATGCAATGTATTCTGGTTCAATAAAGCCTAAAGGCTGGCTTTTATCCACATCAGCTGCCAGACTCTCATCCGATGTCATGGGAGTGATCACATAACCAGGTAAAAGAGAATTTACACGTATCGATCTTCTTCCTAATTCTTTTGCCATAACTTTTACTGCCGCATTTAATGCTGCCTTTGAGGCTGAGTAATTCAATGTAGATGCCCGGCATGTTATGGCAGATAAAGATGACATTACAATAACACTGGAACCTTTTTTGGAATATTTCCTCATGGAAAAAAACTTGACTAATTCCACAAATGCATCATAATTAACACGAAATGTCATATGCATATCATCGATATCATTCATTTTTACAGCATAGTGTCTGGCGAGTCCGGCGCAATGTACCAGACCGTCCAGAATGATTCCGTTTTTTTGGCAGAATTGATATATTTCTTCTATTTTCTCAAGTTCTGACAGATCCATTGGAAAAGTATAAGTTGTTGAAGGAAGTTCTTCTGCCATACGATTTAGTTTTTCTGCATTTCTTGCTACTAAAATAGTCTCATAACCTTGCTCGGACAGGTATCGTGCCGTCTGTTCCCCGATTCCGGAGGAAGCTCCTGTTATCAATATCTTTTTTGCCATATACTCACCTCTAATATTCTTTATCGATTGATAGGAACCAGTAAACCGGTTGTATACTGAGAATCACTGCATAACAGATAAACCAGTGTCCTGCCAATATACAGGGGACGGTTCATTTCTGATGGGCATCCTTCCTGCAGAAATTTTTCGATCCATTCCTGCCCGTTTCCTGTGATCTGTGTCAGATCCAGCTTTTCCTCATCATATGTAACAGCATTGACGCGGATACGTTCATCATCAATATCTTCCTGAATCCCAGACAGGATATTTTCCAGTGCTGTCTTTTCTTTGTAATATATTTCACTGTCCTGAGTGCGCAAGCTTTCCATATCGGAAGTAAGTACGATACTGACACCCTCTGTCTGCAGAATTTCATTTCCCTGCAGTCTTAGGCAGAGATCATGGATCTTATCAGATGCCATATTTTTATCGGCAAAAACAATTCCATGTAGGCAAATGTTGTTTTCTAAGCAATACTGTACAATAGAATCAGACTGAGACGGATCTGATTTGTCATGCACTATGACATGAGACTCAAAGAATAGATCTTCTTTAATATCATACAATTTGTGCGCATCAAATCCAGACAGGATTACATTCGCTGATCTGCTGCTAAGATACCGACTGATGTTTTCTCCCATCATTTGGTCTGCCCCAATGACCAGAATGTTGCTTTCAGCCAGTTTATCAGCTGGTATTTTATCATCATCATAATGCTCATTTGTTTCAATTACCGGTAGAATATTTTCCGTTGGTACTTCGGCAAAGATAGTTCCCCATGAAAGCCCTACACCAAAACCACAAAGGAATAGTTTGACGCGTTCCTTATCAGAGAATCGGTTCAGGTTAGCACATACTGTCAGAGGGACGGAAGTTCCTGACGTGTTTCCATATTCCTCTAATGAACGGAGTTCTTTTTCTTCTGGAAATTTACAATTTGCAGCGATATTATCCAGAATCAGTTTCTGTGCTTGGTGAAAGACATAATAATCAATATCTTCTTCCTTTAAACCAAAATGGTCTTTAAATACATTAACATCATCGGATACATCATTTATGGCAAATTCAAATACGGCAGTGCCGTCCATTGTCGTTCCCTTGCCATAGTGGCGTATGATTGCTTCGAATCCATTCCCATCTGATTTCGTCATAAACTTTAGATTGCTTTGTTCTACCTTTTCCAGCGCAATAGCCGCTCCTGCCGCTCCAAAGATCATTCTGCCAGCAATTGCGTCTTCTGTCATTGGCTCCTCTGGGTAGAGTACCTTGCTTGCCGTATCACCGATTAGAAGAAGAGCCTTATCAGATACATCACAGGATTGTAACAGTGCCGAAACCACATGGACACCAACATTAAAACTAGAGCAGCCCAGGTTGATATCAAAGCAGACACAATCCTTTGGGATGCCTAATCTGTGCTGAAGAAAGAAAGCAGTGGATGGCAGGATATAATTGGGACCTTGCGTAATATAGATCAGGACTTTGATCTCATCACTTTTCCAGTTTAGTTTCTCCAGCAGCGGACAAGCTGCCGCATAGCACAGATCAGATGTCCGCTGATGATGCCCTGAAATATGCCGTTTTGAAACCCCGGTAAGCTGGATCTGTTTTTTGGTTCTCCTAGGACCAAGAATATTTACATAGTTTGTATTTTCCTCAGTATATTCTGGTACTGCTGATGCCATCCCCTGGATCTTAACATTAGAAAATTCGCCAATCATTTTTTTCCTCCTATTATTCAGGGATATACTGGCAAATATCAGATACTGTCTGAAATCCTTTGATGATATCTGCAGTAAGTTTCAGGTCATATCTTTTTTTCATTTCTGCAATTAAAGATAATGTACTCAGAGAATCCCATTCTTCCACATCTGCCAGAACAGTATCTTCTGTTAATGTTCCCTCATCTACATCCATGATCTCTTCCAGAAACTCGATTTTTTCTTTACCTGTCATTTTATCTTACCTCTCTTTTTAGTTTTTATATTCTATAAAGATTCCATCATCTTTATATTCTGATTTAACATGGCCGGTCCTGGTCGCCATCGCCCCGGAATAATCGCAATCCCGGAACCTTGGATTCCAGCATTCTTAAGGTTATATTTTCCTGTACAAATGGATGAAAGTAATTTGGAATAATATTTTCACTGGTTTCATCACAATGGCAGAATCCCGCCTGTTCATATAGGTCCGTTGGTACTCCATAAGAATATATGTCAATAAATTCATAATTCCGTTCTTCCATTAACCGGTCCAATTCTGACGTTATATACCGCAGGTCATCTAAATTGCCATAGTAATCAACGATTTTGCATATGTTACAATTCCGCAGTGTTTCATCTCTTGTCACAAGGATAGAGCGGGAGTTTTTATTTGTATCAAGAATTTCCCATAGATCATAATGATATATGGGGTGTTTAAAATAGCGTTTTTCTATGTATGAGTAGTCCTTGCTCAGGATCTGTCCAGAAAGTGTTTCTTCTGGGATGATCTTTTTCATCTCTGCCACAGAATGGATGAGATGTAGGCGGTATCCGCTCTCTTTCACAACAGGTATTCTTTTATTCTGTACTTTGGCGATCTGATAATCCTCCCTGTCAGAAAGACGGTAATAATGATCCATTGATGCCGGGATTCGTCCCTTCAGTTCATATATCCTTACCGACTTTTTTGTGAGTCCTGCAGAACTGACATACCTTGGGCGTAACTGCATAAACATATAATTTACCAGTTCTACACCAAGCATTGGATTGTCACTTTTGATCGTCTGCCAGGTGCAGCAAGAAAGATCAGGTTTTGCACATTTACTGTATATGATCACACCAAGCATGCCGTATATCCTGCCACTATTTTCATCAATGCCAAGGAACATATTAACCTTATCATCATCTACGAACTGCCATTCAAAAAAATCACGATTTGTGGCAAGGACATTTCCTTTCTTCCAATGTTCATCCATGAACCGCATAATATTGGGGATATCATCATACACAGCCCTTCTTATTGTAACCATGGCATCTTCCCCCTCAATGATAAAAAATTATTTCAAATAAAAACTGTGCCCAACCAATGGACACAGTTTTATATTATTACTATTCCGTGCCTCCATGCATTTTTTTGGTTAAAGCATCCCTGCTAAAAGTTATCCTTAAGATAAAAACTTAAGGATATATACAGATTCTATATCGGACAGAAGTTGTCTTTTCTTAAGTGGCTTCAATCATTTTTCTGGCCTTTTCCACAAATTGCCGTTTTTTATCCATATCACTATGGACATAAGTACGAAACGTAGTATTGATATCTGCATGTCCCAATAATTCACTGATTGTCTTATAATCACAGCCACTCTCAACCAGCCGGGTAGCAAATGTATGTCTCAGACCATGAAAAGTTACATAACGAGTTCCATTCTTTTCCATCAATCGGTCATAATACGCACGCAATGTACGGGGTTCGATGAATTTGTCCACTTTACCGGTTAACAGATAGGCAAACGGAGCTGCCCGATGTTCCTTAATAATGGACAGATACTCTTGTGGCAGCGGAAGATACCGGTCTGATTTAAGGGATTTGGGAGCAGATACGATTACCTTACTCTTCCCTATGCCATTTTCTTTTGTATATATCCGCTGTAATGTCTTATTTACATGGATCAGCCCTCTTTGAATATCAATACATTCCCAGCGGAGTGCACATACCTCCCCGATCCGCATCCCTGTCGCCAGTGCTAGTGCCACGCCAAGGCTTTTTAAGGATTTCTGATTTTTAAGACAATTTATTATCTCAAATTCCTCCTGCAAAGTCAAGAAGTTTTCTTTTCGCATGTTCTGCCGGTTGCGGGGCGCAGGATACTGATACCGGACTTTCCCCAGATTTACGTATCCCATCCGTTCTGCTTTTCCTAAAATTCCCAACCATAAAGTCATGATATCCTTTACCGCCTTTGATGATAAATATCCTGATCTATCTTTTCTTTTCTTTCTGGAAAGGAAGAGAATAAATTCCTGATTGTCTTCATGGCTGATATCCTGTAATTCACGCTTCCCATAATAGGGAAGTATATGATTCTCGATCGTTACAGAATATGTGGCGAATGTAGATTCTTTAACAAAGTTTCGGTTTTCATCCTGCCATATTCGGATCCAGCTTTCTACTGTCATTGTTTTCTTTTCTGTTTTCATCATAGTCTTGTCCTCCGTTTTTGAATGTATTATAGCATCTTGGCATGTCTCACAAAAATCTCTCCCTGCCCTTTATATTGCAGGCTGAAGAACCGTTCCAGCATATTCATATTCAGAGCAATATAAAAACATTTTTTGTGATCAATTCTTCAAAATCCTGCGCACCGATTGAATTTCTAAAAAATATTGCGCATGATGGCAATAAGAGTGTATAATATGAAAAAAGGAGAACTGATAGCTATGATATATACTTATGATTTTTACCCTATTGACTCTAGAATGTATGTCCTTCTGGAAAATGAAAAGGCACTGGTCATCGATCCATGTATCTCTGATGATGCACTGCGGTTACTGCAAGAGAACAATGTAACAGAGATTCTTGTATTACTCTCCCATGAACACTATGACCATATATCTGGTGTGAACTGGCTGAGAGAGAACTTTCCCAAAGTCCATGTAATGTGCTCTTCAGAATGTGCAGCAGCACTGCAAAGTCCATCGGATAACCTTTCGAATTTTTGGGAAATCCTGTTCGTAGGAAAGGATAAAGAAACACAGGAATATGTTCGCAATATGAATATACAGCCATATTCCTGTAAAGCAGACAGTACTTTTTCCGGGGAAAAGGAAATGTCCTGGGAAGGTCATTCTCTTTTCTTAAAAAGAACCCCCGGACATTCAAGAGGAAGTATCTGTATCTTGCTGGATAGGAATATTTTATTTTCTGGGGATTCCCTTGTAACAGGATATCCCACCATAACAAGATTGCCGGGGGGGAGCAAAAAAGATTACAGAGAGATCACCCTTCCCTATTTTCAGACATTAAATCCTGGAACAATGGTATACCCCGGTCATGGAGAGAAACAGCCTTTGGAATGCTATATTACCTGATCAATTTTTTTTGGGATTTATATATCTTGAATTCCAGGATAATACCGTCATCACCAAGCTGTTTCGTAACAAGCATCACATCGTATCTTCCATATCCGCTTTTCCAGTTTGATGATACGGTATATCTGTCTGCCTAATCTACAAGCAGCCCCAACACAAATCCATGGTAAAAACGTTCCGGGGCATGTCTAGCGAATGGCTTCTTAGTTTTAAATTATTCAGATTCGAAAAAAGAAACTCTAATGTTTCCATTCTTTATCCTTTCGTCCCAATATAATATTTTTGTTTTTATAAGTCCGTTCAGGACATCCTTAAGTTTTTATCTTAAGGATAACTTTTAGCAGGGATGCTTTAATCAAAAAAGATGCATGGAGGCACGAAATAAGGGAAAAGAGTGACTGTGCCTGAAGATATGGACAGTTTTTTTTGATTGTTGCGGTAATCGGCTAATAAACATAATTTGCGGAGGAGACAATACTGTGATCACAATAAGAAGAGCTGTATTTGAAGATATCCCCGGTATTATGCGGTTCATGGATGAACACTGGAAACCAGGAAATATTCTTGCAAAGGACAGGGATTTTTTTGAGTGGCAGTTTGTGGATGAGGATAAAGTCAATATGTTCATCGGGGTGGATGAGGATAGCAAAAAAATCTATGGGATGGTCGGCGCTGTTATATACAATAAAAGCAATCATCCAGATGTTTCCGGATGCACGTGGCAGGTAATAAAAAGCGGTGACCCCATTCTTGGGCTTGAATTGAATGATTATATGCTCCGTAAACTGAATGCGAGATATTGTTTTGGACTGGGATTTAGCGACAAGACAGTCAGAATCCATACGTTGCGTGGGAAAAAAGTCGTGGCGATGGACCATTATTATCGTTTGGCAGATATAGATAATTATAAAGTCGCGACAGTAAAAACGAAAATTATTCCGAAAATAACGGGAGCAGGCTGCCATCTGGAAAGTATCCATGCAGTGGAAGAAATGAAGCGGATCATTCCGGAGACGAAGCTGACGGAACGGATTTTGTGTAAAGATTATTCCTATATAGAGAAGCGCTATTTTCAGCATCCTGTTTTTCATTATGATATATGGAAAGTGGTGTCTCCTGATAATGAATCCCATTCTGTCCTCGTTACCAGAGATGAGATGGCGGAAGGTGGTAAAGTGTGTGAAATCATTGACCATTATGGAAGGATGGAAGATCTGGGAGAGATCGCAGAGGCACTTGACCGTCTTATGGAGGAAAGAGGGTACGAATTTGTAGACGTGTATTCCTATGGTGTTCCGGTAGAAATATATGAAGAAGGCGGGTTTTGCCGATGTGATGAGAACTGCGAGAACATAATTCCCAATTATTTTCATCCATTTGTGAGGGAAAATATTTCTATCAGATTAATTGATGCCCGGTTGGATGGGCTTAGGATGTTCCGGGGGGACGGCGACCAGGACAGACCGTGTTGAAACATCCCGATTATATATAGAAAAAGAAGCACCATGCGAAATACAGGTGCATTATATTAGGAGGAAAAAATAATGAGTATGGAAGAAAAGGTGTTACAAATATTGAAAGAAATGCATCCTGAAAATGATTATACGGAGAGCGAGAATTTCATTGGTGAAGAACTGTTAGATTCCTATGATATGATTGAACTGGTCTCCCGTATAGAAGAAACATTTGATGTGTCAATTGATGGGTTGGAGATCATTTTAGATAATTTCCGGAGTTTGGAGCGGATTGTAAAAACGATACAGAGGAATGGTGGGACGGCATGAAAGCGGTTTGGAAAGGGAAAAAAATTTCTGGAATTTTAACAGTTCTGCCGGAACATGAGTGCTCCTTTGAAGATACGATTCTGGCAGAAAGCGTAAGCCGTATACGCCGTCTAAAAAGGATTATCGGTTTTGACAAACGGCGCCGGACAAAAAAGGATACAAATGTATCTGATCTATATAAATATGGACTTTCTTACATGTTGGAAAATCACATGATAAATAAGGAAGAGATTGGAGCCATTGTGGTGGTGACATTGACACAGGACTACCTGATCCCACAGGTAAGCCATATTCTGCATGGTGAATTCGGCTTTCCGGAAGATACAATATGTATAGATATTCCTCAGGCATGTGCCGGCTATGTGGTCGGGCTTGCACAGGCGTTTATGCTTCTGAACCATCTCTCTGACAAAAAGGTTCTTCTGTTTACGGGAGATATTTTAAACCGGGAGAGGGAGAATGAAGAGAAGTCTGAGGAGCCTGCGTTTGGAGGAGATGCAGCTTCAATCAGTGTGATTGAGAATAATACAGATTATTCTGAGATTTATTTTCGGTTTTATTCGGATGGGAGCCAGGGAGAAAATCTTATCATCCCGGCAGGCGCTTTTAAATATCCGGTATATACGGTGGATGATGCGCAGGTGGTATTGCCGGATGGCAGAATTGGGAACGGGATGAAAATGTGGATGGACGGCTCTTTTGTTTTTAATTTTGTTGAGATGGAAGTTCCGCCTTTGATAAATGAGATTTTGGAAGATGCAGGTAAAGAGAAGGAAGATATGGCTTACTATTTCTTTCATCAGCCGAATCGGTTTATTTTAGAAAAACTTGTTGATTCGTTGGGTATCCCCACAGAGAAAACCCCTATGGATCTTGTTGAAAAATATGGAAATTCAAATTCCTCAACGATTCCTATGGTAATTACAGATCATGCCTCGCAAGCTATGTTGCAGGAGAAAACATATTGTTGTCTGGCAGGATTTGGCGCCGGACTTGCATGGGCGGCCCTGGTGATGGAATTGGGGGAAATGGATTTCTGCAGGATGATTGAGTCGGCATATTGAGGAGGCATTTTATGGAAACGGTATTCCGCAATAAAAGAATTTCGGGTATTCTTGGCATTTTGCCAGAAACCTCATGTGATTTTGAAGAGGAAATGAGAGGGGGAGCAACCCCTCGCAACTTAATGATAAAAAGGAATATGGGTTATGGGAAACGTTACCGGACAAAAAAGGACACGACGACAGCGCAGCTTTGTATAAAAGGTATGCAGTACCTTTTGGAAAAGGGATACATAGAAAAAGAGGAGATCGGAGCCATTCTTGTAATTTCCTTCAGCCCGGATTACTATGTGCCGCATATATCAAATCAGATCCATGGGGCATTTGAACTGCCTGTAGATATCCTGACGGTTGATTCCTGGGCAGGATGCTCTGGGTACATAAAGGGCTTGATGCAGGCATTTTGCATTTTGGAGGCACTGGACGAAAATAAAAAAGTCCTTCTTTTTACCGGGGATGTGCGGAATCGGTTGAACGGTGAAAAAGAAATATATGATACTCCTCCCTATGGAGGTGATGGGGCAAGCATAACCATTGTAGAGAATACTGAATATGATTGTGAGATTCCCTTCATGATGAAAACGAATGGGGAAGCAGGCAGTCTGGTTTCCAATCGGCAGGGCGCATATGCAGATCTTTATCATACGGGGAAATGTGATCTGCACTTGGATACTGCGAGAGAATCATTCCTTTTTTATCAACAGCGTGTTCCAGATTTTGTGCAGCAATTGGCAGATTATGCCCACGTGGATTTAAATGAAGTGGAACACTTCTTTTTCATACAGGCCAATGAATTGTCCGTTCGAAAATTTGCCGATAAACTGGCAATTGATAAAGACCGGGTATCGATGGATCTGGTTGCGAAATATGGAGATATGAGTGCAACGTTAAATCCGATTGGCATTGTTGATCATTATGGCAGTGAGCTGCTTGGCGGGGATGGGCATTTCGTCCTGATCTGTGGTTATGGTCTTGGAGCAGAGTGGGGCGGGGCTTTTTTGACACTTAATAATTTTATTTTCTGTGAAAATATTACTACGGATTTGTAGGGATTAAGAAGAAATGATTACAGTGAATGGAGGACAGGATCAGAATGAAAAATTCAGTTTTGTGTTATTTGGAAGAATCAGCTAAGAATTTTCCAGACAAATTAGCGGTATCGGATGAAAAATACAGTGTGACATTCAGTGAATGGAAGGACCAGGCATTATGTCTGGCGGAAGTGATCGGCGATCGTCTTGGGAAAAGGCATTGCCCGGTTTTAGTTTATTTACCAAAGGGTACTCAGATACTGATTTCTTTTGCGGCTATTTTATATAGCGGAAATTATTACACACCTACAGACGTCAGGTTTCCATTTCAAAAAGTGGAGGGGATACTTAAGTGTTTGGAGCCGCAACTAATCGTAACGGACAAGAAAAATGCTGAAAATCTTCTGGCAAATGGGGTGGAGGAAAAACTGCTTTTATTGCTGGAGGATATTGACTTTGGGAAAAAAGATCTTTGTTCAGAGCAATATTTAAACAGGATTATTGATACAGATTTGGCATATGTCTTTTTTACTTCCGGTTCTACTGGAGTTCCGAAGGGGGTATCAATCACACAGAGAAGCATTATAGACTATATTGATTGGGCGGCGGAGGAATTTTCGATTGGTGAAAATGAGAGGATCGCTAACCAGGCGCCCTTCTATTTTGATAATTCAATTTTGGACATATATCTTTGCATGAGCAGGGGCGCCACGCTTTATATTACGCCGGAAATCTATTTTGCATTACAGGCTGATTTGCTCTCTTACCTGGAAAAAAGACAGATTACGTTTATTTTCTGGGTTCCATCGGCGCTGGTAGGAGCTGCGAACAGCGGTTTGCTGGAGCAGTTTGATTTAAAATCCATTCACAAAATTTTATTTTGTGGGGAGGTAATGCCAAACAAACATTTAAATATATGGAGAAAGGTATTGCCGGATGCGGTATATGCAAATTTGTATGGACCTACAGAGATAACAGATGTTTGTTCTTTTTACCGTATAAATAGAGAATTTGCAGATGATGATCCGCTGCCGATTGGAAATGCGTGCAGGAATACAGAAATTATTCTTTTTGATGATGATGGAAATGAGATAACACAGAAAGATGTAATGGGGGAGCTGTGTGTCAGGGGAACTTCCCTGGCAATGGGATATTATGGAAATCCTCAAAAAACGCAGGAAGTGTTTACACAGAATCCATTGAATTCTTATTATGATGAGAAGATTTATCATACGGGTGATTTGGCACATTACAACCAGTATGGCGAAATCATGTTTGATGGGAGAAAGGATTTCCAGATTAAATACAGAGGATACCGAATTGAACTGGGAGAAATTGAGACAGCCATTCTTAGTATCGATGGGATTGATAATGCCTGCTGCCTATATGACGAGAATGATCAGAAGATTATTTCTGTCTACCAGTCTACAGAAGGAATTGATGACATAGCGATTCGCAGGCTTCTGAAGAACCTGTTGCCCAAATACATGATTCCAAAAGAATTCTGGAAAGTAGATAAAATGCCATATAATGACAATGGCAAAATTGACCGGAAAGAATTGAAAAAACAATATATATATAGTAGATAAAAAAATTCTATTATATTCAAAAGGAGGCATCATCCATGGATAAAATACTTAATATATTAAAAGAACTGGAACCGGAATTTGATTTTGAAAGCAGTGAAAATTTTATAGAAGACGGATATCTGGACTCTTTTGATATAACGACCCTGGTAAGCGAATTAGAAAATGAGTTTGGTTGTCTGATAGCGGGGACAGATGTACGTTCTGAGAATTTTGTTTCTCTTGAGGCGATTGCGGAATTGGTAAAAAAAAGCGGGGGTTGATTGGTGTACCTTGTGTTGTCCCACCGAAATCTGAAAGGAATAGGAGGAGATAGATGGATAAAAAAAATATACTAGTTACGGGTGCTTCATCCGGAATTGGCAGGGAAACTTGTGTCTATCTTTCCGGACAGGGGTATCGGGTAATTGCCCTGTCAAGAACAGAAGAAAAATTAAAGGAACTTGTGGAAGATTTGAATCCGGATGATACCTATATTGCTTATGATTTATTTGATTTTGAACATTACGAGGAAGTCTTTAAATTTCTCCAGGCGTCTGGACTTAAGCTGGATGGCATGGTTCATAGTGCCGGCATATCAGCTAATTTGCCGATTAAGGTAAAGCAGATGGAAATGATGGAGAAACAGATGCAGTTGAATTGTTTTGCATTTGCCGAGTTAGGAAGGTATTTCTCAAAGAAGAGATATTCAAATGACGGTGCCAGTATGGTGGCGATCTCTTCACAGGCCGCTGTGATGTGTGATAAGGGACTGGCTGGGTATGCAGCATCCAAGGCAGCTTTAAATGCAGTGACACAGGTTATGGCAAAGGAATTTGCGAGACGGAAAATTCGTGTGAATGCGTTGATGCCGTCATTTGTGGATACGGATCTGCCGACAAGAAATTCGGTGGGGGTCTCGGATTTGAGTGAGAAAATCGAGAGAAATCAGCCGTTTGGCATTATCCCACCAAGACAGATTGCATATTATGTGGAATTTTTATTATCTGGGAAAAGTGATTACATTACGGGTTCTTTATTGCCTGTCACAGCCGGATATTTTACTGAATGGGGAACAAAGGAACATGCGTCCCGCCAGAGTTCTTAGGTATTGTGAAATTAAAGAAGGAGGTCATCTATGGAGCAGAGAGAATTGAAAGATATACTCATATTGCAGGATGAAATAAAGAAAAAAGCAAAAGCATCTTCAAGTAAAACATATATGAATATATATCAATTTTGGCCTGAAGAAATTATGCATAAAAAGGTTGATTACCGGTTGACAAACTCTTCACTTGTTTTTGCTTATAAGGATGAAGGGGGAATATATCGTATGTTCTTTATCTCCTATAATGTGTCCGACTTGGAAAAAGAGTTAAGTTGTTTCCCTCAAGGGGCAATTCTTGATTATATATGCAAAGGGGAAAATGAATTGGAAGGTGTTTTCCTTGGTGGTGGTTTCAGGCAAATTGCATCTTATACAAGGAAAAGCATAAATTTTTTGACTGAGGGTAAAGATTTTAAACGTTCCCATTCAGAAATTTTGGATGCGTATTATGATGAGACCGTTGGTGAATACGCCACAGAGAATGATGCAGAAGAAATTACAGAATTATTGAATAATGTGTTTGACAAAGAGGTAGATCATATTCCCTTTGTTAATGAGGTCCGGGAATATGCAAAAAAGAAATGGATTCTGGTTTATCGTCTTGCTGGTAAAATACGGAGTTTGTATATTTTTCAGATTCAAGGGAGGAAATTTTATTCCAATTTTTCTTATAATTCATTGCCAGCCACTGTTTTATATTGTTTGGAAAAACGTGCTCATATGGAAGTCGTAAATAATTATAATGTAATTATGAAATACTCTTGGATCAATACCAATAATGACAGATCCCTGAAGAGGAATATCTTAAAGTATGATGGTGTGTATACATATATTTATAAGAAAGTGTGAGGTATTATGAAAGAAAAAATAGAAGAAATATTTAGGGAAGTTATGGAATTGGATGAAGATATGGAGCTTAATGATGATATGAATAGTGACAATATGGAGGAATGGGATTCTCTTGCCAGTATGTCACTGGTTATGAAACTTGAGAATGCATTTGGTGTCAAGTATGAATTCGAGGATATCCTGCAGATGGATTCCCTTAGTGCCGTTAAAAAAATAACATTAGGAAAGGTGCAGTAAACTATGTTTGGTTCAGTTGTGGAAGCAGTTATGCATTTTGCAGAACAGTTATGTAATAAAACTGCAATTGTTACTGATAATTCGGAGATAACATATAATGATTTGAAACAAGGTATCTTGTCATATGCATCACAATTATCAGAACGTGGGATCAAAAACGGAGATAAAGTTATTTTGGCATCTAACCATACAGTGCAGTTTGTTGAAATGTACTGTGCAGTACACTGGTTGGGGGCAGTTAATGTGGTGGTGGAAAAAAAGGCATCTATAAAATCGTTGTCCCAACTGATTGAAAGTATCTCACCAAAGCTTATCATATTAAATCAGGCAGAAATTGGAGCAGACTGTTATGATTCTTTTACAGTATCGGATTTTACGATTACAAAAGGCAATTATGAACCAGGATCATTGGCAGATATCCTGTTTACGACAGGCACTACTGGCATGCCAAAAGGTGTGATGCTCAGTCATCGAAATGAAGTGGCGGGAGCACTTAATGTGATAACTGGGGGGGAAATGTCACAACAAGATATAAATCTTTTGACGATGCCACTGCATCACGCATTTGGGCTTACCACACTCCGGGCTGTTTTATATAATGGGGGGACTGTCGTACTACAGGATGGTGTAGCTTCTGTAAAGAAAATAAATGAAAATATTCATGTGCATAGCTGTAACACCATATATATGGTGCCCGCTGCCCTGCGTGTCCTTTATTTTCAGACAAGACAGAGACTGGATCTGCTATTAGGGGATATAGAAAAAATAGAATTCTGTACTGCCCCATTGGATAAAAAAATGCGTCTGGTATTGTCTGAACAATTAAAAGGTACACGTTTATATAATTCATATGGTGCGACGGAATCTGCCAGAACCGTTTATATGCGTTTGGATAAAAATCCAGAAAAAATAACTGCGATTGGACGGGCAGTTGAGAATGTTTCCATTTGGATCGTAGATGATGACAGAAGAAAAATTGATTCTTCAAAGACACATTTTGGACATCTTGCTATTCGGGGTAACATGAATATGATGGGATACTATAATGATCCCAAAACAACGCAAAGTGTTTTATCTAAAGGAATATTTTATTCTGAAGATCTTGGGTATATGGATAAAGATGGATATATCTATTTAATTGGCAGAAATAATGATGTGATTAACACAGGAGGAGAAAAAGTATCACCTTTAGAAATCGAAAATACTGCATTGGAATATATCGGCGTCCGGGAATGTGCCTGTATTGGTGTGGAAGATATGAGGGGAATTCTTGGTTATATACCTGTCCTGTACATTACAGAAGAAACAGGACATACTGTAGATGTGGGTAATCTGAAGAAATATTTGGAAGGGCATCTAGAACATTATAAGGTTCCACATGAAATCATCGTGATTGATGAGATACCAAAGAACCAGATTGGAAAAATTGACAGGGGAAGTTTGAAAAAAATATGGGAAGTAAATACAGAAGATAAGGGGGAGTGTTCGTGAATGAAGCATATCTGATTACCGGAGCATCTGGAGGAGTCGGGCAGGCGGTTGTCAAAGAGTTCATGGAACACGGAGAACGGGTGGTTCTGCTTGGACGGAATGAAGAAAAATTAAGGGAATTAAAAGCAACAATGGGAAATGTATCAGCCTGTATTAAATATGATCTGGAGGATATCCACCAGATTGAGATGGTATTTCAGGAATGTGTTTCGCAGGGGATACAGTTAAAAGGGCTGATACATTGTGCGGGTCTGAACCAGAGCATGCCGATAAAAATAAATGATGTGGACACTATGGAGCGGATGATGCGAATAAATTTATTCTCTTTTGTAGAAATGGGAAAATATTTCAGCAAAAAGAAATATGCAGTGGAGAATGGTTCACTTGTAGCTATTTCTTCTATGGCTGCCTTGGCGAATGTAAAAGGCATGTGCATGTATTCGGCTGCAAAAGCGGCATTGAACTCGGCTGTAAAAACGATGGCAAAGGAACTGTTATCCCGAAAGATCCGTGTAAATGCTATTCTGCCGGGATATTTGGAAAAACCGATGGTAGAAGAAAGAAGATTTTTAAGTGAAGATGAATTAAAAAAAATACAGCCATTAGGGTTGATAAAATATGAAAGTATTGCCAAGTTAGCTGCATTTTTAAGCGACGGGGATGCGGACTATATAACGGGAGCATTGATTCCCGTGGGAGGTGGTCAGGTATCCTGACAGAAAGTAGCTTGCCATAAGAACTTATTTGAACAAGGAGGATATGAACTATGACAAGAAAAGAAAAAATGGAAGAAATTGCAGACATACTCGAAATGGAGGCAGAGGAACTACAGGACGATATGGCTTTAGATGCACTGGAGACATGGGATTCAGTAGCAGTTCTATCTTTTATCGCATTTATGCATGAAAAATTTGATAAATATTTTCATGCAAAAGATATTCAGAAAATTAAAACTGTCGGAGAACTGGCAGATATGATGGAGAAGTAGAATGTGCTGCATATAGAGGAGGATGATTGCATGAAAATAGAAACGAAATTGAAGGTTGCGGGCATGATCCGGAACATATTGAAAAAAGTTTTTGATATTATCCGTCTCAGGGATGCCGGATATGCTATTTTATCTTCACCTATTTTTGAGCTGAACAGCCTGAAAGGAGTCCGTTGGTGGGGATACCACTGCCTCTTTGATATAGGAAAAGGGGCGTATCTGTCAAGTGGGATGCGTTTTTTTAGTCCACATCGCTTTCGGAATGCCGACTTGGTGATCGGTAATAATGTAACTTTGGGAACAGGTATCCGGATTGATTACAGTGGAGGAATAAAAATCGAGGATTGGGTTTCCATCTCGGACGGTGCGGTGATTTATACCCACGACCATTCGCGCGGTAAGAAAAAAAGGTGGATGTTAAACAATGGTAATGCCTTGGAATATTATTCGGTAGAGATCAAAAGACGGGCGTGGATTGGGGCGAATGCGGTTATTCTTCCGAGAGCTACTTATATCGGGAAGGGTGCTATGGTTGCTGCGGGTTCTGTGGTGAGGGGTAATGTGCCAGATGGTGCGATTGTAGCGGGGAATCCTGCAAAAATAATCGGTTATCGGGATGAAGATTAACCAAACAGAAAAGTGATAGAAAGAGAGGATGATTAAATGATGAAGGAAAAGGTTATGCAGTGTTTGGCTGAGACACTGGAAAAGGATGTAAAACAGTTAGATGAAGAAATGGTGTTAGCGGATTTTTTTGAGTGGGATTCTCTTGCCAGCATATTTTTTGCGTCTCTTATACAGGAGAAAACAGGGAAAAAACTATCTGTTTCGGATATCTGGCATTGTGAATATGTGTACGAATTGGTTGATTTGGTGGAGGAGAAGTGATATGAAGAGGATTCAGGATAGGACGGAAGACAGAAATATTGTTAAAACCTTGAAGATCATCCTGCTAGTGGTATGTATCATAAGAGGGCTTGTCAAAATATGCAGCAGTATTTTGAAAGCGATGGAGCTTAAGTATGCAAGAAGGATGCATGCATATAACAAAATTTTGTCAGACTGGATTTATTTTAATTATGACTGTGAAAAATTTGAAAAAGTTTTGTCTAGAAAGAGAATGAATAAGATTGCCATGTATGGCGCCGGTTTACTGGGTGAGCTGTTCTATCGGACGATTGAAGACAGTGCAATTGAGGTTGCCTGCTTTATTGATAAGGAGGCAGGAGCTGAAGAGGGGTTGAATGGCATCCCGCTGTATCCGTTAGAAGATTATGAGTATAAAGGTGATGTCGATGCCATTATTGTAACACCGGTATTCTATTTTGATGATATAAAGAAGGAGTTATTGGAAAAAGGAATACCAGAAAAAAAGATTGTGTCATTAGAAAAAATCATTCGATAAGATATAGGAAAGCGGAAAGACATTTTGTTATCCGTTGTGGAAGGAGGGCAAAATCTACATGACGAAGAAAGATAAAGTGGTACTGTTGGTGGCGGCTGGTCTGTCTTTCAATTATATTACAAAGAGGCTGAGGAAGATCAACACCCGTATCGATGGCTGCAGTTCAAGGATTTACAGGGCCAATGAGTATGTGGATCTTTACGCGAAGATTATGCACAAAAAGAACCGGGAGGGGCTGGGACTGGGCGAAACATTAGAAGGCATGGGCGTAAAAACCATCGCTATTTATGGCAAAGGCACACTGGGCGATGAGGTTCAAGATGATCTGGAACATAGTAATGTCCATATAGAATGTTATATCGACAAATTCGCAAAAGAGGGTACTCATAACGGTCTTCCGGTCTTTTCTTTTAGCACGCTAAGTGAAATGGAACCTGTCGACTTGATCCTTGTGACGCCTATCCATGCATTTCATTCTGTTATGCGAGATTTATATGCGGAGGGCAGAGATGAAAGAGTCATATCGTTGAAGGAGTTGATAAAATGAATAACCAAATAAAAATAAGCAGTCTGATTCGGGAAAGACTCAGGACAAGTCAGCACCGAATTGTATACCGGGTAATTATGCAGTGGTTTATGGGATGTTATCTGCTGAATTTAAAAAAATTACCTTTCTTGAGGGGGTATGTTTACGGTTTGTTTTTTGAAATGGGAAAAGGCTGTGAGGTTGGTTCGTATGTCCGGTTACAGCGTCGGCATATGACGGAGAGGAACAAGGGCTGCGACATAAAGATTGGCAATAACGTGCTCTTAGCATCAGATGTAAACATTGATTATTCAGGGGGAGTGGAATTAAAAGATAATGTCAAGATTTCCTCCCATGCTTTGATTTTATCCCATTCTCATCCTACAGAACATAATCTTTATTTAAAAAAACCGCAATTGCTTCGTTTCTATAAAGTTGTTGTGGAGGAGGGCGCATGGATAGGAGAACGTGCGATTATATTGCCGAAAGTGACAAGGATCGGAAAAGGTGCTGTAATCGGTGCGGGATCTGTTGTGGGAAGAAATATACCGGATTATGCAATGGTATCAGGAAATCCTGCAAAGATTATCGGTTATGTGCCCCATGATGAAAAGGAGGACTGAAAAATGAATGGTTTGGAAATGGCAGAGGATATTTTAAGGAGGGCAGTCTCGGATCTGAATACTCAATTAAAAGAAAAAGATCAGGTCAAATACTGTGATGAATTACAGCTAATGGGAACAGGCTGTTCGATCGATTCCATGGACCGGGTAGTGTTAATTGAGTTTATTGAGACAGAGCTGGAAGACATAATGGGGAAAGAAATTGTTTTAATGGATGACGAGTGTTTTAAGAATAATGATGAGACGAATCCACTGAACAGTATTGGGAAACTAAAAATATATATAGCCGATATGTTAGGAGGATGATTGTTGGACACATGGTTTCAGACGGCAGTTTTTCTGCCTTTTCATACATTAAGCAATGAGGATCTGCATAGGGAATGCCCGGATTTTTCACCGGATTATGCAAGTGAAAAATTTGGGATCTCTTCCCGTCATATAGCGACGACAGAGACATGTGTAGATATGGCATATGAGGCAGTCCAGTCTTTGTGTGTACCAGACATCGATAATGTGGATCTTATATTGTTTGTCACGCAGAGCCCTGATTACATTATGCCCTCTATGTCCTGTGTTTTACAAGGCAGGCTGGGTCTGCCCAGCAATGTTGCAGCGATGGATGTGAACGTGGGGTGTTCGGGTTATGTGTATGGGTTGTCTGTGGCCAGTGCCTGGCTTAAGTCAGGTATGGGCAGAAAGGTATTGCTTATTACAAGTGATATGTATTCAAAGTATATAAGAAAAGAAGATTACAATAACAGGAGTATCTTTGGCGATGCGGCGACAGCAACATTGCTGACAGAGGAGGCAGCAGATCATTTTGGCTCCTTTGTGTTTGGCACAGAGGGTGCTGGATTTGATGCGATTATTATTGAAGATTCGATAAAACGGATCGGTGATCCTTATTCTGGCAGGACGCAGGCACAGGGATTTTATATGGACGGTCCAGCGGTTATGCGGTTTGCATTGAAAGTTGTCCCCAAAATAGTGAAAGAACTATTAGAGAAGAACCATATGCAGAAAGAAGATATTGATTATTACGTATTTCATCAGTGCAATCAGTATATTCTGAAAAATATTCAGCGGATTATGAAGATCGAAGACGAAAAGATGATCATATATTTAGAAGAGTGTGGCAATACTGTATCTTCTAGTATCCCATTAGCACTGCGAAAAGGCATGCTGGATGCCGGAATTGACCTATCTGGGAAAAAGGTGCTGTTTGCCGGTTTTGGTGTGGGGCTTTCTTATGCAGGAACTATTATAAGGTATGATAATTAGTTTTTTTCAGGTAAATAAATTCTTATATTCCATTATCCATAAAGCCAATATTTTCATAAATTCGAGCTGAGCCAATATTGAATGGACTTTATATTTTCATTATGATATACTCCTCATCAGAAGAAAATTCCTGTAAGGTGGAAGAACTAATATGAAACACCCTGATTATTATTCCTCTGGCGAATTCGCCAGAATGGCACATATTTCTGTGCGTACCGTGAGATACTATGACAAACAGAATTTATTGAAACCTTCTTATGTAAATGCATCTGGTGCGAGGTTTTATTCCGACCATGATTTTGTTCGCCTTCAGCAGATTATGCTCTTGAAATATCTGGGTTTCTCACTGGAAGATATCCGTGAACTGCTCATCGAAGATCCGGATTATCGGTTTCTCAAGAATTCCCTGGGGCTACAGAGGAAGCTGATCCAGGATAAGATCGAGCAATTGCAGATGGTGGAGAAGGCGATTGCGGATACGATAGAAGAGATACAGCAGAATGCTAATGTGAACTGGGTTCATATGCTGGATCTGATCCATCTCACCAATATGGAAAACAGTTTGAAGAGCCAGTATCAGAATTCCAGTAATATTACGGCACGGATACAGCTTCACAACCAGTATTCTACGAATCCGCAGGGATGGTTTCCATGGCTCTATGGGCAGTGCCATATCCAAAATGGTATGAAGATTCTTGAGATAGGGTGTGGAAATGCGCAGCTCTGGACGGAGAACCGAAATCGGATTCCCCCAAAGCTGTCGGTTGTGTTATCAGATATCTCTGAGGGGATGATCCGGGAGATCCGCCGTGATGAGAGGCTGAAGGGGACACATTTTTCCTTTGAAGTGGCAGACTGTCACAGGTTGCCACATGATCCGGATACTTTTGACCTTGTGATCGCAAATCATATGTTATTTTACTGTGAGGATATTCAGGGTGTGCTGATGGAAGTAAAACGGGTTTTGAAAAAAGGCGGACAGTTTGTATGCAGCACATATGGACCCGATCATATGAGAGAGATCAGTGAACTGGTTCAGGAGTTTGATGACCGGATCGTTTTGTCAGCAGATTGTCTCTATGAACGGTTTGGCAGGGAAAATGGAAAAGAAATACTGGAAAAATGTTTTCATGATGTCGTATGGCATCCATATGAAGATTCACTGAGGATTGATTCGCCGGAGCCGCTGATCGAATATATTCTTTCCTGCCATGGCAACCAGAACCGGTATATACTTGACCGATACACGAAATTCCGGTCCTTTCTGGCAAAGAAGATGTCTTATGGGGGATTGGCCATCACAAAGGATGCGGGGATTTTTGCGTCTTTGAAATGAAATATTGGCGCCGCCAGACTAACTGCATAAGAAAAATACAAAAAAAGAAAAAAAGTACTTGAAGGTGACGTTGCGTCACCTTTTATAATAGTTTCAATAAGGACAACAATAACATCCTAAGGCATGAGAAAGAGAGGAATAAGTGTATGAAAGGTATTATATTAGCCGGTGGATCAGGAACACGGTTGTATCCACTGACAAAAGTGACCAGTAAACAGCTTTTGCCGATCTATGACAAGCCAATGATCTATTATCCAATGTCGGTATTGATGAATGCAGGGATCCGTGATATCCTCATTATATCGACTCCAATGGATACACCGCGTTTCAGGGACCTTCTTGGGGATGGGGAACAGTTTGGGCTGAATCTGTCATATGCTGTTCAGCCAAGTCCGGATGGCCTCGCCCAGGCATTTGTCATTGGCAGGGATTTCATTGGGGAGGATTCTGTGGCAATGGTGCTGGGAGACAATATTTTTGCCGGACATGGCCTGAAGAAAAGGCTGAAAGCAGCGGTAGAAAATGCTGAAAATGGGAAAGGGGCTACGGTGTTCGGGTACTATGTGGAGGATCCGGAGCGATTTGGAATCGTGGAATTTGACCATGATGGCAGGGCAATTTCTATTGAGGAAAAGCCAGAAAGGCCGAAGAGCAATTATTGTGTCACCGGACTTTATTTTTATGACAACAAGGTAGTTAAATATGCAGAGGATCTAAAACCGTCTTCCCGTGGTGAACTGGAGATCACGGATCTGAACAGAATCTATCTGGAGGATGGGAGGCTGAATGTAGAACTTCTGGGGCAGGGATTCACCTGGCTCGATACAGGAACTCATGAGAGCCTTGTGGATGCGACAAATTTTGTCAAGACCATTGAGACACATCAGCACCGGAAGATCGCATGTCTGGAGGAGATCGCATATCTGAACGGATGGATTACAAGGGAAGATGTCCTTGCGATCTATGAAGAGGTGAAGAAAAATCAATATGGACAGTATCTGATGGATGTGCTGAGCGGCAAATATATGGATGCGTTATATTAGCAGAATGGAGGAAAGGGTGAAAAATAAATTTTTCACCCGGCAAGTTTGTGTCTGCGCTGCGACACAAACGTTGCATTATGCGCAAAAGGCAGCGCAGAAATGAGGGAAATTATGGGTAAAACTATTATTGTCACCGGCGGTGCCGGATTTATTGGAAGTAACTTTGTGTTTCATATGCTGGATCAATATCCGGATTACCGGATCATCTGTCTGGATTGCCTGACTTATGCGGGCAACCTTTCCACTTTGAAACCAGTGATGGATAATCCTAATTTTCGTTTTGTGAAGGAGAGTATTACAGACAGAGAGGCAGTATATCGGCTTTTTGAAGAAGAAAAACCAGATATGGTAGTGAACTTTGCGGCAGAGAGCCATGTGGACCGTTCCATTGAAGATCCACAGGTATTTCTGGATACGAATATCATAGGAACTTCTGTTTTAATGGATGCCTGCCGCAAATATGGCATCGAGCGTTATCACCAGGTCTCCACAGATGAAGTCTATGGGGATCTGCCTTTAGACCGTCCAGATCTGTTCTTTACAGAGGAAACCCCGATTCATACATCCAGTCCATATTCCTCCAGTAAGGCAGCGGCGGATCTTCTTGTGCTTGCCTATTACAGGACATATGGCCTGCCTGTGACCATCAGCCGCTGTTCTAATAACTATGGTCCCTATCACTTCCCGGAGAAGCTGATTCCGCTTATGATCGCCAATGCGTTGAATGACAAACCGCTTCCTGTCTATGGAAAGGGTGAAAATGTCCGTGACTGGCTTTATGTAGAGGATCACTGTAAGGCGATCGATCGGATCATCCATAAAGGACGTGTGGGTGAGGTTTATAATGTAGGCGGACACAATGAGATGAAAAATATTGATATTGTGAAGATCATATGTAAAGCACTGGATAAACCAGAGAGTCTCATCACTTATGTCACGGACCGCAAGGGGCATGATATGAGATATGCCATTGATCCCACGAAGATCCATAATGAGCTGGGATGGCTTCCTGAGACGAAATTTGAGGATGGTATACAGAAAACGATCCAGTGGTATCTTAATAATAAGGAATGGTGGGAAACGATCATTTCCGGCGAGTATCAGAATTATTATGAGCAGATGTATGGAAACCGATGATCACAGGAAAGGAGACACCCTAAATGAAAGTACTTGTGACAGGGGTAGGCGGACAACTGGGGCATGATGTGATGAATGAACTGGAGAAACGTGGACATGAGGGAATTGGTTCTGATCTGGCAGAAGACTACAGTGGTCTGCCAGATGGGACAGCGGTGACCCAAATGCCTTATTTTTCCATGGATATTACCGACTCTATAGCTGTAGAACAAACAGTGAAAAGGGTTCAGCCAGATGCCGTGATACATTGCGCAGCATGGACTGCAGTGGATCTTGCGGAGGATGAGGACAAACAGGAAAAAGTGGAAGAGATAAACAGCAGGGGAACAGAGTATCTTGCCCATGCATGTAAAGAGGCAGACTGCAAGTTGTTATATCTCTCTACCGATTATGTCTTTGACGGCCAGGGAGATACACCATGGGATCCGGACTGCAAAGATTATGCGCCATTAAATGTGTATGGCAGGACAAAGCTGGAAGGAGAGATAGCTGTGGCAGAGCATCTTTCCAGGTATTTTATCGTCCGAATCGCCTGGGTATTTGGCGTAAATGGAAATAATTTTATCAAAACAATGCTTAAGGTGGGAAAAAACCATGATCAATTAACTGTGGTAAATGATCAGATCGGGACGCCTACTTATACGTATGATCTGGCAAGGCTTCTGGTGGATATGGTTGAGACAGAGAAATATGGATATTACCATGCGACGAATGAAGGCGGCTATATTAGCTGGTATGATTTTGCTGTGGAGATATTCCGGCAGGCAGCGGCATTAGGATACACGGATTATGATGAAGACCATCTTCTGGTCAGGCCTGTCACAACGGAAGAATATGGGATCTCTAAGGCAAAACGCCCCTTTAATTCTAGGCTGGACAGAAGTAAACTGGAAAAAAATGGATTTACCCCCCTGCCTGTCTGGCAGGATGCCCTGCGGAGATATCTGCAGGTGGTAGAGATATAGAATAAGACGGAGGAAAGTATGGGACAGATAAAGGTTGATAAAAATGTTGGAGGCATTGAGGGCTTGTGTGTAATCGAACCTGCCCTGCATGGAGACAGCCGTGGCTATTTTATGGAGACATATAATCAAAATGATATGGAAGAGGCCGGATTTGATTATCAGTTTGTTCAGGATAATCAGTCCAGCTCTTCCAGAGGGGTTCTGAGGGGGCTTCATTTCCAAAAGGAATATCCCCAGGGGAAACTCGTCCGCGTTATAAGGGGAAGAGTATATGATGTAGCAGTGGATATCCGAAAAGATTCGAAAACATATGGGAAATGGTTTGGGCTTGAATTATCTGAGGAGAACAGAAAGCAGTTTTTGGTTCCCGGAGGATTTGCCCACGGCTATCTGGTGCTGAGTGATTGGGCAGAATTCTGTTATAAATGCACCGATTTCTATCATCCCGGGGACGAGGGCGGCCTGGCGTGGAATGATCCGGATATTGGGATCCAGTGGCCGGGAATCTGTGGTGAATATTCGGGCAATGGTTCTTCGGATGGATATAAGATGACAGATGGTTCCCCATTGAAGATCAATGAGAGAGACCAGAACTGGTCCGGGATAAAGGAGTATGTGCAATGAGGCGGAGGATGATGGTTGCTTTAGCGGCGCTCTTGATCTTTTCCGGAGCATGTCTTCCAGGAAAGCCGGCAGTGGTACAGGCTAAGAAATATAAAAAGGGATTTGTATATAATAAAGTGTCATCCGAATTGAAATCGCAGATGAAAGGAAAATCATATCCTAAAACAGGGGCGAAGATCTCCTTTTCTGAACTTCGGGAAGTAAAGGTAAAATATTATGATTTCAAGGGGAATACCAGATCAGGTACTCTTATCGTAAATAAAAAGATCGCATTAAAGATAGCGAAGATCTTCTATGAACTCTATCAGATCCGGTATCCGATACAGCGGATCAGACCGATTGATGCCTATGATGCCGATGATACAAGATCTATGGAGGCGAATAATACATCTGCATTCAATTACCGCACAGTGGAGGGAAGTACGAAATTGTCCATGCACAGCATGGGACTGGCTATTGACCTCAACCCACGTATCAATCCATGTATCCGAAATGGCAAGGTGGATCCTCCCAATGGTAATGTGTATAAAAACCGCAATGTTAATAAATGTAAGGGAAAGTATAAAAAATATATGATCCAGAAGGGTGATAAGGTTTATAAGATATTTAAGAAATATGGATTCAAATGGGGCGGGGAATGGTACTCACTAAAAGATTACCAGCACTTTGAATATACAGGATGATTCTCTGTCAGGGCAACACCGGGAAAGATGTCAGTAATCTTTTTCCCGGTGTTCTTTTTTGACCAATCATATGATCGCAGTCAGAAGTTTTATACCAGCTCAGCGATCCGGCTGACCCCCACATAGATCTGTGATATCTTATACCAGGTTCTGAAACCTACGATGCCATCCTGAGTTAGATTGAAAATACGTTGGAATGTCTTAACAGCTTCCTCCGTCCTTGGACCGAAGATTCCATCTTCTGCGATCTTCGGTATCAGAGGATAGGCCCCGGCAATGACATTGAGCTGCCGCTGCATCTGTCTCACCTTGTCGCCTGTCGAACCCTGCCGCAGTGGAGTTCCCGGATAGGAGGAGGGAACACCGGATATTTCCTCTGTTTCATTGATATAAATAGAATCACCATAGTAATTCCGCAGTATTTCGATGGCGGTATATCCCTGGTCACCCAGTGATTTTGAACCCCACTGGCTCATCCAGTTCGGGCAGGAAACATTTTTGCCGTCACAGTACTGAGTGAGGATAGGCTGCTGCACATCTGGACGTGAGAGGAAGTTGCTGAATATCTCGTCTACCACAGCAGAGATGCTCTCAAAGACATTGCGGTTTGGAATCCATTTGTGGTCGTAGGCTGTAGAGGTGGTAATGGTGAATTCATAGCCTTTGTTTCGGTACCACTCCGTATACACCCGGTTCAGGGTAAAGGACTGGATTGCCAATACATTTGCCTGGATCGTTGCCTCCGGCCAGGTGGAATAGATCTCACTGCTTGCCACATTTTTAATATAATCCCGGTACCTGACATAATAATTTTTGGCGTTTGCATCGGAGGGCGGCCCATCATGAACAACGACAAATTCCGGGATTACCACTCTGGACAGGACGATTTCTCCCGTTTCTTCTACTGTCTTAATCTCACTTTCCGGGATCTTTGGTGGATAGTCACCCCATAACGTGTGATCTGGGATCACAAATAGTTCGGCGCTGTCAGGTTCTGCCGTATCTGCAGGGATGAGGCTGATATCTTGGATCGCTGTTTCACCAGAGAAAATTTCAGCACCACTCACTTCTGTTGTCTCAAAGCCGGGTGCACTGATGTAAATGGTGTATTCAGAATAAGGTTTATCTGCGCTGGGGTTCATAGAGTATTCAAGAGGCGGTGCTTCCAGTTCAATATCATTTAACTGGCCCTGCGCATTGGTCCGGGCTTCTTCGATTGTCCGGCCCTGTGCATTTTCGCCTGTGATACGTATCGTGGCGCCCTCTACAGGGCGGCTTGTATTTTCTGATACAACGTTGATATTTAAATTTCCATATTCCATAATTACCTCGGAGAAAATAGATTATTTATAATATATGAATATTTTGTGAAAAGGGTGAATTTATACTTGACATTTTATGCCAGTGGAATATAATTAACTTGCTAATCATTTAGAAGCTAATTATCTGAAGAGGAAGGTGTAATAATGTGAAGCGAAGAGAATCTGCAGATGAATATGAACCACGGGAAGTGACCCGACGCATGATCCTGACCAATCAGATGCATAAGAGAATGCTGGAAAATAATTTGGAGGGAACAGGGATACACCGGGCACAGCACCGGCTTTTGATGACACTGGCGTGCAATGAGCTGCGGTCGCAGGTGGAGCTGGCGCGGATGCTTGAGGTTTCTCCGGCAACCATTGCTGTATCATTGAAATCACTGGAAAAGTCAGGACTTATTGAAAAACGTATGGGACAGGAAGACAACCGTGTCAATTTTGTGGAACTGACAGAGAAAGGACAGAGGGTGGTGGAGGAAAGCAGAGATTTTTTTGATATGCTGGACCAGCAGATGTATCAGGGGTTTACCAGGGAGGAAAGAATGCATTTCAGCCGCTTTCTTGAACGTATTTATGAAAATATGCATGGGATGGCGGAGAGACAAAGTAAAGGAGGCAAGAGATGGGACAATACAAAAAATATATAAAGCCATATTTATCAGCGTTTATTCTTGGCCCGGTCTTTATGATCGTGGAAGTTCTGGGCGAAGTTATCCTGCCCAAGTTAATGTCGGTCATCATCAATATTGGATGTGGGGCAGAAGAAGGCGTTGAGGCGAGAGGGACAGGATTTATCATACTGGTCGGCGTGGCGATGATTTCCGCTGCGTTTATCATGATGGCTGGAGGGGTGCTGGGCGCTTATTTTGCCATTAAGGCTTCGGTAAATTTTGCCGCTGACCTGCGTCATGATGTATTTGCGAAGGTACAGAAATTTTCCTTTGCCAATATTGAAAAGTTTTCTACTGGTTCACTGGTGACCCGCCTCACTAATGATATTACCAACATACAGAATGTGGTGGCAATGGCGCTGCGCATGATGCTGCGTGCACCAGGCATGCTCATTGGCGGGATGATCATGGCATTTTTGCTCAATGCGAAACTGGCATTGGTATTCTGCGTTGTGATTCCACTTCTCATCCTGGTGCTGGTACTAATCATGAAAACCGCATTTCCACGTTTTGATGTAATGCAGAAGAAGATTGATGCCCTGAATTCAAGAATTCAGGAAAATATAACAAACCAGCGTGTTGTGAAATCATTTGTCCGGGATGATTTCGAGAAGGAGACTTTTGACAGTGCGAACAATGAGTTAAAAGATAAAACACTCCATGCCATGAAGATTGTAATTGCGACAATTCCAGTAATGACATTGGCGATGAATGTCACGACTATTGCTGTAGTATGGTTTGGCGGGAATCAAATCCTCGTAGGAGATATGCCTGTAGGTGATCTGACAGCGTTTACTACATATGTAGTCCAGATCCTCATGTCCCTTATGATGGTTTCCATGATCTTTATTCAGGGATCCCGTGCTATCGCTTCTTCCCGAAGGATCACTGCCGTGCTGGATACAGAGATCGATCTCAATGATGATGAGGCGATGGATAAAGAAAGAGAGGTAACCAGCGGAAGGATTGAATTCAGGAATGTCGGATTCCGTTATTACAAAAAACATAAAAATAATGTTCTGCAGGACATCAATTTTGTGGCAAACCCAGGTGAGGTTATCGGTATCATAGGCTCAACAGGGTCAGGTAAAAGTTCTCTGGTGCAGTTGATTCCGCGTCTGTATGACTGTGATGAGGGGGAGGTACTGGTGGATGGTGTGAATGTAAAAGATTATTCGCTGGAAAATCTTCGGAATGGCGTGGCGATGGTTCTCCAGAAGAACACACTGTTTTCTGGTACGATAATGGATAATCTGCGATGGGGTGATGAAAATGCCACGGACGAAGAAGTATATGCCATGGCGGATGCTGCACAGGCAGATCTGTTTGTAAAGGATTTTACGGATGGCTATGATACAGAACTTGGCCAGGGAGGAGTCAATGTCTCTGGCGGACAGAAACAGCGGCTGTGTATTGCCAGGGCGCTGCTGAAAAAACCGAAGATATTGATTCTGGATGACAGCACAAGCGCAGTAGATACTGCAACTGAGGCAAAGATCCGGCAGAGTTTCCAGACTTCCCTGAAGGATACGACGAAATTGATCATCGCACAGCGTATTACATCGGTAGAGTCTGCAGACAGGATTCTGGTCATGGAAGAAGGACATATCGTCGGTCAGGGCACACATGAAGAGTTAATGAGGAATTGTGAGCCTTATCAGGAAATATATTATTCTCAGAAAGACAAAGAGGAGGTGGCAGGATGAGTAGGAGACCAGGCGGTCCGGGTCCGGGACATGGACCAGGAGCTATGAGAAGCGGGAAGCCAAAAAATGCAGGAGCTGCCGTAGGAAGATTGTTGTCATATATGAGACCGGATATGTGGCGGGTTACGGCGGCAATGCTGTGTGTGGTTATCAGCAGTGCTACGATGCTGGCAGGATCCTACCTGCTCAAGCCGATCATTGATGATCTGACCAGATCAGCCGGTGCGATCGCAGAAACACAGGCGGGGGGAGAGAAGTTTACATTGATCCTATCTGCTACATCGCATTTAATGTATAGTATCCTTGTGATGCTGGCAGTATATGGCGCAGGGATCATTTCTAACTATCTGCAGCAGAGAATCATGATTGGTGTATCCCAAAGGGCATTGATCCGCATCAGGAAGGATCTGTTTGACCATCTGCAGGATATGCCTGTGCGTTATTTTGATACAAATAGTGTGGGGGATATTATGAGCCGTTTCACCAATGATGTTGATGTTATTGGGGAACTTCTGAATAATACGGTAACGCAGCTTGTATCCGGAATCATCAGTATTGTAGGCACGCTTGCTATTATGCTGGTCCAGAATGTATGGCTCACACTGATCACGATTGTTCTGGTGCCGGTTATGGTGAAAGCAGGCGGCAGTATTGCAAAAAGGAGTTCTGTTTATTATAGGGAACAGCAGAATGCACTTGGTGCACTGAATGGATATATTGAGGAAACTGTGACAGGACAGAAAGTGGTGAAGGTGTTCTGTCATGAAGACAAAGTCGTGGATGAATTTACGGATCTGAATGATGATCTGAGGGAGAAACAGATTAAAGCTCAGTTCTTTGGCGGTATCATGGGGCCCGTTATGGGAAATATTGGTCAGGTCTGCTATGGCCTGACAGCAGCCATTGGTGCACTTTTTGTTCTGGATGGGGCACTGACAGTGGGCGGACTGACAATCTTTGTGAACTATTCCAGACAGTTCAGCCGTCCCATTAATGAGCTCTCCATGCAGGTCAATACGATTTTCTCTGCCCTTGCTGGCGCTGAGAGGGTATTTACTGTTATGGATATGGAACCAGAAGCGGAAGATCCGTCAGACGCCGTAGAGATGAAGGATGTGAAAGGTGAAGTTGTTATGGAGCATGTGACCTTTGGTTACAATCCGGATAAGGTCATTCTGAAAGACATCAATTTATATGCCCATGCTGGGCAGAAGGTGGCATTTGTCGGCTCTACGGGAGCGGGAAAGACCACAATTACAAATCTTTTGAACCGTTTTTATGATATCGAAGAGGGAACCATCAAAATTGACGGTGTTGACCTGAAACAATATAAGAGAGAGAGCCTGCGCAGCAACATAGCAATGGTATTACAGGATACCCACCTGTTCAGTGGGACGGTCAGGGAAAATATCCGGTATGGAAGGCCGGATGCCACGGATGAGGAAGTCGAACAGGCAGCCAGGACAGCCAGTGCCCATTCGTTTATCATGAGATTGGAGAATGGGTATGACACAATATTGGAGGGAGATGGGACGAATCTGAGCCAGGGGCAGAGACAGTTGTTAAATATTGCCAGGGCTGCCATCTCTGTGGCACCGATCCTCGTGCTGGATGAGGCCACGAGTTCTGTGGATACCCGTACAGAGATGCATATAGACCATGGTATGGAGCGGCTGATGAAAGACCGTACTACATTTGTGATTGCCCACCGTTTGTCTACTGTGCGCAATGCTGACTGCATTATGGTCCTGGAACAGGGGGAGATCATTGAGCGGGGAACGCATAAAGAACTACTGGAGAAGAAAGGGAGATATTACCAGTTGTATACAGGGGCAGTGGAACTTGCTTAGGAGCTGTGGATAGTAATATAGGGAAAGAAAGTTTCGCTGGACAAAATTGTTCGTATGGTATAGAATCATGATAGTGGATTTTAACAATAGGAAGGAGCGAGATGAATATGTACAGAACTGGAAGTAAAAAGGTTCTCAGTCTGGTACTGTGCGCAGCGCTGGCCTTTGGCATCTGTCCGGTGGTTTCTGGCAGGCAGGTTAAAGCGGAGACACAGCCAGAACTTCCCGGTATGACAACATCTGGATCAGCAGTGACACCCGATCCGTCGCCTACACCAGTAGACCCAGCAAATATCAAGATTAATAGAACAAAGGGCATCTTTATGGCTGGAAAGAAAGTGACACTGAGCATTAGTGGTACACAGAGCCCGGTGACATGGACGAGCCAGAATCCCCTGGTAGCCACTGTCAGTGAGACAGGAGTAGTAAAGGGAGTTAAGAAGGGTAAGACTGTAATTCAGGCAAGTGTGGATGGAGTCATACGTCAGTGTAATGTCACGATCGTTGACAAGATGGGAAAGAAAGATTTTGGAAAGTTCAACGGTGAGAATTTCGTCAGCTATTGCAAGCGCAAAGGCTATAGCAAAGGGTATGCATGGGCCGGTCAGTGGAAGGGTGGAGGAAAGAAGAAATCTACCTACCGAAAGATAAAGATTGATGCTTCCAAAACGAAAGTCCAGAATGCTTATGGAGAGATAAGCTGGAAGAAATGTACATCAAAGGATCCCTTTACGAAGATGAAGGGCCTGAAGAAAAACAAAGTGAAGACCTATGGAGATGTTACATATGGAAAGTACCGTATCCGCTTTTATCTGAATAAGAAGAACAAGGTGGTTGCGATTATTCTGGCATGTAATATAGGAAGGATTAAGAAAAGGGCGCTTCGGGGCTATCTTTGATCAAAAGGAAAGAGCAGTGTATGTGAGAACGTGCACTGCCCTTTTTTGTCTTATAGGAAAGTTCGCCATGTGCGGAGCAAGAATCGCCATAGCGAATTTATTCGCTTTGCGATTCTTGGAGGGCTGCGGTTTTCAGACAGCCCTTTTTTATACCGCCTCTTCGGCCTTCTCTTCCAGATTTTCCTCTGTTTCCTCCTCTGTCTCCCCATTTTTCTTTTCTTTCGGCGGCTGGGACAGAAGAACCAATGCGATCATCAGGGCGGATAACACGAATGGCGCCAGGTAAACAACAAGCTTTACTTCCTGTGAGACAGAGCGGGTGGCTGTGTTAAACCATACGATGACAGCAAAATATATTGTAAAGACAAGAATTCCAAGAATTGCTGCGAGGATGCGGGCAATGGCTTTTTTATTACCGCCAAACCTAGCTTTGATCATATAGTATACAAGGAAAAATGCCACGCCTGAATCTATAAGGCCAAAAAGGAGCATAGCAGGATTCATAATCACGAATATCACCTCTATATCTTAATATTTCTATTATATCATATAAATTGTTATGTGGAAAGCCCTCTATCATACATTTTCAAATTCTGTCCGGACATTTCTCAGGCATTCCATCAGTTTTGGCGAAAATATACCACATTCGCCATTGATGATCATACGGAAAGCATGATCTTTTGGAATGGCATCTTTATATACCCGTTCGTTTGTCAAGGCGTCATATACATCGGCGATGGAGACGATCTGGGCAGAAAGAGGGATCTCTGAACCGCGCAGTCCGTCCGGGTAACCGCTCCCGTCATAACGTTCATGATGGGAGTGGCAGATCTCTTTACATACTTTGGCATATTCTTCACTCCATACACCTTTCATATTATCCAGGATCTCACAGCCACTGATGGTGTGTGATTTTATGTATTCAAATTCCTGGTCCGTAAGACGTCCTGGTTTCATCAGGATCTTATCGGGCAGGGCAATCTTGCCAATATCATGAAGCGGGCTTGCTGTAACGATGACCGAGACTCTCTCAGGAGTGAGTCCGAATTCAGGAAAACTCTTCATTGCCTCTGTGGCAAGGATCTTTGTATATTCCTTGACACGGCGGATATGTTCACCACTCTCAACATTACGGTATTCTACGATATCTCCCAGTGCATCAATGATTGTCTCATTATTTTTCATCAGGCGGTCTGACTGCAGTTTTAAGAGCCTGTGCTGTTTCTTCATCGTGTTCTGATATTGATACAATTTAATGACATTTTTTATCCGGATCTTTATCAGGCCGGAGTCAAAGGGGGCACAGATACATTCGGCGATTTCATATCGGCTGAGGTTATTTCCCAGATCATCGGAGGTATCCCGGCTGACAGTAATGACAGGGATCCGGTCATACTGGTTGTTCTGACGTATCATCTTTGCCAGGGAGAAATCATCTGACCTCATTATGGCATAGTCAGCCAGAATGGCAGCGATATCAGCATCGCGTCCAATGAGATCCAGTATCTGGCTGTTATCAGTTACTTCTGTGACTACATAATTTTCATTTAAAATCTTTACCAGTATAGAATGGTCTTCATCGTGGGAATCCATAAGTATGATTTTGTTGTGCATATTTTTCACTCTTTCTCCATTTATATGGGTTATGTTTCAAGATTAATCGCACCGTCTGTACTTTTTCTAAAAGTAACCTGCCGTAGTGAATCGCCGCGCCAGATCGTTCCGCTGATGTCTACAACTACATTATCATGTAAGACATGACGGATCACGACACAGGCAGAATCTGTTTTTTCCAGACGGGCATTCATTTGTTCTGTCTCTTTTTCTAAAATAGAGAGCTGCTTTTGCTTGGTATCAATGGCCTCTTCCAATTCAAGATAAGGTTTCATGGTGTTTCGGATCTCCGGTTTAAATCTGCGGTGATAATCATCATAGGCATGCCCCAGTATATTAAGTTCATCCTGAACTTCTTTCAGCTTGTGCATAAGCTGAGCATTTTCTTTTTCCAGGTCTTTCGTTATACCTGTGGTCAGCCTGGTAGGGACCCCTGCAGTATTTCCGGCATTGCGGATCTGGAATCCAGTTTCAGAGTAGGCATTTCCGCCAGCGATCATTCCCTTGCCATCCAGGGCGGAGATGATTCCACGGGCAAAGAGGCTGCTGTTCAGGCAATAGGCAGCCTGAATCTCCCCCTCAGCATACAGATTCGCGGATTCAAAATAGTGTCCGACGATGTTCTGGGAGGCACGGAGGCTGCCGGCACCACCAGCGCTTACCCCCTGCCTGATAAGTATGTTACCCCCACAGGAAAGTTCTGCTGCTTCCACATAACCATTTACAACGATGTCACCAGTGGCATGAAGTACAGCTCCCATGCCGATGTTCCCATTGACCTGTATACTTCCATCAAAATCAATGTCCCCGCCTGCGGCAGTGACATCCTCAAGAAGCAGAAGGCTTGTAATATCCATTCTCTCATTTTTTAGTTCAATGCGCCCTGTAATTGTAGAGATATAAGTTTTCTGATCCATCAGAAGTTTGAAACCGATACCGATGAGACGGGGCTGTTCTTTTCCGGATTTAGCGGGAATAACCTGCCCAGTCACTGTTTTGCCAGATATTCCCTCTCCTGGTTCATGGTAATAGGCAATCTTCTGATCCTCATTGACCAGTTCAAACCATTCTACACAGTGATAATCAACAGAACCGTCGGGCAGTTCTTTTGGCTTTCTGTTCAGCTCGGTACGGAAAAAATACTCATACCAGCCATCAACGCCTTCTGTGGCAGGAGTACCCTGGGCAATGATAGTGCCCTTTCCCTGATATTTCCCAGAAAGAAGGTCATCAATGGCAATTTCATCAATGCCATAACATACCCCTTGAGCCAACAGTGCAGCCAGAATGGTTTCTCTTTTCAGGGATTGTCTGGAATCCACGACATGGATATAAGCAGTCATACTATCCTCGCTGACTGAGATGTAGAAAGATTCTCCGGAAACAGATTCATGGCGGAATTGTTCTATGTCTGTAGACTCACCTTTTTCCAATAAAAGCTTGCGCCGCCGCATCTCTTTGGCTGTGTACATCAGGCTGTTGTAACGGCTGACATCCAAACGTTTTTCCAGACCAGCACGGATCTCTTCCATCTGTGAGTAGGAGTACAGCGGATCGGCATACAGTGAAGTATCCAGCCTTTTTTCCAGACCAAGACGGATCTCCCTCATCTGGCGCCATGAAAAATCTGGATCCGCATATTGAGAGACATCCAGGCCGCGGGACAGGCCGGTACTGATCTCACGGATGGAATCCCCTTTATAGTATGGGTTAAGCCATGGCTCAATGGGAATCCTTTTTTGGACAGCATGGCGGATTGCTTTTAGCTGTTCTTCATCATAACCTTCTTTGATATAAGGTATGATCGATATGCCGGACAGAATGGATTTTCGAAGCTGCCGGAGGATGCCGACCCTAAGGTTCAGGAAAGGGGACAGGTTCATTTCCTTTTCCAGGCCTTTGCGCAGTTCACGCATTTTATCATAAGGAATATCTGGTTTTGCATATATTCTGACATCCAGGCCGTGTTCCAGTCCCTTTCGGATCTCTTCCATCTGAAACCAGTCATAATGTGGCTTGGCATAGTATTGGACAGGAAGATGTTCCTGCAGTCCGAGCCGGATCTGGTACATCTGGATTGCCATGTATTCTTTGCCGGCATAGCTGGCGACGGGCAGATCTGCTTCCATTCCTATCTTGATCTCATGGATCTGATCAGAAGAGAAGCCTTTCTTTCGCAATAAAATGTCTAAATCCTCTAAATTTTCTTTCATTTCTGAATCCTTCTAACTTAAATAACAAAGTTTATATTATGGTTTAAGTATACAGGGAAAAATTCTTTTTTTCAAGAAAAAAGTGATTGACATTTATTCAGCTACGTGGTAATATATCACTTGCATGCAGGAATGGCGGAATTGGCAGACGCGCACGGTTCAGGTCCGTGTGGTAGCAATACCATGAGGGTTCAAGTCCCTTTTCCTGCATTTTATAATGTGTAATTCAGATTCTGTTTGTTACCTGACAGTGGTTAAAGAAGAGAATTGGTGAAATGTTCATGAATTGTTCCCTGTTTATATTGCGGGGAATTTTTTTTTGTGCTAAAATACTAAGGTATTTTAAGATTACTGGCCTGCTTTCCTTTATTCTCACGAAGGCAAGTGAGCAGTAGTATTTGAAGAAACTATATACTGGAGGCTAAACAATGAATAATGCAAAGAAGATCATGAAGAATCAGGGGCTGAAGAATGATAAACGTCCCGTTCATGCGGAATCTAATGTTCTGCAGAAAAATAAGGTGCTTTTAATCATAGGCCTGATGGTTATGGCAGCACTGGTTGCAGTGGTATGTTATATTAATCTGCGTCCGCGGGCGATATTGAAGGTTGAGGCAAAAGATGCAGATGGAAGTACAAGTACCCATACAATATATTATAAAGAAGCAATGTATGATATTTATAATACAGAGATGCAGTATAATAGCATGGCGCAGCTCTATCAGCAGTTTTATGGTTCCACATTCTGGGAGGCTGAAAATGTAGACAGTAAAGGCAATAATGGAGCGGCAGCAGCGAAATCAGAGCTTATGAAAAACATGAAACAGCGTGAGATCCTGTATCTGGATGCTGTGAAAAATGGTGTGTCCCTGACGGATGAGGAAAAGACCAAAGTGGAAAAGGACGTAAAAACTTTCCGTGATGGTTTATCTAAGAAACAAAAGAAACTGTTTGGGCTGGATGAGAAGACTGTCCACACGGTCATCGAGAAACAGGCGCTGGCGGACAAATACAAACAGCAGATCATCGATGGGCTTGGCATTGATGAAGCTGCGGTAAAGGCAACGGTCAGCAAGGAGGATTACCGTCAGTATGACCTGCAGTATTATACCTTTGAGAAATCAGAGACAGACCAGCAGGGAAACAGCACTAAGAAAAGCGCAGAGGAACTGAAGACGGCGAAGAAAAATATAGAAGAGCTGCAGAAAAAGGCAGTGAAAGCAAAGGACTTTACAAAGGGTATTATTACTGATTCAGACAGCAACAATGAAGATGATAAGACAGGCATTTCTTATAATACGGAGGGATTACTTGGCAATGATACAGAGTTTGCTTCTGAAGATGTCCTGAAGAAGATCAAGAAAATGAACAATGGTGATATTTCCGGAGTACTGGAAGACGACGATGCGTATTATGTTGTGAAGATGGTAAATAACAACAATCAGGAAGCATATGAAAAGCAGTGTACACAGGCTGTAGAGGATGAGAAACAGGCCCAATTTAATACCAAATATAAAAATGAGATAAAGAGCAATTATACAGCAAAGGCACAGAGCTATTGGAAAGGAAGAGTCAACCTCGGTTACCTGACTTATGATCCGGACGCTGGCTCAGAGACGGATGGAGAAGAGGATGATACTGCATCTGGTTCTGCTGCATCTGGCTCTGCATCTGAATAAAAAAATGAATGGAGGAGACTATGGCAAACGTTAAGAGGATTTATGTGGAAAAGAGGGAACCATACGCAGTTCGTGCAAAAGAATTAAAGCAGGAGCTGAAAGAGTATCTGGATATCAGAGACCTGGAAGATGTGCGGGTGCTTATCCGTTATGATGTGGAAGCGTTGTCCGATGTCACTTATGACACGGCACTGGTTACGGTATTTTCAGAACCCCCTGTTGATACTGTGTATGAAGGGGATTTCAGGAAAAATGACGGAGACAGGGTTTTCTCTGTGGAATATCTCCCTGGGCAGTTTGACCAGCGGGCGGATTCCGCCGAACAGTGTGTGAAACTGTTAAATGAGAAGGAAGAGCCGGTGATCCGGTCTGCCACTACGTATGTTCTCAGTGGCAGTATTACAGATGAAGATTTTGACCGTATCCGGGCGTATTGTATCAATCCGGTGGATTCCCGCGAGACAGATGAGACAGTGCCGGATACTTTGGTGACGGTATTTGATGAGCCGGATGACGTGAAAACCTTAGATGGGTTTAAGGACATGCCGGAGGATGAACTGAAGTTGATCTATAATTCTCTTGGGCTTGCTATGACCTTTAAGGATTTTCTCCATATTCAGAATTATTTTCAGGGGGAAGAAAAACGTGATCCTTCTATGACAGAGATCCGTGTCCTGGACACATACTGGTCGGATCACTGCCGCCATACTACATTTCTTACTGAATTAAAAAATGTTACCTTTGAAGAGGGGGATTACACAAAACCTGTTAAGGAGACCTTTGAAGCTTATAAAAAAGCCCATGAGGAAATGTATCAGGGCAGGGATGATAAGTTCGTCTCCCTGATGGATATTGCGCTCCTTGGGATGAAAAAGCTGCGTGCTGAGGGGAAACTGGAGGATATGGAGGAATCGGACGAGATCAATGCCTGCTCCATTGTAGTGCCAGTGGAGATTGATCATGGAAATGGTCCGGAGACAGAAGAGTGGCTGGTGTTCTTTAAGAACGAGACACATAATCATCCAACGGAGATTGAACCATTTGGTGGGGCAGCTACCTGTCTTGGCGGTGCGATCCGCGATCCACTGTCCGGGCGTGGATATGTGTATCAGGCAATGCGTGTGACAGGCGCTGCGGATCCGACGAAGTCATTGAAAGAGACGATGGAGGGCAAGCTTCCCCAGAGAAAGATTGTGACAGGTGCGGCACAGGGATATAGTTCCTATGGCAATCAGATCGGACTTGCCACTGGTCTGGTGGATGAGGTATATCATCCCAATTATGCGGCGAAGAGGCTGGAGATTGGGGCTGTCATGGGTGCAGCACCGAGAAAAAATGTCATCCGGGAAAATTCAGATCCGGGAGATATCATTATCCTTCTTGGTGGACGTACCGGACGTGATGGCTGCGGAGGCGCAACCGGTTCTTCTAAGGCACACACGACAGCGTCCATTGATACCTGCGGTGCTGAGGTGCAGAAAGGAAATGCGCCAACGGAGCGTAAGATACAGAGGCTTTTCCGCCGTGAAGAGGTCAGCCGTCTGATTAAGAAATGTAATGACTTTGGCGCCGGTGGTGTATCCGTTGCAATCGGGGAGCTTGCTGACGGCCTTACAGTGGATCTTGATAAGGTTCCGAAGAAATATGCGGGACTGGATGGCACAGAGCTGGCGATCTCTGAATCCCAGGAGCGTATGGCGGTTGTTGTAGACCCGAAAGATGTGGATAAGATGCTCGGTTTTGCAGAGGAAGAAAACCTGGAAGCTGTGTGTGTTGCCACAGTGACAGAATCTCCAAGGCTGGTGTTAAAATGGAGAGGGAAAGAGATCGTTAATATCTCCCGTGCATTTCTGGATACGAATGGAGCTCATCAGGAGACAGATGTAGTCGTCTCGATTCCGGAGAAAAAAGACAACTATCTTACAAGAGTAGAACAAGTAAAGAGCTTTAAGGAGTCCTTTTTGAAGAAGCTCAGCAGTCTGAATGCCTGCTCGAAAAAAGGGCTTGTGGAGATGTTTGACAGTTCTATTGGTGCATGTACAGTGACGATGCCATATGGCGGAAAGTACCAGCTCACGCCGGTGCAGACGATGACAGCCAAACTTCCGGTTCTGGATGGTACATGTGATACGGTGACGATGATGAGCTATGGCATGGACCCATATCTCATGAGCTGGAGTCCCTATCACGGAGCAGAATATGCAGTCCTGACCTCAGTAGCGAAGATCGTGGCAGCAGGCGGAGACCATACAAAGATTCGTTTTACCTTTCAGGAATACTTCAAACGTATGACAGAAGATCCGAAGCGCTGGGGAGAACCCATGGCGGCTCTCCTTGGTGCTTATGATGCACAGATAAAGCTTGGTCTTCCCTCCATTGGCGGAAAAGACAGTATGTCAGGTACCTTTAATGATATTGATGTACCTCCGACGCTTTGTTCTTTTGCGGTGGATGTGGCTGAATTATCGGATGTGGTAACAAATGAGCTAAAGGAAGCAGGCAGCCGTCTTGTGAAATTTACGGTCCAGAGAGATGAGTATGATCTTCCGGATTTTCCTTCCATCATGGAACAGTATGGAAAGATCACTTCACTTATGCGTGCAGGCGTGATCCGGTCGGCTTATGCCCTGGACGGAAATGGTGTGGCAGATGCTGTGGCGAAGATGGCTTTTGGCAATAAGCTGGGGGCTAAGTTCTGTAAGCATAAACCGAAGGAATATTTCTTCTCACCGGCCTATGGTGAGATCATTGCGGAGATCGCAGAAGAGGATCTGGCAAAGTTAGAGGCAGCCGGGGTGGCGTATGACAGGATCGGTAAGGTGCTGGCAGAGCCGAAGTTTGTCTGTGATACGGAAGAGATCACAATGGAAGAGGCACTGAAGGCATGGACAGGCACTCTGGAAAGGGTATTTCCAACCCATTCCGGTGTGGAAGGGAAGAAGATTGATACGGATGTTTATCGTACCAAAGATATCTATGTGTGCAGGCATAAGGCAGCAAGGCCGAAGGTATTTATCCCCATATTCCCTGGCACGAACTGCGAGTATGACACTACGAGATCCTTTGAGGCAGCAGGTGCTGATACAGAGAGCATCGTATTTAAAAATATGACAGAACAGAACATCACAGATAGTGTGACTGCTTTTGAGAAGGCCATTGACGGCTCTCAGATTCTTATGTTTTCTGGCGGATTCAGTGCGGGAGATGAGCCAGATGGCTCGGCGAAGTTTATTACTTCCGTTTTCCGGAGTGAGCGTATTCAGGCAGCAGTCCACCGCCTGCTGGATGAGAGAGATGGCCTGATCCTCGGAATCTGTAATGGTTTCCAGGCACTGGTGAAACTTGGGCTGGTACCTTATGGCAAGATCACGACGCAGACAGAAGATTCACCGACATTGACGACAAACCGGATCGGACGCCATATCTCGAAGTCAGTGTATACAAAAGTAGTAACGAATAAGTCACCCTGGCTGCAGGAAGCGGAACTGGGCGGCGTATATGCGATCCCGACTTCTCATGGAGAGGGCCGGTTTGTGGCAAATGAAGAGTGGCTGAAAAAGTTGTTTGAAAATGGACAGGTAGCGACACAGTATGTAGATGTGGATGGCAATCCTACCATGGATGAAGACTTCAACCCCAATGCATCTTATATGGCGATCGAGGGAATCACAAGCCCGGATGGACGTGTTCTTGGCAAGATGGCGCACTCAGAGAGGCGTGGAGATGGCGTTGCACGGAATATCTATGGAGACCAGGACCAGAAGATATTCCTCAGTGGCGTCAATTACTTTAAATAAAATGAAACAGATTATACTGGCATCCCAGTCACCGAGACGGAGGGAACTGATGGGACTCATCGGTTTCCCTTTCTCGGTGATGGTATCGGATGCGGAAGAGAAGGTGAAGGGCACGGATCCGGCAGCAGTGACAGAAGAGCTGTCCTGGCAGAAAGCGCATGCTGTCGCGGCGGAACTTGTTGGTGAGGAAGAGGCCATTATCATTGGGGCAGATACTGTTGTGGCGGTCGGGAACCAGATTCTTGGGAAACCAGCCAGTGTAGAGGAAGCCCGCTCCACCATCTGTATGCTGCAGGGAAAAGAACATATGGTATATACGGGTGTGACGATTCTGGTAAAGGACCGACAGGGAGAAAAGGCAGAGGTTTTCTCTGAGGGGACGAAGGTTATGGTGGCACCCATGAATGAACAGGAGATCGAGGAGTACATTGCAACAGAAGAACCATATGACAAAGCAGGGGCATATGGGATACAGGGTATTTTCGCGAAATATATCCAGGGGATACAGGGGGATTATTATAATGTTATGGGACTGCCGGTGCATCAGCTGTATGACAGGCTGAGGATGCTGGTTACTGCCTGACATTTGCAAGCTGTAAAGTGACTGCCTAGGGCAATCGCTTAAAAATTTGTTTCAAAGCGGGCGGATCCTATCCCGTCTCCTGTCCTTATATCACAGCCCGAAAAATGATTGTTTCTCCCGGCTGCAAAATACGC
>CANRWA010000024.1 GCA_947643415.1 uncultured Clostridia bacterium | reverse complement strand
AGGGTTCCATTTACGGACATGAGGATTTCATCTATACGGTTTCTTGTCTTTGTTTTTAAGCAGGAGTCCAAAGCAGTCCGGTCAATCCGGCCATGCTCAATCAGGTGCAGAATGATGTTCCTGCCGGAGGCACCAAAAATGTCAGAAATAAAGGACGACAAACGGAAGCCGGAGCTTTGTAAAAATTTCTCAATTCTGTTTTTCTGCGATGTAATATCACGGATGATACTCTTGCGGTAACGGTTTAAGTCACGGAACTCACGGATTCTTTTTTCGGGGATAAAGCTGCCATTCAGAAGCCCGGCACGTAACAGGGTGGAAATCCATTCGGAATCCCGCATGTCTGTTTTCTTGCCGGGGACATTTTTCATATGGCGTGCGTTTACAACCAGCAAAGTAATATCGCCAGAGAAGGCATCTTCCAATATTTCATAAATAGGCATCCAATAAATACCTGTGCTTTCCATAGCGACATGATGGCAGTTTTGAGAAATAATCCAGTCCCGTAAGGCAACCATATCCGGGATTAGGGTTGTAAACTCACGGATTTCAGAGTTTGTCGGCTTACCCAAAGGGCCAGTCAGGATACAGGCAACAATTTTATCTTTGTGGACGTCCAGCCCACAGGAAATTTCCAAAAGGTCTTTCATACAGAGCATCTCCCTTGCAATAGAATTGGCAGGAGATTTGCCCGAGGTGATACGGACTTTGCTACTCGTGCTATCCATAAAAGGTGCGACAATATGCTGTGCTCAAGGGCAAAACATTTACGTTGACAAACGGGGTGCAGATCCTCCAAGGTGCAATCAAACTTAATCCTGCCTAAAACTATTATAAATCAAGACAGGAAGCTAAAACAGTAGTGGAGCCAGCCCCCATTTTCATTACAGGCTGTGATTACCCTTCATGATTCGTTGACAACTGAATACCCAGCATTTCTTTTACATCCCTTCTGCTGTCGGACGAAATCCGGCAAGCCACATGAGCAGGTGCAGGCAGAAACAGCCAGCATCACAAATGACTCAGACGGTATGGCGCATCCATGCCGAGGGCGAGGACAGGCAGGAGCAATCATGGTACTTCTGTTCTGGTGTGGACCAGAGCAGCCCGGTGCGAACCACGGGGAGGTGGAATTCCTATGAGGCCAAATGCATGGCCGGAAGAAATGTTCCCGGAGGCGTAAGCCTTATCTGTCAGGGGAGATCGAGGATAAATACTGGCAGGGACAAAACGATTGATATCACAGGCGGTCGTTTGCAGGTTAGATGGCCGCCTTTTACTTAACAGCAGGAACAAAACAGTCCGTTTGATTGTTGTGTTCCAATAAATATGGAGGTAGTAAATGAGAGAAATTAAAAGAGGCGAAATATATTATGCTAATCTTTGCCCGGTAATAGGCAGCGAGCAGAGCGGAGTACGGCCGGTAATTATATTACAGAACAATACGGGCAATCATTATAGTCCGACAACAATTGTAGCAGCTATCACAAGCAGAGAAACCAAAGTCGGACTGCCCACACACGTTAAGGTAACCACGTCCGGTTTAAACCGTAAGTCAATTGTTCTGTTAGAACAAATTCGTACAATTGATAAAACACGGCTTCTGGAATATGTGGGTAGCTTTGACAGAGCAAATATGGAACAGGTAGAGAGGGCATTAATCATTAGTTTAGGGTTAGATAAATACAAGGCGGAAAAGGAGGGAAAATCATGACTGAGAAAGAAAAAGAAGCAGTGGAACAGGTAATGGAGGGATTCCATGTGGGATATGCATACCTTTATCCAGTGGAGGGGATTGAAAGGCAGGAATATGTTTTTGATATGACACCGGAGAATATTGCAAATTTTATCGGCAGCCATCTCTACGATGCACAGAAGATAGTGCTGACTGACATGATGGATCGCTTGATACTGGATACAGCCGGGGGATTTATTGAAAATTGCCCCAATCAGGAACTGTGCAGGCAGGTGATCGCATCACTGGCCCCGCTTCAGATGGGGGATTCCGAGCCAGAAGAATTTCCTATCGTGACAAGGGAGCAGTATGACAGGTACTGCCAAATGGAAGAAGAAGCTGTGATGCGGGCAGAGATTGCAATGTTATAAAATGAAATGGAGAGGTAAAGTATGGATAAGGCGCTTTTGAATATAAAAGAATTTTGTTTGTATCTTGGAATTGGAGAAACAAAAGCCAGAGAGATACTAACAAAAACCAATAATAACTTTACCGTCAGGATAGGCAACCGGTTATATGCCAATAAGATACAGTTGGATAAATGGCTTTTGAATATTAGTGGAAATCAGATTAATAAGAAAAGGAGAGGCTGATTTGTGGGGAAAGATAATAAAGGTAGGGAATTAGGGAAAGGGTTATACCAGCGGAAGGATGGGCGTTATGAGGCTAGAGCAAAGATAAATGGAAAAAATATTGATATATTTGGACGGAATCTGAGGGAATTAAGGAAAAGGTTTGAGGAAGAAAAAGAGCTGGCAGCCAATCGGCTGGAGGCCAGAATTAACCGATTAACACTTAGTGAATGGTTTGATGAGTAGTTTGAAAATTATAAAGTACCTTATGTGAAAGAGACAAGTGTATTTCCAATGAGGAGTAAATTTTATAATTCATTTGGGAAGCGTCTTGGGGATATGCGTCTGGTGGATATCACCAATATAGATGTCCAGAACGTAATCACACAGATGAACAAGGAGGGAAAGGCGGCATCCACTATGCGTGAAGCGTTGGGGAGAATGAGGGAATGTATGGAATCAGCAAAAAATAACAGGCTTATTCCTATCAATCCCTGTTTTGAAATCAATGTGCCGTGGGAGAACAGGCAGGTTAAAAGGAGATTTCTTTCTCCAGAAGAACAAAATACATTTTTGAAAACAGTAGAACATAACTGGTATAAGGAAATGTTTTATATTATGTTTTTAACGGGAATGAGAATCGGAGAAGTGGGCGGTCTTATGTGGAGTGACATTGATTTTGATAATAAGTGTATCCACATAAACCGCTCTTTGTCATGTCAATATGAATACGGAAAGAAAATGCTTCGTCTGACGGAGCCTAAAACCCATAATTCTTACCGTAAAATTCCATTCTTTGGGGAAGCAGAGGAAATGTATTTGTCCCAGCAGAAGAAAGTGAAAGAACTGAAAAAAACACTTGGATCAAGATGGAGAGGGGAGGAAGGATGTGAGGATTTAGTTTTTGTGACAACGATGGGAAGTCCTGTCCTCCGCTATCATGCAGAGAAGGAAATAAAAAAAGTGGTAAAGGAAATCAATTTTCAGGAGTCTGTTCAGGCGGTACGGGAGCAGCGGGAGCCGGTTGTTTTTGAAGATATGTATCCCCATGCAATCCGGCATACGTTCTGTAGCCGATGTTTTGAGGCAGATATGCAGCCCAAAGTAGTACAAAGTATTATGGGACATCAGCACTATAGTACAACTATTGATATTTATACCCATGTTACTGATGCAAAGTTTGAGGAAGAGATAGATAAGTTTGGACTGGCATTAGGGGGAGGAACATCAGAGGAAGCGGAGGATATGGAGGAAGGAGAGGGGGCCGGATTTGGGATGATAATGTGATGGTAAAAGAAGTTTCATTGCTGGTAAGTCTGATTTTTATAAAAATGGATATACAACTTGATTTTATTCGATTATAATCAATATTGAGAGGGATTGGGAACCAACAATGAACATTAGAATAAAAAGGAGATGGATTTAATTGAAAACATTAGAAGAATTGATATATTATTGTAAAGAGGAAAATCCATTTGGTGCCATTATGCTGACTGGTAAATGGGGCTGTGGGAAAACATATTTGATAGATAATGATCTTGTAACGGAGTTAGGAGAAGATTTTATTGTTATAAGAGTATCTTTGTTTGGAAAAGTGTCTCTTGACGAGGTAAAGCGAGACGTTCAGAAGTTGTATTTTCAAAAACTTATATTAAACTTTGGTAGTGATGTGGAGAATGTTATAGGAAAAGTACCTAACATTTCTGAAGACCAAGCAAAAAAAGCAGGAGAAGTAGCGGATGAACTTTCATTGAAATCAAAAAAGTTCATGGAAAGTAAAGCTGGAACAATAATTAAGAAAGTAGCAGAGTTATGTAAAAAAGTTCCGGGACTTGAAAAAATCATGTCAATTTCGCCTAGTGATTATATAGATGTTGAACCTTATATTGGTAATAAAAAAGTAGTTTTGGTATTTGACGATTTAGAAAGATGTAAAATAATAGATGAAATTCAAGTGCTGGGATGTATTAACGAATATTGTGAAAACAAGCATATTAAAACTATTATTGTTGCAAATGAGGAGATTATTGTTAAGAAAGAGAAGAACAATAATGATAAAAGTGAAATAAAAAATGCCGATACAGATGATGGAAAAAATGACACGATAAGTTCCGCTAACGATTTAACATATAATGATATAAAGGAAAAAATCGTGACTCGAACAATTAGGAATGTACCAGATTACTCAAAGATTATTATTGAAATTTTACGGGAATATAAATCATCGAACTCTGATAACGAACCAAGCCTATATAAAGAATTTTTGGAAAGGCAAAAAGAAGATATCATAAGAATTTTTCATTGTGGCAGTTGTGATAATATAAGAAGTGTTAAATGTGCGATACAGGATTTTGAAAGAATTTTTGATGCCATATCAGGCAAAGTGTCAGATGAGGACTTGAATGGTTTTTTTGTTATGTTTATGGTTTTTATGTTATTATTCAGAGACAAAAAGATTACAAATGATGAAAAATATGGTTATTTACTAAGTGATGAAATAATTAGAGAAGAATATCCGGAATTCTACAATAGGGATTATGTCTTGCATAGTGCAAGAAAATGGATTATAGACGGAGAATGGGAAGCAGATAGCATCGATAATGAAATAAACGATTTTCTTGAAAAGAAAAAGGAAACGGAACCAAAGGAGATTGTTAAGAATCACGATTTATTAACGATTAGTGATGAGGAAATGAAACATGGATTTCCAGAGGTGGTTCATTTGGCTTATGAGGGTAAATTATCTTTGGACGAGTACATTCTATTCTTAGAGAATATTTCGTATGCAAGATATGTTGATTATGATTTACCGGTATCCGTAGATATGGAGAAGCTACGGGCAGGGGTTGCAATAGCACTTGAGAATTTAACAAATAGTGCAGTATTAGATACCAATGACCGTAGAATGATTTGTTCAAATAATATGGAATTATTATCAGAGGCCGAAAAAAATATTTATCAGATGATATGTGATTATAGAGAAAACCATGTGCAAATGTTTTCTTATAATAAGAGTAAATATATTGCTGCATTGCAAAGCACAGATTTAACTCTATTGTATGAATGTGAGGATAAACGCTTTAATGTATTTGACGAAAGACTTGCTAATGAAGTAGTCAATTGTTTTAGCCAGCTTGATAATTCAAGAAAAAGATTATTTGTAGGAATATTCGATAAAACTTGGAAATATCATACAGATTCTAATGAGTTCTTAGTTAAGGATTCGAAAATAGGTTTTGAAAAGTTGAGGGAATTACTTCAGGATAAGGAAGAAATAGAAAAACAGGAACAACGTGGAATTTCTGCGGCTATATATGGTATGTTTATAAAGAGCGTAGAAAATATAATTGGCTTATTGCCTGTAGAAAAATAGGTTGAATTTATCCTAGAAACTGGATATAATAAAACTATCAAACCGTCAGGAGGTGTGAAAGATGACGATTAACACAGACACATTAGTGTCTATTACCGAAGCTAACCAGAATTTTTCCAAAGTTGCAAGGCTGGTGGATGAACATGGAACAGCAGTGATTCTCAAGAACAATATACCAAGATATCTTGTTATTGATTTTAGCAAGGCAGAGGATGATACCATTGCATCCGATGAAGATATATTGAATATTTCAAAAAGATTGATTGAACAGAACAGAGAGGCCTATGAGGTACTGGCAAAATGATTAAACTGACAAAGGAACAGATTTTGATACTTCATTCGGAACTTATCAAAATGACAGGGGGCAGCGATGGTATTAGAGATATTGGACTACTTGAATCTGCCTTAGAAACACCGTTTCAATCTTACGGTGGAGAAGAACTATATCCGAGTATTCAGGCAAAGGCATCAAGATTATGTTATGGGCTGGTAAAGAACCATGCAATGGTTGATGGAAATAAAAGAATTGGCGTTCATGCAATGCTGGTGTTTTTATCTGTTAATGGGTATGAGTTGGAGTATTCACAGAAAGAGTTATCAGATTTAATATTGGATGTAGCGGCAGATAAAAAGCAGTATGAAGATGTATTGCAATGGCTGTTAGAACATGAACTATAATTTGACCAACTCCAACCCCACCTGACCAACTTTCTGTTTTGACCAATTCAGAGAAAGAAATCACAGGCAGAAAACATACAAAAGAACCTGACCAATCAAAAAGTTGGTCAACCGTAAATTTTACCAAGAGAAAACAACGGTAAAACGCCGGTTTTTAAGGAAAGTTACTATATCAGATAAAATAATTCGCAAAGCAGATGAAATAGACGCGTTAGCTACGAGCCACGCACGAGTGAAAAAAGGAACCAATGAGAGCTTGCTCTCAAATGGTTTCTTTTTGAACGAGTATGCGGCGACAGCCGTGACCCGACATGAAGCAATACTGTCGTAGACAGTTTGCGGAATGGAGGGGGCGTGGCGAGCATACGAACCCTATAAAACGCTGGGAACACGCATGTTTCCAGCGTTTTTTGCGATTAGGGGGTATCATAACCTCGTGCAAAATATCGTAAGTTTTTGCACCAAAGTTGGTCAAAAGTTGGTCAGAGGAAAGCAGAAGTTGGTCAGGATGATGAGCGTCTGCTTTTTCTAATATAATTAAAATCGCTTAAGGCGTGAAAGGAGACAATTATGAATTTCTACTAACATTGCACCTTTTTGAATGGTCTTGGATAGAAAAAAGTAGATATGCTTAATTGTAATGGATGAATATATAATATAAGTATTTGTTATTTGTACAAAGCGGTGTTATATTAAATAACAGAGGAACTTGATCAGATTCATAATAAGGAATAGCCCGAAAGGAGGCTTGCTGCATGAGCTCGATTATAAATAGCAATCGGGAACAGGAACACATTATTTTGAATATGAAAGATGCTGGATGCAGTGAAGATACGATACAGCGTTTTTTACTTTGCTATCAGGCAGATGATATAAAAGGGGAATTAAAGGTCTTGTCAAATCACAGGCAGGCATTATTGGATGAGGTTCATAAGGGGCAGAAGGAAATTGACTGTCTGGATTATCTCGTGTATCAGATTGAAAAAGGTTTGAAAACAAAAGAATCGAGAGGCAGATGATGATGGAATACAGGGTGAACCGGCGGACAGGGGATAGAGTCAGTGTGATTGGGCTGGGTACCAGCTATATTGCGGAGTCTGATGAAAAGACAGCCATAGAGGCACTTATTTACGCATATGAACATGGAATCAATTATGCAGACCTTGCTACAGCAGGGGCAAAGACATTTTCCTATTATGGGACGGCATTTCAGAGTGTACAAGAAAACATGCACTATAAGGAATATCAGGAGAATGGAGTGTTACAGTTTCTGATGGATATGCAGAAAAGCGGAGTCGTTACGCACATTGGATTTTCTACGCACACACCGCCTCTGGCACATCAGGTACTGGATGTCGGGCTGGTGGATCAACTAATGTTTTCCATAAATCCCGGATATGATTATCAGCATGGGGAATATGCCAAAGGAAGCGTCAGTGAAAGGATGGCTCTGTACCGCCGCTGTGAGACGGAGGGAGTGGGAATATCCGTTATGAAACCTTTTTCAGCAGGGCAGCTTCTGGATGCGAAAACTTCTCCCTTTGGCAGGACATTATCGCAGTACCAGTGCCTCCAATATGCGCTGGATAAACCAGGGGTTTTGACGGTATTGCCGGGAATCCGCAATGTGGAGGATGTAAAACATCTGCTGGGGTTTTTTGATGCGGCAGAGGAAGAACGGGATTATTCCGTACTTGGTTCCTACACGCCTGTGGAAATGGAGGGAACCTGTGTGTATTGCAATCATTGCCAGCCCTGTCCTGCCGGTTTGAATGTAGGGCTGCTCAATAAATACTATGACCTTGCAAAAGCCGGGGATGCAATGGCAGCAGAGCATTATCAGAATTTGGAACTTCATGCGGATTCCTGCATCCACTGCGGGCATTGCGAATCACGCTGTCCGTTCCATGTAAAGCAGATGGTAAGGATGGAGGAAATAGAATTCTTTTTTCATCGTGAAAAGTGATGTAATTGTAGTGGTGCAGTAAAAAAGGTGATTTTGATTATTTGTCTGTTATGATTTTGGAGGTGATACCATTGAATAAAAACAAACGGAAAAATGTAATCTTTTCATGGATGCTTGTTGCCAGTCTGTTGTCGGCGCTGACTTTATCCCCTGTGTCTATGATAAGGGCAGAAGCAAAAACAAAATTGTCTGTGACAGTGAAGCTTGGCTCAAAAAAGGTAAATAAAAAGACAATCAATATGAAAAAGGGCAGCAGCAGAAAAATAAAATTATCTATTGTACCAAAGCGGTCAGGAATTAAGAAAACATATAAGTCTTCAGGGAAGGATATCGTGTCCGTCAGCAGGACAGGAAAGCTGAAAGCGAAGAAAGCAGGTTCGGCAAAAATAACGGTTATCTTGTCAGGTAAAAACATTCGGAAAACGAAGCTGTGGTTTCAGGTAAAAGTAATCCGTCAGAGTGATTCTGACAAAGAAGCAGGTACATCTATCACGCTTACCGTAAATGGACAGTCATTTCAGGCGGTATTTTATAATAACAAAACAGCAGATGCATTGCTGGAAAAAATGCCAATGACACTTAACATGAAAGAATTAAATGGAAACGAGAAATATCACTTTTTTGATACGGAATTTCCTGCAAATGAAAAGTCACCGGGGAAAATTTCAGCAGGGGATATTATGCTGTATGGTTCGGATTGTCTGGTGACATTTTACAAATCGCATAGTACCTCTTACTCATATACACCTGTGGGGAAGATTGAGGATGCCTCCGGTTTTGCAAAGGCAGTGGGAAACGGAAATGTAACCATTAAATTTACTGTAAAATGAGGCAGGATGCAGGGCATAAAACTACCGCATTTTCTTATAGGAAAGTTCACCTTGTGCGGAGCAAGAATTGCCATAGGAAATTCTTGGAGCGTTGCGGTTTTCAGTCAACGCTTTTTTTAGAAAACCGACTTGAAAGGATGAGGCAAAATGAGAAAATTTATAAAAAATCACAAGTGGATAAAAGCTATCATAATATTTTTAGTTGTTCTTATGACTTTGCTGTTGGCGGCGCTGTTGTTTTTGAAGTTATGGCCTGCTTTCGGCGGCAGGGCTTTGGCGGAAGATCAGAAGGATTATGAAGCCAGAGCGGAGAATTACCGTGATGGAAAGTTTTATAATGATGGCGATTTTCAGATTGTCAGGGAAACAGAGCAGACGGATGAATACATTATGTCCGGGAAGGGAACGAAACCGGAGGGAGAGATTCCGGTGGCGGAACCGGTTTTTGACGAGAAATTGCCGGAGGATGAAGTAAGGGTTACATGGTTTGGACATTCTTCTCTTCTTCTTCAGATGCATGGGATGAATATACTGATTGACCCGGTATTCAGTGAAAGAAGTTCCCCGGTATCTTTTGCAGGGAATAAGCGCTTTTCACATCCGCCTGTCGAAGCAGGGGAACTGCCTTCGATTGACCTGCTGATCTTGTCCCACGACCATTATGACCATCTGGATTATAACGTGATAAAGGAAATCGACAAAAAGGTAGAACAGTATATCGTACCGCTTGGCGTGGAAAACCATCTGGAGCGTTGGGGTGTGGCGGAAAAGAAAATCCGGAATATGGCATGGTGGGAGGAAACGACAGTGGACGGCCTTACGGTGGGCTGCACGCCGGCAAGGCATTATTCTGGAAGAAGCCTGAATGACCAGTTTGCAACGCTTTGGGCGTCCTGGGTATTTCAGGATGAATACCATAAGGTATTTGAGAGCGGGGACAGCGGATATGGCAGTCAGTATGAAAAGATTTGTGATAAATACGGCGAGTTTGATTTTGTTATGACGGACTGTGCCCAGTATGATGTGAACTGGCCGGAAGTCCATATGTTCCCGGAGGAGGCTGTTCAAGCAGCACAGACACTTGGTGCGAAAGTGGCGATGCCAATCCATTGGGGTGCTTTTGCACTGGCGAACCATCCGTGGGATGATTCCGCAGAGCGTTTTGTAGCAGCGGGGGAGCAGGCGGGATTGCAGATTGTGACGCCGCAGATCGGGGAGACAATGAATCTGAACAGTATGGAAAGCAGCATGAAGCGCTGGTGGAAAGATATTTTATAGCCCTTTATTATGGATGTAAAGTATTTGGGGGGAGGTATTGCCATGCGATAGCAATGATGATATCACCATTTTCCCAACAAGTTGCATAGAAATGAGGATTGAAATGAAAAAAGAAATCAGCCACCTGATTATGCTGTTACTTATAGTCTCTATGCTGGCAGCAGGATGCGGAAAAACAGAACTGGCACAGACAGAAAAGGGAAGTGAGGGTTTGCAGTCCGAACAGGGAAATGGGGAACGGAAGGCGGAGGATGCAGACATCATTACCCTGACATCTGAAATGGTTTCGCTGGAGGATGGTTTTTCTGCCGTAAAATATACGGGGGACTATAAACTGGCTCAGTTTCTGGAGCAGGGAGGGGCATCTTCGGATGCGGATGTGATGAAATTTTTGACAAAGCATCTGTTTTCCGGAAAGTCTGTTTTGGAGTTTTTTGGAAATATGTTTGGGTGCAGTACATTATCTGTTCAGAATGCAGACGGGAGTTATCTTTTTGGAAGGAATTTCGACTGGAATACCTGTGATGCCTTAGTCGTCAGTGCGGAGCCGGAGGAAGGGTATGCCTCCCTCTCTACGGTAAATATGGATTTTATTCAGGCAGCGGCAGGGATGGAACTGGAACGCCTGCCGGATGAAATGAAAACGATGGCGGCATTGTATGCACCGCTGGATGGGATGAATGAAAAGGGGTTTTGTGTCTCTGTAAATATGATTGAAGATTCTGCCTCGATTGCACAGGAGACGGATAAGAAGGATATTACCACGACAACAGCAGTCCGGCTGTTGTTAGACAGGGCGGCGGATGTAGATGAGGCATTGGAACTGTTAAAAGAATATGACCTGCATGCCTCAATGGGAATGATGGTACATTTTGCGCTGGCAGACGCAAAGGGTAAAGCTGTGGCGGTAGAATATATTGACAATGAAATGGTGGTTACAGATACGCCGGTGGTAACGAATTTTTATCTGGCAGAGGGAGAAAAGCATGGAATTGGGACAGAGCAGTCCCATACCCGGTATGAAATTCTCACAAAGCGGCTGAAGGAAAAGAAAACGATGGATGGGCAGGACATCAGGGATGCACTGGACAGCGTCAGCAAAGATAATTTTGATGACCCCTCGTCAACGGAGTGGAGTATTGTCTTTCATCAGGGAAGCGGGGAGGTTTGGTATTATCACAGGGAGAATTACGAAAGAGCATATAGATTCAAGATAAAATAGCAAAGAAAAAGGGATAGAAAAATGTTATGTTTTTTCTATACCATTTTTGGGCGTTAGTTTTCACTCAGCATTCTTTGAAACTCCTCCAGAAACTTCTTTGCCGCCTTTGGAAATATCTGGTATTTTTTCCATAGCAGGCTCATGCCTGCACTTAATTCTGGTTCGCAGGGAACAAAACAGAGATTGCTGTCTCCGTCCGTGTTGATGATTTTATCCAGGGCAAAAGCATACCCCAGGCCTTCATCCACCATCAGGGATGCATTGAACAGCAGGTTATAGGTTGCAGCTACATTCAATTCCGAAAGACTTTTGCCAAGCCATGAGGTCAGTAAATCACCATCATGGGTGTTGCGGTTAAACATGATAGGTTTATCATGAAGGTCTTCCGGTCGTATGCAGTTTTTTTTCGCAAGAGGGCTGTCTTTCCTCATTAAAATTCCATATTTGTCTTTGACAGGAAATTCCAGATATTCATATTTTGAGGCGTCAATCGGACCGAATATCATGCCAAAATCAATCAGCCCTTTATCCAGGCTTTCTAAAACGTCTGTTGAGTCACCGCTGGAAATATGGTAATGGATGTCCGGATATTCCATCTGTATATTTTTTCCGGCTTTGGCAAGCAGGCGGACGGCATCGGTTTCTCCGGCACCGATGTATACGTCCCCGGCAATTACATCATCAGAAATAGTGATTTCATGTTCTGCCTTTTGTACTAAATCAAGGATTTCTTCCGCACGTTTCCGCAGGATCATGCCTTCCTCCGTCAACGTGATCTTGCGGTTTCCCCGTATCATAAGCTGCTTTCCCAGTTCCTCCTCCATGTCTTTTAACTGCCTGGAAAGAGTAGGCTGGGATAGATGCAGGGACTCTGCAGCGCCGGAAATGCTTTGCTCTCTGGTAACGGCAAGAAAATATTGAAGAACGCGTAACTCCATGTCAAATCCTCCTTTTCGCGATTATAAGTAGAGTATAATTCATTATAATATAGCTGTCAAGCATGATTAAATATGCGATATAAGTATTTGCTATAAATAAGGCACTGTATTATAGTAGTGATAGAAGTAAAAAATTGATACCTATTTTCATTTGAAATATTTTTATTTGCAGAAAGGATGCGATAATTATGAAAACAATAACAGGCAAAAAGTTTGATGAGGAACGGGCTTTGTATGGAAGTGACGGGCTGATTTTGCGTCGCTGTTCCTTTGATGGCCCGGCAGATGGAGAGAGTGCGTTAAAGGAAAGCAGGAATGCCCGGGCAGAGGATTGTTTCTTTAATCTTCGTTATCCGTTCTGGCATGACGACCATATGAAAATTGTGGGTTCAGAAATGACAGAGCTTTGCCGGGCGGCGTTGTGGTATTCAAGGAATATCGAGATTGTGGATACGAAACTGCATGGGATCAAGGCATTGCGGGAATGCAGTCAGGTAAAGATGAAAGGCTGCGATATTGTTTCACCGGAGTTTGGATGGTCAGTGCATCAGATGGAAATGGAAAATTCAACGGCAGAGAGCGAATATTTCATGATGCGTTCTGATTGTTTGACCTTTCGGGGTGTAACACTGAAAGGAAAATATTCGTTCCAGTATATCGAAAATTCAGTTTTTGAAAACTGTAATTTTGATACGAAGGATGCTTTCTGGCACGCCAAAAATATTGTGGTAAGGGACAGTGTAGTAAAGGGCGAGTATCTGGCATGGTACTGTGAGAATGTGACCTTTGAAAACTGTAAGATTATCGGCACACAGCCACTGTGTTATTGTAAGGGGCTGAAACTGGTTGACTGTGAGATGGTAAATACAGATTTGTGCTTTGAGAAATCGGAAGTGGAGGCCACGATTAAGACTGCTGTGGACAGTATTAAAAATCCTCTCTCCGGGCATATTCATGTTCCATGTGTAGGGGAGATTATCCGTGATGATGAAAAGTCAAAAGACAAAGTCATTTTGCCGAAGAAGTGCTGTTGTGCTTAGATGGAGGAATTATGCTATGGGACAATGCCGTTTGCTGTGGAATTTATTAGAACTAAAAAGAAATGAGCATAAGACAAGAAAGCAGGTTCAGGCTTTACAGAATAAAAAGCTGCGAAAACTTCTCTATTATGCCTATGACCATTCAAACTATTATAAAGAGGTTTTTGGGAAAAATGGCATTGCCAGGGAACAGATTGGGAGTCTTCCCCTGTCTGCTTTTCCAACAATGGATAAAAATAGTCTGATGGAGCATTTTCACGAGATTGTGACTGTGCCGGACATCCGACAGGAGGAACTTCGCAAATTTGATGAAACAGACTCTGTCAATCAAAAACTTTTTAAGGGAAAATACCATGTGGTACATTCGTCAGGCAGTACGGGAGTGCCAAGATATTTTGTGTACGATACCTCTGCGTGGGAAAGTATGCTTTTGGGGATTATCCGTGGGGCTTTGTGGGATATGACGATGTCGCAGATTTTGAAGCTTTTGTCTGGAGGCCTGCGGATTTTATATATTGCTGCTACCGATGGACGGTATGGCGGTGCAATGGCAGTAGGGGATGGAATCCGTGGCGTAGGGGCAGAGCAGAGGTTTCTGGATATCAAAACACCGCTTTTTAAGTGGGTTCAGACGGTCAGGGAATTTCAGCCGGATATTATCATTGGTTATCCGTCTGCCATAAAGATTTTGGGAGAATTGGTAGAGAACAGTGAGGTTTCCGTAGATGTGTGCCGTGTGATTTCATGTGGAGAGCCACTTGCGCCGGGACTTAGGGATTATTTAGAGAAAATCTTTGGGTCTGTTGTTGTGAATTTTTATGGCGCCAGTGAATCGTTGGCAATGGGAGTGGAGACGGACAGGGCAGAAGGAATGTACTTGTTTGATGACATGAATTATATTGAGGTGGAAAATGGAAAGATGTTTCTTACCTGCCTTTACAATTATGTGCAGCCGTTAATCCGCTATGAAATTACAGATCAGTTGGTATTCCGACAGAGTAAAAAAAGCAGATATCCGTTTAGGCAGGCAGATATTCTACTGAGCAGAAATGAGGATATTATATGGTTTGAGGATGATAATGGAAAACGTGATTTTCTTCACCCATTGGCGGTAGAGGGCATCTGTGTTGAAGGGCTTTTGGATTACCAGTTCCAAAAGACAGACAAAGATGCTTTTGAAATGCTGGCACAGGTCTCGAATCAGGAAAAGAAACCGCAAATCCAGCGGGAAATAATACAGCAGATGAAGAAAATCCTCCATGAGAAAGATATGGGCAGCGTCCGTTTTTTTATCCGATTTGTGGATGAAATCTTGCCGGATAAAAAAACAGGAAAAAAGCGGTTGATTGTGCAGGAAGAAAATGTCTCGCCTGTGGCGAGCCATAGGAAGTTTGAAAAAACCAAACTTCCGGAATGTGAAAAAACCATTCACAAGGGCAAGGAAGTGAGGGATGCGGTTTGAGCACAGGGAATGTGTTATTGCAGGGCAGGCATATCTGCAAATCATATCAGCAGGGCAAAAAAAGCAATTCGGTACTCCATGATGTAAATATAGAAATATATGATTGTGATTTTACAGTAATTATGGGTTCCTCTGGTGCGGGAAAACTGCATAAATCCTCACGGCGCTGGTTCATTTTTTTAATTTACGGAAACCACCCAATGATTTGCTATTTTACGGAAACAGCGGTATACTACAGAAAAAGACACAACAAAGCAAGACGAAAGGAGCTGCTGAAATGAATATAGTTACCGGCAAAACATTTGATGAAGAGAGGGCATTATACGGAGCAAAGGATCTTGTTGTGAAAGACTGCCGTTTTGACGGTCCGGCAGATGGGGAAAGTGCTTTTAAAGAAGGAAAAGAAGTTACCGTTGAAAACTGCTTTTTTAACCTGAGATACCCATTCTGGCATGATGATGGATTAAAGATTGCCGCATCTGAGATGACTGAACTCTGTCGGGCGGCTTTGTGGTATTCGCATGATATTCAGATCACAGATACGAAACTTCATGGAATTAAAGCATTGCGGGAATGCAGCAATGTCACAATGCAGGGTTGTGATATTGTTTCACCGGAATTCGGCTGGTCGGTACAGGGCATTGAGATGAAAAACTGCAAAGCAGAGAGTGAATATTTTATGATGCGTTCGGATCATCTGAATTTCCAGGCTGTGAATATGAAAGGAAAATATTCTTTCCAGTACATAACAGATTCAGTGTTTGAAAATTGTGTTCTGGATACCAAGGATGCATTCTGGCATGCAAAGAACGTGACAGTGAGAGACAGTATCGTAAAAGGGGAGTATCTTGCATGGTATTGTGAGAACGTTACTTTTGAGAACTGCAGGATCACAGGTACACAGCCTCTTTGTTATTGCAAAGGATTGAAACTGGTAAATTGTGAATTGATTGATGCAGATCTGTGTTTTGAAAAGTCAGAAGTTGAGGCAACGGTCACTACATTAGTACAGAGCATTAAAAATCCATTATCCGGGCATATTTATGTGCCTGGTGTGGAGGAGATCATTCGTGACGATGAGAAGTATTTGGGAGAGATCATTATCGAGAGAGAATGATAAAGTCAATTTTTACAGAGAAGAGGGATGTTTCATGTTCCGTATTGCGATATGTGATGATGAAGCATATTTCAGGCGCCGGGAAAAGGAACTGATAGAAAAACATATGAAAAAAAAGCGCTGTGCCTGCCAGATTGACCTGTATTCATCAGGAGAGGAAATATTAAATAACGAAGATTCTGTTTTAAAGTATGATATGGTATTTCTTGATGTCAGTATGGAAGAAATGGATGGAATGAAGGCGGCAGAGAAAATCCGCCAGATCTCCGCAGGGGTTTATATAGTTTTTGTGACAGCATATATTACTTATGTGCTGGAGGGATATAAAGTTGGTGCAGTGCGATATCTCCTGAAGGAGGAAGACAGTCTTGAAAATGCCCTGAAGGAATGTTTGGACACAATAACTGCCCAGATGGCTTATGGCAAAGTGATGTGCACTTTTTCGTCTGCCAATGGCAAAAAGAGTGTCCCGGCTGATTCTATTCTTTATGTGGAGAGCAGGCTGCATAAGGTCGTGTTTTATGTTATGGAGGACGGGGTAAAAGAGTATTCCCGGTATGATAAGCTGGATACAGTGGAGCAGGAACTGGGAAAACATGGATTCTGCCGCACACATCAGAGCTTTTTAGTGAATATGAGTTATGCAGTGGGAGTGGAACGGTATCGGATATCTCTGGTAAACGGGATGGAGATCCATATTTCAAAAAAATATTATAAGAATGTGGAGAAGGAGTATATCCAGCATCAGGGGGAGATATGATGGAATATTATATCCATACGGTTATTATGGTTATAGCAGAAATATACTGCAGCATGCTGTTGTTTCAGTTTTTTGCCCAGAAAAGGAATGAGATGGATAGGGGAAGGATATTTGGCATCATTTTTATACAGGGGCTTGTAGGATTGATTCTCTCCTATGCTCTGGTTAATCATTTCTATATCCGTATTGCATGTGTTATTACAGAGTTCTCCATTGCCATGTTTCTTATATATCAGGTTCACTTTGCAAAGGCAATGGCATTATCCATTCTCTTTGTTGGAATGGGATTTATTGCAGAGTGTGTGACTATTATTTTTATGGGATGGATGTTTCCTCTGGCAATAGGAAGGTCTGTTGACTTCACAGAGGCATTTTCTGTTAATACGATGGCGGTGATCAGTAAACTCTTATTATTTGTTATCGTTTTATTTATTGGGAAAATATTGGGGCAAAAAGAATCGGATGTTCTGGGTGGCAGAGAATGGGGAATTCTGCTTGTTATTTCGCTGATCACTATGTGTTCGCTGGCTATGATGGTGCTGGATATTGATTTAATGAATCATCCGAATCAGGGAAATTTTATGTATATAATAATGGGGATGTTGACCAGTAATTTTATTGTTTATTATCTTATCCGTGATATTATGAAAAGGGAGACCGCATTGAGAGAATATGCGGTCTTTCAGGAAAAGGCAAAAAATGAAACTGCCATGTATCATTCCTTAGCAGATAATCTGGAGAAACAGCGTAAAAGAACTCATGAGTATAAAAATCAGATTGCAGCCATAAATGCACTTGTAGCGGGAGAGAGGTATCAGGAACTGGAAACGTATATCAGGGAAATCGACACTGTATTGAAAGGCTGCATGAGTGCCATTGATACCAATAATGTGATTGTAAATGCCGTTCTGAACACAAAATACCAGGAGGCTGTAAGCAGGGGGATTGTCGTTGTCCTGAAAGTCAATGACCTGTCAGGTTTGAATATGAGAGAAGAGGATATCGTTGTGGTCCTTTCCAATCTATTGAACAATGCCATAGAAGCCTGTACAGGATGTCAAGATAAGGTGATCCGGGTTAAGTTTGTGATACAGGGTGGACAGGCCGTTATTTCGGTTAGGAACAGTATGGCAGAAGAACCAGTTGTGGAAAATGGCAGGTTTGTATCCACGAAAGATGGTGAGGCGGCTGGACGGGGAATGGGGATCCAGAATATAGTGGATACAATAGAGAGATACGGAGGCAGGTACATGATAGATTATAATGGGGGAGAGTTTCATTTTTCAATCTTGATTCCAGTTCCAATTCTGCAATAATATTTCCAATTCTGCAATGAGTATCAACAAAAAATATGTAATATGATATTATATTGAAAAAATTCCATCTGTGCGGTTGGATGGCGATTCATGGCAACCCAGCCCCATACAATTCGCAAAATCTGTCAGCAAGCTGCCAGTCGCGACAAAAACAGTCGCTTCTATTTTGCTCATTTTGGGGTGGGTTGCCTGATTCAGGCAGTATTTAGAAACAAATGCCTGTTTATGTGCAAGCACAATACATTCATTTGTTTCTAAATACTTGCCATGAATCGCAACCGCACAGGTGGAAAAAATTGCAGAAAGGATCTTGGTATATTATGAGTGAAAAGAAGAAAGTATATTTGTCAGCATTGGATGAATATATAAACAAAGTGTATGTTTTGGTTTTGCTGTTAGTGCCGGGGGCATGCCAGTGTGCCGGAGTCTTGTATACATTTGAAAAGATCATGGGGTGGCTTCCTGAAGTGAACTGGTTGGCGCTGATCCTTTTTGATGTCACTTGTCTCATCTATCTGGCGGTAGGTATCCTTTTTATTAAGACGGGATTTTTAAATGGACTTGTCAGGGATTCCAGGCTCAAGGCGGGGAAGATCTTTCTCGTAGTGATTATGTTTATTCAGTTCAACTTTATTTTATATATGATACCAGCTAAAGATTTCTGGGGCTTTGCCTTTTTCTTTGTTGTGCTTACAGCGTTCTTTCTGGATTTTAAGATGGTTGCTGTAACATCGCTGGAAATTGCCGGATCTCTGGTAGTATCCTGGGTCATAAGGGCGGATGTGTTGCTGCCGGTAAAGGATGATATGTTTATTGCCAATATGCTCAACAGGGTTGTCTGTGTAAGCCTGTCCCTGCCCACAACAGTACTATTAACTTATCTCATTGGCCGTTTTCTCGTGAATGCCAAAAAAGATGAGATGGAACGGAATAATGAGAAGGTGCAGAATGTACTTAATTCTGTACAGACACTGTCAGAAAATCTTTTGGGTGCTGGGACAGTGCTATCGCAGATTTCGGAGAATGAGGGTGCTTCGGCAGAAGAATTGTCGGCTACCAGCGAGCAGCTCTTGGAAGGAAGTAATATGCTGGGCAGTAAAACAGAAGAAAGTATGGCAAATCTGAATGAGCTGGATGAGTGGAAAAATGTTTTGGCAGATAATGTAGAGAGAGTTGAGACAGCATCAAAGGATCTGCTTGATAAGTCAAGAGAAAATGAAAAGATGCTGTCTGACCTGAAGATCATCAATGGGGAGGTATCAGAGTCCATGTGTGCCACAACTGATGTGGCATACAAATTATCAGAAGCTGTGGAACAGATCGGGACTACTCTTAGTCTTATCAGTGAGATATCAGCATCGACAAATTTGCTGGCTTTAAATGCATCTATTGAGGCTGCAAGGGCAGGTGAGGCAGGAAAAGGCTTTGCTGTCGTTGCACAGGAAGTAGGTAATCTGGCAAACAGTACAAAGGAATCTCTGGATGAGGTGGAAACTGTGATCAAGAGAGTACAGAGCAATGTTGAAGAGATAACAGTATATGTAAATGATAATTCCCAAAAACTAGAAAGGCAGAACGAATATTTCAGCAATGTATTTACAGGAATAAAAGATATGACACAGTTACTGGGAGTATCAGTAAACGCAGTGGAGGCAATGGGAGAGGCTTACAATAAACAGGCATCGGTGATACAAAATACCATTTCCATAAATAAAGAGATCGCTGATAAAATTAGGAATGAGAATACACAATTCAATTCCATTAATCATATGGTGGAGGGTAATGTAAATGATATATCAGAGATGTCAACACAGATCAATGTGATCAATGGAATGGTAGATGAGATCAATCAGCTCCTGACAGGCAATGATTAAATACGTGAAATGTGGTTGAAGAGGGTACGCTTACTACATTAAAATGACCATTCGCAACATGGGGCAAAATCTTTTCTGATTGAATGCCGATATACTATTTAATAGTGGGATTTGATATCCCGAATAAATATGCATATATAGATGGAGGGAAAGATGCTTTCGGTCGCAGTGTGTGATGATGAAGCAAGGGAGTGCTGCAGCTTAGTTTTACAGATTAGAAAGATGATAGGGGAACTGAATATATCCTGCATCGTCCGATCTTTTGGCAGTGGGAGAGAATTGCTTGAGGCAAAGGAAAATTTTGATATTATTTTTCTTGATGTAATCATGGATGGTGTGGATGGGCTGGAAACGGCACGGCTGATCCGGGAAAAGGCATATGACCGTTTTCTTGTCTTTGTCTCCTCCAGCCGGGAATATGTATTTGATGCTTATGAGGCAGAACCATTCTGGTATCTCGTAAAGCCTGTGACAGACCAGAAATTGAAAAGAATCCTGCAGAAGATCCTCTCCAAAATGGAGATACAGCCACAGGAATTTATTCTTGTCAGTAAAGACAGGGAAAAGAAAAAAATATTTCTGGGGGATATCTATTATTTTGAAGTCAGAGGAAGGGTGATGGACATCCATTGTACAGACGGGACGGTCACATATTATGAGAAAATGGAGAAATTGGAGAAGGAACTGCAGGGGAAGGATTTTTTTCGCTGTCATAAAAGCTATCTGGTGAATCTGAAATATGTTTCAGGGTATAGCAGACAGGAGCTGATCCTTGATAATGGGGAAAAGATCGTCATTGCCAGGAGACGTTATGAAGGGTTCTGCCGGGAGATATTGCGGTATATGCGTACCAACGGAGGCATATTGTGAAACTTTGGGAGGGAGGCTGTGTGGCGCAGACTATAATTATTCTGCCATGTTATCTTGTCTATGCATGGATAGCAGGGTGGTTTTGTAAAAAGCATATGGATATCACGCCCTCTAAGGAGTTTTTATTTGTGGGTGGTAATTTTCTGATCTGGCTGGTGATGGACACTGCCGGTATTTTTATTTCTTATATTGTGCGGGCTTTTATATCCCATGTCTTTTTAATAGGAACTGTGGTTCTGTTGTTTCAGGCAGTATGGGAGAAGAAAATACTGGTGGGGGCGGTCTTTATGACAGCATTTGTGCTGATAGACAATTTCTGTTCTTCTTTCGTATCTTGTCTGACCCTGATCCTCAGACATACAGTAGGAGAGATTCCAGAACCATTTATAGATGGCTGGGAGGGCATTTTGTGTACTTATGTAACGCTTCTGGCAGTGACATTGTTCTTAGTTGTGTTGTCACGCCGCCTTACCTCTTTCTTTTATGGAAAGACACAGAAATGGTGTATCATAATGTCAGTCCCATTTCTGGCATTGATGGTTTTGATGGATCTTGTGAACTGGGGGGCAGCCCATGGCATTCTGGTGAGAAGCGGAGGCAATATGGGAGTATATTATGACCAGATCGTCAGCCATGTGGGAATCTGTGTGATCTCCCTGTTGTCTATGTCTGTAGCGGGATTTTGCCTGTTTGGGCTGGATAGATTCTATCTGGAACAGAGAAAAAGCAGTCAGTATTATTTTCAGATAGAAGCATACAAAATGCTGGAGGAGCAGTACAGGAAGTCAGAACGGCTGAGGCATGATATGAAAAACCATATTATTGCATTGTCGGGGCTGGTAAAGAGCAGAGACTGGTTGGGAATGGAAACGTATCTGGCGGATATGGGAGCAGGCGGGGGAGTTGGCATAGGAGAAGATACCACAGGAAATAAGGTGATAGATGTGGTATTATACCAGAAGAGGGAGAGGGCAGAGGAGAATAATATTCGGTGGGAATGTGATGTACAGATCCCAGAAGCCTGTGGTATCAACGAATTTGACCTGTGTGTGCTATTTGGCAACCTGATAGACAATGCCCTGGAAGAATGTGTAAAGTACAGGGGCAGTGGGGACGGTTTTATCCAAATTCAGGGTGGGAAGATAAAAAAATGTTTTTTACTGGTGGTAAAGAATCGGGCAGAGACAAAAGATATGCATTACCCGATGCCAGGGAAAACTTTTTTTGCCAAAAAAGATGATACAGAAAATCATGGAATCGGTCTTATGAATGTCATGGAAATTGTGAGTAAATATAATGGGGAATGGGAGATTGAGACAGGGGAGGGTGTATTTACTGTTTCTATCCTGCTTCCACTGAAGGATACCGTATAAGACATCAAACAGGCTTTGTGCGACAGTAATCTAATTGCAAAAAGATGGGGTGCCGAAATAGAAAAAGAAGATGTTGCAGAGGATATTCACTATTTTGTATTGAAGCGTCACAGTTTCGGAATGGAGGTTATTATGAATACAAAGATGATGGAAGGTCTTGTGGGGGCGGGAGTGAATATGAAGATAAGAGACACGCCTATGCGGGTATATAAGGAGGCGGAGCGGGAAGGAGATATTGGCAAGATGGAGCAGGCGATGGGATATGTCAATAAATTTTCTGAAAGGGCATGGGAATATAAATCAGAGACAGAAGAGGGATTGGAAGAAGAGGCGAGAGAAGCGAGAGAGAAGGAAAAACTGGAGCAGGAGGAGGCAGTCACGAAACGCAGGGAGGAACAGAAAGAGCAGGCTGAAAGGAGCGAAAAGACGGAAGGTAAGGATACAGATACCGTGGAGGTCAGCGAAGAGGGGAGAGAACTGTTGAAAGAGAAGATGGATTCAGGCCAGACAGGTTCGGTTCAGGTCAAGAGGGATCATGAGCCTGTGATCTATACGAAAGAGGGAAAGAAGGTATCCATTTTGGGAAGTTGACTACGCAGCAGAAATGCATCCATTAGGAATAGTTCTTAAATATTCAACAGATCAGCGATATTTTGGAAGTTGATAAGCAGATCATCGTAGATGCCAGCCCTTACAGAATCAGCAAAGGTATAATCTCCGGTATCTTCTGATTCAAAGTTGTAAACAAGGATACGGTTTTTTTCCGGGTCAACAATCCAGTATTCTCTGACGCCTGCAGTGCGGTATTTAAAGAGCTTTGTGAAATAGTCCATACGCTTGCTGCCGGGGGAGACGATTTCTATAATCCAGTCTGGCGCACCGGAACAACCTTTGTCAGTGAGTTTTGACTTGTCACAGATTACAGATATATCCGGCTCGACATAGTTTGTATTATCATCTTTGTTCAAAAATACAGCAAAGGGTGCAAAAAATGACTCACAGAAACCGCCCCTCGACTTAATGTAGGAATTTATGGCAGAAAAAAGTTCCCTGGCTATTGTTTGATGTGTTCGGCTGGGTGGCGCCATCATATATATTTGTCCGTCAATCAGTTCTGCGCGTTCTCCATCCGGGAGAGCGTAAATGTCTTCAATGGTATAGATTTTTTTTGGTGCTAATGCTGGCATAAAGTCTCTTCCTTTCATGGTTATTGTATGCGTTTCGTCCCTTCTTATCAAAAATAATACACAACGCTACAAAATATGTCAAGGACAATGCACCGCAATACCATGGGGAAAGGCTGAGCTATCAAAAAACAGGCATTTATGTTGAGTTTTCTATGAAAATGGATTATACTAATGGTTAGCTCAACGGCGGGTTCAAATTGGCGCCGTTGAGCTAGAAAGAAGGTATTCACATGAATGCATTAAAAAATGTGAGGTGTTCCCTGCGCCATTTGCCGTATTTCTAAACCAAAATGATAAAAATTATGTTGAGCCGGATATCAGTGTGATCTGTGATAAGGATAAGATAACAGACCAGGGGTGTAATGGTGCGCCTGACTGGATCATAGAGATTGTATCACCTAGTAGCCGTAAAATGGATTATTTTAGGAAATTATTTAAATACCGTACAGCAGGGGTCAGAGAGTACTGGGTGATTGACCCAGATAAAGAAATTATCACCGTATATCATTTTGAAATGGATAATATGGAAGAATATTCATTTGGGGAAAATGTGCCTGTTGGGATATATAAAGATTTTTTTATAAAGCTATGACATCTGAATTGATGCTGTTGAGCTAATGTTAAGAGTCAAATACCCCACGGGCACGCTCGGATGGTGAGAATAAAATAAGCAAATAACGTAACTGGAAAAAAGCATCTGGAACAGGAATTTCAGATGCTTTTTTCCAGTTACGTTATTAAAATGGTCATTCACGTCAATGCTATCAGAAAGTAGATTCATTGATCCGATAAATGGATTGTATGGGAAAGCGAGGGGGAGGTAGCTTTGTTAAAAATAGCGGTTTGTGATGATGAAAAAAATATAAGGGATTATCTGACTGCCCTTGTGAAGGAGCAGAATGCGGAATGCAGTATTACCGGGTATGCGGCAGCGGAGGATTATCTGGCAGATGGAGAAGAATTTGATCTTATCTTTCTTGATATTGAATTGGGGAGTTCTGCGTCCGGCATGAATGGCATGGAGCTGGCGGAAAGGATCCGGGACAGTGGTTTTGAATGCCAGCCAGTCATTATTTTTGTAACCGGATATGAAAGTTATGTGTATGATGCCTTTGATGTAGGAGCATTCCAATATCTGCTGAAACCTGTCAATAAAGATAAGTTTGCTGATGTATTTGGAAGGGCTATAAGACAAATCTTGTCCCGGCAAATTTTATCCCAGCAGGTTTTGCCGGAGAGGGATCTGCCGCAGGCCCTTTGGAGAAAGAAAGTGCTGACCATTCAATACGATGCAGGAACGGTAAAAACAATTTTACTGGATCATATTTATTATATGGAAAGCCAGAATCATAAGATCGTGATTCATTTTAAAGATGGGCAGATTGCATATTATGCCAGGATGGGAGATCTGGAAAAGGAACTGGAGGGGCAGTTTTTCCGTATCCACAAAGGTTATCTGATTAACCTCGCTTATGTAGATGAATACAACAGGACTGAGGTAACACTCACTAGTGGGGACAGGCTGATGATCTCCAAATACAAATATAAGGATTTTACAAAGGCGTACCTTCGTTTTATGCAATAGGAGGAGTAGAAATTGAATGAGACAGAGTTTTTATTGTTTCAAAATATTCTGGCAGCTATTCAGATCTGTTTGTATGCAGTTATTCTGGCAGTTTTTTTGCGCCCTTTTATGACAGGGAAAAGGATGGGGAAAATGATCCTCGTTTTCCTGATCTTTGCTGTGATATATTTTGCCAAAGAACTATCCCCGTTTTCTATTTCTGGCTGGCCATGCATGATCCTTGTGTTGGTTCTCCTGATGGCGGTTTCCGGATATCTGGGTATGGAAAGAGGATTCATTCTCTTTCTTGGCACGATTTTTTTTAGTGTCAGGAATTTGTGTATTCTGTCCATGCAGAGCATCAACTTTTTTACCAGCAGGCATTTCGTAAAGGATGATGGTAACCTGGAAAGGATTTTCCGGAATGCGGCAATAAACAATATTCTGGTGGAGGTGATTCAGTTTTTCCTGTTTTTGTTCCTGCTTTATATAGCATACAGGCAGTTAAGGGAGTGCAGGAGGGAGCTTCATATTAGAGAACTTTCTTATCTCCTTCTGACTCCTGTGACAGGTATATTTTTTGTCAATATTATATTTCAGATTTTGATCGTCGTAACAGAAGACCTTGTTTTAAGCCTTTATGAGCAGTATCCTGTGTTGGTGGAGGCGGTACCTGTCACTGCTGCCCTGTTCTATACAGGTATTCTGGTAACGGTCATGTCTTATCGGCAAATGGTAGGGCTGCAGGAGGAGAGAAAAAAATATTTTGTGGAGGAACAGCAGGTTCATGCGATCCAGGAACGGATGGAGGAGGTGGATCAGTTTTATAATGGGATACGCCAGATGAAACATGAGATGAAAAATCATCTGACAAATATCCAGGGGCTTCTCAAGAATGGTGATTATGAAGAAATGGAACAGTATATTGCGAAAATAGACGAGGGCATGGAGGTTTTTGCACTTTCCATAAAGACAGGGAATGCAGTAACGGATGTGATTATTAATGATAAATGCAGGTCTGCTAAGAGACAGGAAACCAGATTCCAGTCGCAGTTCTGTTATCCTGTTTCAGGGGGGTACAATGCATTTGATATCGGGATCATTATTAATAACCTTCTTCAGAATGCACTGGAAGCCTGTGATAAAATGCAGGCCGGGGAGCGGTATATATTTATCTCAGGCAGGCAGAAGAAGAAATTCTTTTTTATAAAGGTTATCAATTCTTTCGAGGGGGAGATTGTTTTTGATAAGAGTACCCATCTCCCAAAGTCCACTAAGGGGGAAGGAGCAGCGCTGCATGGCATAGGGCTTTCCAATGTCAGGCGGGAGGTTCTGAAATACATGGGAGATATAGATATAAAGGTAAAGAAAAATGAGTTTAATGTAACAGTGATGTTACAGGAAAAGGAGTGGTGTTAAATGATGGATATGCAGATGTTAGGGATGATGAACTATATTTCATCTATCATGAAATGGCAGAATGCTGGAAGGACAGCCAGAATGGCCGCTGGAAGGAGTAGGACAGAAGGAAACAGCTTTGAACATGCAATGCGGCAGGCACAGATGAATTATATTAAGGAACAACAGGCATACGCCAGATCGTCAATGTATACCGTTAATGATGATACTGGCATGATTACACCGTTTATGTCAGCTATGCAGAATATATATGGTATGCGGAATCCATATCAGAATCTGGCACTTTTGGGAATACTGTCCGGGAATTATGGCTGGAACAGTATCTTGTAATTGTGGTTATACGATAGGCGGATTATTAAGCATTGATAGTCCGCCTAAAAAAATTCCTAAAAAAGAGTGGAATATCAGAGATATGGGTGGTAAAATAAGAAGCGGAACTGGAATCTGGGGAGCAATGTCTGATTATACCCGTTCATTTAAACCATGGACAGATAATTTTAGTAAGGGTTTATATCCTGCCGGAGTTGAGTGTGATGACAATGCTGAAGCACCAGAAGGATGGACAAAATGGGTAGTTCCAGGCTATGAATATATTTATACTGAATGTGAGGATGACAATACATTTGTCCAAGTAATAAACTATATAAGTAAAAATGATATAACATTAGTTGGTGCCGTTCATGATTTTACTTGTTCGGAAACGGGAAAGAACTATATATTTTTTTCAATTAGAAGTATTTAAATTAATCTTCACAGTTTCATATCTATGCTAATATATCTTGAATTTTACATATAGTACCAAGTTTTTCCAAAATCAAACTTTATAAAAAATGGCGTACAGGGCTTTCTTGTTGTATAATGAATTTAACCAAAACATTACAAAGGAAAGTGACCCTGTACGACAAACTTATTATACAATGAAAATTATAAATTTTTGTTCTTTTCTGTCACAAAGGTACAGAAACATTGTCTAATTAAACAGGAGGTAAAAATCTATGAATAAAAAAATGAATGAAGAATTACAGGCTTTAGTTGATAAAGCCACAGCAGGGGATGGAAAAGCCCTGGAAACGCTTATTGCAGGTGTACAGGATATGGTATTCAATTTATCTTTGCGGATGCTTGGTACATTTGCAGATGCAGAGGACGCAACACAGGATATTTTGTTGAAGATGATTACGCATCTTTCTTCTTTCAGAGGTGATAGTTCATTTACGACATGGGTATTCCGTATTGCAGCGAATCATCTGAAAAATTACAAAAAGCATATGTTTGCCCATCATGCGCCCAGTTTTGAATATTATGGAAATGATATAGAAAACGGAAAAATAGAGGGCATTCCGGATTTAACACAGAATGTAGAAAAAGATATATTGGCGGAAGAACTGAAAATGTCCTGTACCAACGTAATGCTTCAATGCCTTGATAGTGAGAGCAGATGTATTTTCATACTGGGTACAATGTTTAAAATTGACAGCCGGATTGCAGGGGATATTCTGGAAATGACCCCGGAAGCGTATCGGCAGCGGCTTTCCCGCATACGCAAAAAAATGGCGGACTTTTTAGGAAAGTATTGTGGAGAATACGGCAATGGCAGATGCAAATGCAGAGAAAGAGTAAATTATGCAATACAAAACCACAGGATAAACCCGTTGCAGTTGGATTATATGACAGCTTCTGAAATCCCCATTCAGACTATGATCGATGTGAAAAATGCGATGGAAGATATTGACGATTTGTCGCAGGACTTTTCGTTCTGCAAACCTTATGAGGCTCCTGAACGCACGAGGCATATGATACAGGAGTTTTTAGATTCCACGCAGCTATCCATTATCCAGGAACCGTGAAGGGAGATGAAAGATTATGAATACACAACTTATTATTGATTATTTATCGGCATTGAATATAAATAACAACCGTGAATGGTACCATGCAAACAAGGAGGATTATAAAAAGGCAAATGCTGAATTTGAAAAATTATTACAGGCACTGATACTGGAAATCGGTAAGTTTGACAGCAGCATTTTACATAACAATCCCAAAGACCTTACATTTAAGATTGTAAGGGATACCCGGTTTAGTCATGACAAATCACCATATAATCCTGCATTCCGTGCCCATATCTCTCAGAAGGGGAAACTGCCTGTCCCTGTCGGCTATTATCTGATGATAAAGCCGGGTGATCAATCTTTTTTGGGCGGCGGGCTGTTTGCTGATAGGTTTAAAGACGCTACAACAATGATACGGGATTATATTGCCGGAAATGGAAAAGAATGGGAAAAGATTATTCACCAGCCGGATTTTGAAAAATATTTTACTGTACAGGGAACCGCATTAAAGAATGTTCCTGCTGGATATGAGAAAGAACACCCTCAGGCAGGCTACCTGAAATTTAAGAGCTGGTATCTGGAATACCCGCTAAAAGATGACGAGGTGAAAGATGTAAAAACATTTCTTGAAAAAGCAGCAGAACTTTTCGAAATCATGAAACCTTTTAACGACTATTTGAACAAGGCACTTGTGGGCTTCCAGATGCCTGCAAGATAAATCAGCAGTTTTCACATAATATATTATCTTTTTATTGCTTATTTCATTAAAAAGGGTTAATATATTATCATGACCAACTTAGCTCAACGGCGGGTTCAATTGGCGCCGTTGAGCTAGATTTTTATGGACTTTAGTCTATTGACTGCGAGCGGAGTTTTTCAAAAGAGAAACGAAGCCGTGGGAAACAAAAAACCACCTGCTATGTGGGTGGAAGATAAGCTGTTGATTTAAAAAATCACTTTTGTGGTTATAAAGGTGTAGAAATTTGCTATCTGAAAAGATAAGAAAATCATAAAAAATAACAAGGCTGTTAAAAAAACTGATTTAGTCCAAGATTTAGTTCAAGATTAGTCCAAGGCGGAAAGGAAAATATATGATATATACAGACGAACAGCTTTTAGAAAAAATTAATGATATGATAAAAAAATTTGAAGATGAAGTTGTTGAGTTTAAGGAAGCAAGAACAAATTATTCTTTTAAGGATATAGGGAAGTACTTCTCTGCGTTAGGAAATGAAGCCAATATCCGTGGAAAGAAAGAGGGATGGCTTATTTTTGGAGTAGATAATCATAAAAATATTGTGGGATCTGCCTATAGAAAAGGTGGTAGCTTGCAAAATTTGAAAAAAGAAATCGTCGGTGGAACAAATGAACGAGCAACATTTATGGAAATCTATGAGCTTGAAATGGAAGGGCATAGAATAGTGGCATTTCAAATACCACCGGCAACACGAGGGATACCTACAACTTGGCAGGGTGCAGCTTATGCCAGAGAAGATGAAAACTTGTGCCCATTGCCGATTGATAAAATGGATTTAATTAGGAGTCAGGTTGGTGTAGATTGGTCTCAAGAAATTGTAGAAAATGCAAGCTTTGATGATTTGGATTCTGAAGCTGTGGCAATGGCGCGAGAGTTATTTTTAAAAAAACATAAGGCTGCTAAAAAATCGACGGATCTACTTGAGAAAATGAGTGACATTGAGATTCTTAACAAGGCTGGGATACTGATAAAAGGACAGATTACAAATTCTGCATTGATACTTTTGGGAAAAGCGGAGTCATCATATTTGTTTGATGGGTTCATTCCGAGAATTACATGGACTTTATATAACGGAAATGGTATGGCAAAGGCGTATGAGCATTTTGATATGCCACTCTTATTGGCTGTTGATAAAACCTACGCAAAAATTCGTAATGAAAAGTATAGGTATATGGCAGGACAGCAGACGCTTTTTCCGGACGAGACATATCAATATGATCAGGATGTAGTTAAGGAGATTATCAACAATTGTATTGCACATTCAAATTATCAGTTGCGTGGCAAGATTAATGTGGAAGAATTTGAGGACCGTCTCGTGTTTATTAATGAAGGTTATTTTATCCCAGAGACCATAGAGCAGGCTTTAGAGGAGGGATATAAGCCGCCATATTATAGAAATACATTTCTGTGTAGAGCAATGGTGAATTTATATATGATTGATACAAACTCCATGGGAATTCCTATGATGTATCAGGTGCAAAGAGAAAGGTGCTTTCCATTACCAACCTATGATTTAGAGAATCCTAATAGAGTAAAGGTAACATTATACGGACAGATTTTGGATAAGAATTATACGCAGCTTTTGCATGCGAATGGCGATTTGGACTTGCCAACAGTGTTTTTACTTGATAAGGTACAGAAGAAGGAGACTATATCTAAGGAAAGCTATTTACAGTTAAAGAAACAAAATTTGGTAGAGGGTAGATATCCTCATATTTATGTTTCATATGAAGTTGCTAATATTGTAGGACAACAGACAAATTATGTCAGAAATAAAGGATTAAGCAACGATGTTTACAAGCAAATTATTATTAATGCATTAGAAACAATGGAAAGAGCAAGTGTTAATGAATTGAAGCAGATATTGTCTGGTGCATTGCCAGCTGTTTTGGATGATAAGCAGCAGTCAAAGAAGGTATCTAATATTCTTCAGGCTATGAAACGAGAAGGTACTGCTGATGTTGATGGAACTGGACATAGCGCGAGATGGTATGTGAAAAAATAAATCTTGGACTAAATTAGTTCAAGAAAAGATGTTTTAGTCTAAGATTTAGTCCAAGAAAATGCTGAAACGCTGAAAACAGACAATGTCATTAACTTAAGGACAATAACAATTCTGATATTTAACGCCATTCTGCTGTATTTATCATACAAGAGCTCTCATGTTATAATACTTTTCTAATCAATAAGCTCTTTTATGCGTGTTTGAATATTTTCCGCAAGGTTGCTGATATAGATGGTGCTGTAGATATCCTGCAGCAGCAAAACTGGCTTCGTCCCTGTGAAATTCTTATCTGCAGACGGTTTATCAATGTCCCATATGCCGTTTCGATCCCCCATCTCATATGAAAGAGTTCCCTAATCTGCCGATTTTTGAAATTGATGTTGTATACGAGAAAAAAATTATTGCACATAACCTGAAAACCACAAAAGAGCAGATCATTGGCGACCTGAATGAACATATCAAAGACTTGGATGATGACATTGACAACTTTATGAAAAACACGGAAATAATAAATTTTTTTTATTGCTTATTTCAGCAAAAAGGGTTAGTATATTATCTATGACCAACTAGATTTTTGAGATCCTCAGGAGAATGCGGGAGAGAGAAGATATGGGGGATGGGCATGAGAAAATACAAACGAATTTTTACGATAGTCATTGATTCTCTTGGAGTGGGCGCCATGAGAGATGCTGCGGCCTATGGAGATGAGGGAACGGATACATTAGGACACATTTCACAGAGCGTGGATGAGCTGCGCATACCAAATCTGCAGAGGTTAGGCATGGCGAATCTTCATCCTCTGCAATGTGTGGCACCCGTGGAACGGCCTTTGGGGTATTATATGAAAATGAATGAGGCAAGTACGGGGAAAGATACTATGACCGGGCATTGGGAAATGATGGGGCTTCACATTACGACTCCCTTTCAGACATTTACAGAACATGGATTTCCGAAGGAGCTCATCGCTGAATTATCCCGGAGGACCGGGCATACGGTCATTGGAAATAAAAGCGCCAGCGGTACAGCGATCCTGGATGAACTGGCAGAAGAGGAGATTGCCACAGGCCATATGATTGTGTACACTTCCGCAGACTCTGTGCTGCAGATATGCGGAAATGAGGAGACATTTGGCCTGGAGGAACTGTACCGCTGCTGCGAGATCGCCAGAGAACTTACCATGAGAGATGAGTGGAAGGTAGGGCGTGTGATCGCAAGGCCTTACGTGGGGAAAAAGAAAGGTTCCTTTAAAAGAACAAGCAACCGGCATGATTATGCCTTGAAGCCATATGGAAGGACTGCCCTGAATGTATTGAAGGATGCCGGGTTAGATGTGATCTCTGTGGGGAAAATCTTTGATATTTTTGATGGGGAGGGACTGACGGAATCAAATAAATCAAAGAGTTCGGTCCATGGCATGGAACAGGCCATGGAGATTGCCGGGCGGGATTTTACCGGTCTCTGCTATGTCAACCTTGTGGATTTTGATGCCTTATGGGGACACCGCCGCAATCCTGTGGGCTATGCACAGGAACTGGAACGGTTTGATGTTAAGCTGGGAGAGTTTCTGGGGCTTCTGGGAAAGGATGATTTACTGATGATCACAGCAGACCATGGCAATGATCCCACCCATACAGGGACGGACCATACAAGGGAACTGGTTCCGTTTCTGGCATATTCCCCCGCTCTGGAAGACTGCGGAGAATTGGCAGAGTCTCCGAATTTCGCTGTGGTAGGTGCCACCATCACAGAAAACTTTGGATTGGAGATGCCAGAAGGGACGATAGGAAGCTCTGTTCTTGGGCAGATGGTTTAGGAGAGGACAATGAAGGATTTGTTGACACAAATGCGTGATGGGAGAAGTCTGACTACACGGCAGCAGATCCGGCTTATATGTACATTAAGTGTTCCGGCGATCCTGGCTCAGATCTCTTCTATTATTATGCAGTATATCGATGCTTCTATGGTGGGGAGCCTTGGGGCGGAGGCCTCTGCTTCCATTGGCCTGGTATCTACCAGCGCCTGGCTTTTTGGAGGGATATGCGGGGCTGTTGCCTCTGGTTTTTCTATTCAGACAGCTCACTGTATCGGTGCCGGGGATATCCCGAAAGCAAGGAGTGTGATGAGACAGTCTTTCTCTTCGGCGCTCCTTGTCACCATTTTACTCGTATTGTGCGGGGTACTTATTGCCGGGAAACTGCCGGTATGGCTGGGTGCCCCACCAGAGCTGCGGAGCAATGCATCCCGTTATTTCCTGGTATTCGTCTGTTCCCTTCCCATCGTTCAGGTGAACCGTCTGGCAGGCGGCATGTTACAGAGCAGTGGAAATATGCGGACACCGGGGATGCTGAATATAATGATGTGTATGCTGGATGTGGTCTTTAATGGATTGCTGATCTTCCCCGCCAGGGAGATCCAGGCTGCAGGAATGACATTCCATGTGCCGGGAATGGGAATGGGTGTAGTGGGGGCGGCACTGGGAACAGCATTGGCACAGCTTGTGACGGCGTCGCTGATGACGGGATATCTCTTTCTGCGTTCGGATGTATTCCGGATCAGGCGGGGGGAGTGCTGGAGACCGCAGAAAGAATGTATCTGCCGGGCACTCCGTCTGGCTCTGCCCATCGGCCTTGAAAATGTGATGATGTGCGGTGCCATGATCGCTGCCACCCGCATCGTTGCTCCCCTTGGAGCCGTGGCGATCGCAGCGAATTCATTTGCGGTTACTGCAGAGAGTCTTTGTTATATGCCGGGATATGGGATTGCTGAGGCAGCGGCGACGCTGACAGGACAGAGTGCAGGGGCAGGGCGCAGGGACCTCACAAGGAGGTTCGCCAGAATGGCAGTGTGGATCGGCGTGGGGATTATGGCACTTACTGGCGCGGCCATGTATGTGGGGGCACCGTTTATGATGTCGCTGCTGACGCCAGAGACAGAGATCCGGCTGCTGGGAATACATATCCTGCGCATTGAAGTATTTGCAGAACCATTGTATGCTGCCTCCATCGTGGCGTCTGGTGCACTGCGGGGAACGGGGGATACTATGATACCAAGCTTCATGAACTTCGTCAGCATATGGTTCGTGCGGATTCCGCTGGCGGTACTGCTTGTGGCAGGCTATGGCCTGCCGGGTGTCTGGATCGCCATGTGCCTGGAACTGTGTTTCCGGGGCACGATATTCCTGATACGCCTGTATCGGGAGAAATGGCTGAAAATCAGCCAGGTATAAAAAGTTTCTATCAGGAGGGAAAGAATATGCCTTATATCAATTCAAAAGTAACAGTAAAGTTATCACAGGAGAAAGAAGAGAACATTAAGAAGAGGATGGGACAGATTATATCCATGATCCCCGGCAAAAGTGAAAACTGGCTGATGGTAGGCTTTGAGGATGAGCATGCACTTTATTTCAGGGGAGAAAAGTGTGAGAAAGCAGCATTTGTAGAGGTAAAGATCTTCGGTGGTGCCAGCAGCCAGGTATATGATGAGATGACAGCAGAGATCTGCCGTGTCTATGGGGAAGAACTGGGGATCCCGGCAGATCATATCTATGTGACCTATCAGGAGATCGCAGATTGGGGATGGAATGGTGGTAATCTATGAAATCCGTCTATGTAGTGGAGGATGATGCAAATATCCGTGAAATAGAGATATTTGCGTTGAAAAACAGCGGATATGAGGTGGATGGTTTCACGAATGCTTCTGATTTTTTTGAGGGCTTAGGAAAAAAGAGGCCGGCGCTCATATTGTTGGATATTATGCTTCCAGATGAAGATGGGATATCTGTTCTGAAGAAACTGCGCTCTGATGCAGATACAAGAGATCTTGCTGTGATTATGGTAACAGCAAAAACATCAGAGATTGATAAAGTGAAAGGGCTGGATTCTGGTGCAGATGATTATATCACGAAACCTTTTGGGGTTATGGAGCTGATATCAAGGGTGAAGGCGCTTCTCCGGAGGACAGAGCCGGAGAGGCCGGAGCCCTGCCTTATCTTGTCAGAAATTGTTTTGAATACATCGAACCGATCCTGCCTGGTATCCGGGATCCCGGCAGAACTGACCTATAAAGAGTTTGAGCTCTTAACCCTGCTGATCCAGAATGCCGGAAAGGTGCTGACAAGGGATGTTCTGATGGAGAGGATATGGGGAATAGATTTTATCGGTGAATCAAGGACACTGGATGTACATATCAAGACATTGCGCAAAAAGTTAGGAGCAGCCGGGCAGCACATAAAGACAATAAGGAATGTGGGGTATCTGGCAGAACAGGGAGAACACAGATGATAAAAAATATCAAATTCGTGTTTGTTATTATAGTATCTATTTTTCTCACGGTATTTCTTACCACTATCGTATCTTATCAATTGTTTCAGAAAGAAGTGTTCAGCGGCCTTTCTTCCTTTGCAGAAATCCTGGAAGAACTGGATGTGATGGAGCAGATGAAGGAAAGTAAATTTGTGAATCCGGAGGATGAGTTGAGGATCACCTGGATTTCAGAACATGGTTCTGTACTGTATGACAGTTATGCAGACGAAATGGTTCTGAATAATCATGGAGACAGGCCGGAGATTCTTCAGGCAGTCCGGGAGGGTGAGGGTTCCTGTGTCAGAAGGTCACAGACTATGGGGGAGAGTATATTTTTTTATGCCAGGAAGAGAGAAGACGGGTCCGTGATCCGTATCGCCAAGGAGGCGGGAAGTATCTGGAAAGTATATGGAAGGACACTGCCCGTCACTTTGCTGACAGCCGTACTGCTGACAGGTGTTTTTATGTTCTTTTTTGAGAGGATCCGTTCACAGCATCAGGAGACATTGAAAAATGCGAAACTCCGTCAGGAATTTGCTGCCAATGTCAGTCATGAACTGAAAACCCCGCTGACTTCCATATCCGGTTATGCTGAACTCATTGCAAACGGGATGGCATCCAAAAAAGAAGGGCGGCATTTCGCCGGGGAGATCCATGCCAATGCACAGAGGCTGCTGACCCTGATCAATGACATCCTCCGGCTGTCAGAACTGGATGATCCATCTGGGCAAAGTCTTTCTTTCGAGTCAGTAGATGTATATGAAGTGGCTGTCCGGTGCATGGATATGATGAAACCGGTGGCCAAAAGGCATCATGTATCGCTGTCCCTGCATGGATCTCCCTTGTATATCCATGCAGACCGGGGGCTGTTGGAAGAATTATTGTACAATCTGTGTGATAATGCAGTCCGCTATAATAAAAAAGGCGGTCATGTGTGGATCGCTGTCACAGATCGGCTCATGGTCCGGGATGATGGAATCGGAATACCAAAAAAACACCAGAAAAATGTATTTCAGCGGTTTTACCGTGTGGATAAGAGCCGCTCCAAAAAGACGGGAGGCACAGGTCTCGGTCTTGCCATTGTCAAACATATCGCACAAGTCCATAATGCAGTGATCACACTGGAAAGTGATGAGGGGATGGGAACCATCATCTGTGTGAAGTTTCCAAAATAATCATTCATTTTTGTTTTCCAAAGTGATATAATTATCTAAGTTAATATTTCACATATAGAGATGCCGCTGAGAGTGGCAGGTCAGTTTGGAAAGCAGGAGTGATAGATGATAAAAGTATTTTTAGTGGAAGATGAAGTGATCATGAGGGAAGGGATCCGCCAGAATATTGATTGGGAGGCGGAGGGATTTGAGTTTGTGGGAGAGGCAAGTGACGGGGAACTGGCGTATCCGCTGATCCAGAAGAGCAAGCCGGATATCCTGATCACGGATATCCAGATGCCCTTTATGGATGGGCTGGAACTCAGCCGGCTGGTGAAGCAGGAGATGCCGAAGATCAAGATCATCATTCTGACAGGCTATGATGAATTTGAATATGCCAAAGAGGGGATTGATATCGGGGTCACAGAATACCTTTTGAAACCCATTGCCAGTGCAAAGCTTCTGGAGACAGTCAGAAAAGTGGGAGAACTTGTCAGGGAAGAAAGGGAATTTCAGGAGACTTTTGACCAGGACCGCAAGGAGAGCCTTCAGATCGCACGGCAGAAATTTTTCCGGGGGCTTGTACTGGGACAGAAGCCTGCTTCTGCCCTTCTGAATGAAGGCAGGGAGATCGGGATAGATTTGGCTGCGAACCGTTATAACATTCTTCTTTTTCAGATATTTGCGGCAGAGGACAAAGAAGAATATCTGGAGAAATACAATAAAGTAATCAGTGAACTCAAGGAGAGGATCATGCCGTTCACAGAAATCTTTATGGTAGAAATGGGCATGGAAGGTTGGGCTTTTATCCTGATGGAAAGAGGTGAGAAACCTCTGGAAGAGATACAGAGGGGATTTATTGATACCCTTCAGGAAGTCCTGAAAGGGTACGATGGGATCAGGTATTTCGGCGGTCTTGGAAAACCGGCGGGGCGTCTCAGCGAACTGAACCAGTGCTATGAGGAGGCAGGACATGCCTTTGCTTACCGTTATCTCAAGGAAGATAATCAGATCATACGGAGTGGTGACCTGCCAGAATGGTCAGGGACAAAGGAAGAACCGGACCTCAGTTCCCTGGAGGTGGGAAAACTGGACAGAAGGGTGGCAGAGAGGTTTCTGAAAACAGGCCTGAAAAGTGAGGTTTCTCATTTTGTGGATGAATATTTCGCCAGTTTTGGGGAAAAGAATATGGAATCCCTTTTGTTTCGCCAGTATGTGATCATGGATATGTATTTTGCGGCAGTGGCTCTTCTGGAGGGGCTGGGCTATCATGCTGAGGATCTGGTGGAACGCTGTGGCAATATCCAGGATATGACGGTAGTCTTTTCCTCTGTGGAATCCAATAGAAAGTACCTGAAAGAGATTTTGGAGGCTACCATTGATCTCAGGGAGGCTGTCTCACAGAAAAAATACCATTCTCTCCTGAAGGAAGCCAAAAGTTATATCCGGCAGCATTTTGAAGATGAGGATATCTCACTGAATTCTGTGGCGGCAAGTGTGAATCTGAGTCCGAATCATTTTAGCAGTATATTCAGCCAGGAGGCAGGGCAGACTTTTATCGAGTACCTGACATCTGTGCGGATGGACCGGGCGAAAGAACTGCTCCGGACCACTTCCATGAAATCATCTGAGATCGCTTATGCAGTAGGATATAAGGATGCACATTATTTCAGTTCCTTGTTTAAGAAAACGCAGGAATGCACACCAGGGGAATTTCGTCAGCAGGTGTAACTAACGGTGCCTGAAACTGCTATACCCGCCAATCAGAAAGGGGTGGTACAAAATGAAGAAGAAGAGAAGATCACATCTGCAGAACCGGCTTTATGTATTGTCCTTTGTCTGTCTTGTGCCGCTTACGATACTGATCGTATATCTGCTGATCCTGCTGGGAAGGTTTTCTGACCGGTACAGTGCTATAACAGATAATATCACCATGGCAAATACATACAGTATCAATTTCAAAGAAAATATGGATTACTCTATGTATATCATCATTGTAAATATGGAGCGGGCAGAGGAGATGAAGGGGACACAGCAGCCTCATGTGATGATTGACAGGGCGCGCGAAGATTTCAGGACGCTGTACCAACTGACGGATTCCGAGTATGGCAGAAGCCAGCTCAGTGGAATACTTAAATGTTTAAGCACATTGGAAGACCGGGTGGAGGAGATTGAGAAGGATGCTCTTGTCAGTGGTAAGTATGATGAGAATATGGAGAGACTGGATCTGAATATACGGGTGCTGACGGAACTCATTCAGGAACGGATCCAGGAATACATCTATGTTGAGACTACTCATCTGAAGAAGCTGAGGGAGGGAATCCGGCTGGATGTGTCCACCGCACTCCGCACATGCATTATCCTGTTTACTGTCATATTGGCAGGTGCCCTTATGTTCAGCAGAAAGATTATGAGGGGGATCACAGAACCTATCCACAGGCTTTCCGAGGCAACGAAACAGGCGGGCAGCGGCGATTTTGCTGTGCGTGCACAGGAGGACAGTGATGATGAGCTGGCTGTCCTGAATACTAGCTTTAACCAGATGGTGGAGAAGATTGGGCAGTTGGTAGAGGATATCCGTGTGGAACAGATCAATCTGCGCCAGACGGAACTGAAAGTGCTTCAGGCGCAGATCAATCCACACTTTTTATATAATACACTGGACAGTATCATCTGGCTGGCAGAGGCGGGAGAGAAGGAGAAGGTAGTACAGATGGTATCTTCCCTCTCGGATTTTTTCCGCACAACCCTCAGCAAAGGGCGGGATTACATTTCCCTTCAGGAGGAAGAGATGCATATCCGGAGTTATCTGCAGATCCAGCAGTTCCGTTACCGGGATATTCTGGAGTATGATATACAGATACCACGGAAACTTTACCCACATCCCATTCTAAAGCTTACCTTGCAGCCATTAGTAGAAAATGCATTGTATCATGGCATCAAAAACAAACGTGGAATGGGGCATATCAGTGTAATGGGTAAGGAAGAAGCGGACAGTCTTGTATTCTTTGTCAGGGATGATGGGATCGGTATGGCAGCAGAACGGTTGGCACATGTGCGTGCCATGATGTACGGAGAACAGGTGGATGCCAGTGATCCATCTGGTTTTGGCCTGTTTAACGTGAACCAGAGGATGCAGTTAAACTATGGTCCATCATATGGCCTGGAGATTGACAGTATATATGGGGAGGGAACCACGGTAAAAGTGGTTATACCAAAGCAATCGTAAAATATTCTACTTTTATCCTAAGATATTTAACGAAAACTAAAAAAATAATAAAATAACCGTAAGAAATAGAACTCACTTCCGAAAAATCTTTATGGAAATATTGCTTTTTTTTATATATAATAACCATAATAAAAAACTGCAGGAATGCAGAATACAGGAGGTTAAGATATGAAAAAGAAACTTATTTCCATGATGCTTATTGCATGTCTGGCATTTGGACTTGTTGGATGTGGCGGAGACAGCGGAACAACAACTAATTCAGGTGACAACAAGACAACAACAGACAACACAGGCAGTTCTTCAGATGATTCCAAAGGCGGATCCAGCGGAGATCTGATCAAAGTTGGCATTATCAACCTTGATCCGAACGAGTCCGGATATCGTACAGCCAATGTAGAAGATTTGAAAAACAAATTTACAAAAGAGAATGGCTATGATGCATCCTTTGCTTACAGCAAGAAAAATGATGAGCAGATCACAGCAGCGAAGAAATTTATCAATGATGGTGTAGATTATCTTCTTTTATCTGCGGCAGATACAGCCGGATGGGATGGTATTCTCCAGGATGCCAAGACAGCAGGAACAAGAGTGATCCTCTTTGACCGTACCATTAAGGCGAGTGAGGATCTCTATGAGGCATCCATTGTGTCGGATATGGCAAAAGAAGGCGAGACCGCTGTTAATTGGCTGAAGAGTCAGAATCTGGATGAATACAATATTATTCATATCCAAGGTGAGATGGGAAATGCTGCACAGATTGGACGTACAGAAGCATTAGATAAGCAGGTGAAAGCAGATCCTAAATGGAATCTGGTAACACAGCAGGCTGCAAACTGGAATGCAGAGAATGCACAGCAGATCGTACAGTCTGTAATTGATTCTGGAAAGAAATTCAATGTCATCTATGCAGAGAATGATGATATGGCAAACGGTGCGACTAAAGCCCTTGATAAGGCAAATAAATCATATGGTGTTGGCAAGGATGTTATCATTATGGGATTTGACTGCAATAAGTTTGCATTAAGAAATGTGTTTGAGAAGAAATGGAACTATGATGGACAGTGTAATCCATTCCAGGCATCTTACATCGATGAAGTAATCCAGAAACTTGAGAAAGGTGAGACCTTGGCAGAGAAAACAATCATTCTGGAAGAGAAAGGTTTCGATTCTGAGACAATCACAGAGGATGATATTGCGAAATATGGAATTGGAGCTGATTCTAAGTAATATTTTTAATACGAACAGATTAGCTTGAAGTTTGAGAGAGCGTAGCGCAAGCGTTTATCACCGATACGGTCTGCGTTACGCTCTTTTTGTGCAAAAAAATAAATAATAGTTATGGAGGTGAACCCGGAAATGAATGAAAACATTGTATTAGAAATGCGCAACATCCACAAGAGTTTTCCAGGGGTCCGTGCCTTGCAGGGAGTCGATTTCACCTTGAGGAAAGGAGAGATCCATGCCCTGATGGGTGAGAATGGAGCAGGGAAATCTACACTCATCAAAGTGCTGACAGGTGTGTACTCAAAGGATGAGGGAGAGATCCGGCTGGATGGAAATGAGGGAGCTGCTGCCATTCATTCTCCACAGGATGCACAGAAACTGGGTATCAGTACTGTATATCAGGAGATCACGCTCTGTCCGAACCTTACGGTGGCAGAGAACATGTTCATTGGAAGAACCAGTGGAATGGTGCAGAACTGGAAAAAACTGAAAAATGACACGGAGAAGATCCTGAAATCCCTGAGCATTCCGGCGAAGGCGACGCAGCAGCTGGAGACTTGTTCCATTGCGGTTCAGCAGATGATCGCTATTGCCCGTGCTGTGGATATGGAGTGTAAAGTGCTGATCTTGGATGAGCCGACTTCATCCCTGGATGAGCAGGAAGTGGCAAAGCTCTTTAAACTGATGCGTGATCTGAGGGAGAAGGGGGTAGGGATCATATTCGTTACCCATTTCCTGGATCAGGTATATGAGGTGTGTGACCGGATCACGGTAATGCGTGATGGGCAGTTAGTAGGGGAATATGAGATCAAGGATCTGCCCAGGGTACAGCTTGTTTCTAAGATGCTAGGAAAAGAGCTGGATGATATGGCAGATATCAAGGATGAACAACAGGTATATGAGAGAAAAGACGGGGCTGTTCCGGTGCTGGAGGCAGAAGGCCTTGTCAGTGATGCAGGCATCAAACCATTTGATTTCCACATTGACAAGGGAGAGGTCAATGGATTTACCGGGCTGCTGGGGTCTGGAAGAAGCGAATGTGTACGTGCAGTTTTTGGCGCAGACAGGGTAATGGGGGGAACCGTAAAGAAAAATGGGAAGCCGGTCAAGATCTCAAAACCGCTGGATGCCATGAAGAACGGGATTGCTTACCTGCCAGAGGACCGCAAAGTGGATGGCATCGTAGGAGATCTTTCTGTCCGTGACAATATTATTTTGGCACAACAGGTGTTGAAAGGTTTTTTTAAACCCTTTTCAAAATCGGAGGCAAATAAGATTGCCGATGAGTACATCAAACTGCTGAGCATCAAGACTGCTTCTGCGGATACTCCCATCAAGTCCCTTTCCGGTGGAAACCAGCAGAAGGTTATCCTTGCCCGCTGGCTCTTTACCCATCCGGAGTATCTGATCTTAGATGAACCTACAAGGGGTATTGATGTTGGAACGAAGGTGGATATACAGAAGTTGGTCCTCAAGCTGGCGTCCGAGGGAATGAGTGTGACCTTTATCTCTTCGGAGCTGGATGAGATGCTCCGTACCTGCTCCCGTCTTGTTGTTATGAGAGACCGAAAAGTGGTGGGCGAGCTTTCAGGAGAGGATTTGAATCAGAATAAGGTGATGAACACGATAGCAGGAGGTGACAGATAATATGAATAGTGGAACAAAAACATCCCAAAATCCTAGTATTGTTATGAGGATCGTGAAAAACCAGTGCTTTATTCCGCTGATTGCCCTGTTGGTGCTTGTGATATTTAACCTTATCGCTGACCCAGGATTTTTTAAGATTACGCTGGGTAATGATAATGCAGGAAATGCTGTTTTGTCTGGCTTTTTGATTACAATCCTCGACAGTGGATCGGAGCTTGCGATCCTTGCCATCGGGATGACGCTGGTGACAGCAGCTTGCGGAGGTCAGGATATCAGTGTAGGCGCTACGGTAGCCATTGCCGGAAGTGTTTTGTTGAGAGTACTTTGCGGACAGGGCGGTGGCGAGATGAAGACGCCGCTTATCGTTGCCTTTCTTGTCAGTGTACTGGTAGCGATGGCCTGTGGTGCCTTCAATGGTGTGCTGGTGGCATTTTTCAAGATACAGCCCATGATTGCCACATTGATTTTATACACAGCAGGGCGTTCCATCGCAGCATGGGTAAACAATAATGAACTTCCTATTGTGACAGATACATCGTTTGGTTATTATGGCGGATTTATACCCGGAATTCCCATTCCGACACCGTTCTTCATTGCCATCATATGTATTATAATTACGGCACTTGCGCTTCGTTTCACAAATCTGAGGCTCTATACAGAAGCGGTGGGCATTAACCAGAGTTCATCCCGGTTAAATGGCCTGAATCCAATGGTGATTAAGATTCTTTCTTTTGTTATCCTTGGTGTATGTGTGGCTGTGGTGGGACTCATTAAGGTAAGCCGTTTCTCTACTATAAACTATTCTGTTATTGCCAAGGATATAGAGATGGATGCCATCCTTGCTGTGGCGTTGGGAGGAAATGCACTGAGCGGCGGAAAGTTCAATATGGTAGCTTCCGTTATCGGTGCCTATGTGATTCAGTTCCTGTCTACGACATTATACAAATTTAATGTCAAGTCGGATGCTCTTCCTGCTTATAAGGCGGTAGTAGTCATTATACTGGTTGTTGTCAGTGCGCCGAAGGTTCGGGAATGGCTGTCCGGACTAACGAAAAAAATCATGAAGAAGGGGGTTGCGTGATATGTCAGATAAAAAAACATCGGTAATTGGCAGTCTGGTATATAAAATAAGAAATCTTACCGATACGAACCTGCTTCTTGCGATTACAATCATAGTATTTTTCTTAATGTATATCGGGGCAGTGGTATTTCAGGGAGGCGGATTTCTGAAACCACAGGCATTTTTGGATATACTCAATAACAATGCGGCCCTGATCATCCTGTCCTGTGGATTGAGTCTTGTTATGATCACCGGAGGGATCGATATTTCAGTAGGCGGTGTGACCGCCCTGATCAGCATGTGCTGTGCAGTATATCTGGATAAGATGGGTGGCAATGTATTTTTGTCGCTGATCATTGCTCTTGCCATCGGTCTTGCTTTCGGGCTGTTTCAGGGATTTCTGGTTGCCTATCTGGACATCCAGCCCTTTATCGTCACCCTGGCGGGCATGTTTTTTGCCAGAGGGCTTACAACCATTGTAAATACAGAACCTTTTAACGTAGCGAATGAGGCATTTAATAAAATAAAGATGACTCGTGTCATCGTACCAGGACTTGGTTCTCTCAACAGGAGAGGTGTGTACATTGATGCCTATGTGGAGATTGGCGTAGTTGTTGCCCTCCTTGTGGTGGTCCTAATGTTCTGTCTGCTCCGTTGGACGAAATTAGGACGTTCTTTCTATGCAGTGGGCGGAAATTACCAGAGTGCGATGATGCTTGGTATCAATGTAAAGAGGACAAAGTTCATCTCTCATGTACTGTGTGGCCTGTTGGCAGGAATCGGCGGCTATGTTTATTTCCTGCATGTCGGCTCTGGCTCAGTGGCAAATGCTATGGGAGCAGAGATGGATGCCATTGCTTCTTCGATCATCGGTGGAACTATGTTGACAGGTGGTGTCGGTAATATCATAGGGACTCTCTTTGGTGTAATGTCTCTGGGTACGATCCAGAACATCGTGTCTTCTGCTGGACTGGATGAGGCATGGTGGACGGGTATTACAAGAGCAGCAATGCTCTGCCTGTTCTTACTGGTACAGAGTGTCGTTATCGCCAGGAAGAAAAAGAGTGTATCCGGTTGAGATAAAGGAAGGGAGAATCATTTATGGGGAAGAGATGTATCCGTATCATTGCATTATTTCTGATTGTCTGTATGGGCAGTCTGTGCGGGTGCGTTTCAAAGCAGGAACAAAATACGGGGAAAAATCAGGGAGGGGCTTCTGAAAAAGAGAAGTCCCTCCTTGACATGCCTGGGGACAATGGTGATTATATTGTTGTGGGGTTCTCACAGGTTGGATCCGAATCAGACTGGCGCAATGCCAGCACGGAGTCATTCCGTAAGATGTTTACCGCAGAGAACGGATATTATCTCTTATATGAAGATGCCCAGCAGAAACAGGAGAATCAGTTAAAGGATGTGAGGAATTTCATATTACAGGAAGTGGATTATATCATTCTGGACCCTATTGTGGAGACAGGATGGGACACTGTCCTGAAAGAGGCAAAGGATGCAGGCATTCCGGTTATTCTTGTAGACAGGATGGTAGAGGTAAAAGATGACAGCCTTTATACCTGCTGGGTGGGAAGCAATTTTGAAAAAGAGGGGCTTGACGCCGGGGAATGGCTGGAAAGTTATTTGAAGCAGCAGGAACGTGACAGGGAGAAGATACGCATTGTGACACTGCAGGGAACGATGGAATCGTCCGCTCAGCTTGGAAGGACAGAAGGATTCAGAAAAATTCTTGACACACATAAAAAGTGGGATATGTTAGAGCGCCGAAGCGGCGAATTTACACAGGCAAAGGGAAAGGAGGTAATGGATGATTTCCTTTCGAAATATAAAGATATTGATGTGGTGGTGAGTGAAAATGATAATATGACCTTTGGCGCCATTGAAGCCATTGAGTCTTCTGGAAAGAGCTGCGGACCCGGCGGCAATATTATCGTGATCTCTTTTGATGCAGTGAGTGCAGCATTGGAGTTGATGCGCCGGGGGAAGATAAATGTTGATTTTGAATGCAATCCTATTCTTGGTCCCATGGTCTCTGATATTATCCAGAGGCTTGAGAGAGGGAAAGAGGTGGAGAAGATCCAGTATGTGGAGGAACAACATTTCGATGCCTCTATGAATCTAAAGGAAATTTTAAAGAACAGATTATATTGACCCCAACAGTATTATATATTTTTTGACCAGGCACTTATGGACAAATGCGCTCATAGATTAAAGTAATGCGATTTATCCGAGGTGCTGTGATGCAGTCATTTCCACAACCACTGAGTGCGGAAGAGGAAAGTGAATACATTGCCAGATGGCAGCAGGGAGACAGAGGGGCGAGACGGGTCCTCATAGAGCACAATCTCCGTCTCGTGGCATATCTTGTAAAGAAATATAATAATTCAGATCACGGTGTCGATGATCTTATTTCTATAGGGACAATTGGCCTGATCAAGGCAGTAGACACATATCGCCCAGGCAAAGGGGTAAGGCTGGCAACTTATGCGTCCCGGTGTATCGATAATGAACTTCTCATGACATTCCGAAGTGACAAAAAACAATCCAAAGAAGTATTTTTATACGATCCCATTGGTGGTGATGATGGGGAAGGAAATGCGCTGAGCTTTCTGGATATTCTGGAGAGTGTGGATGAGGATATCCCGGAGCGTATGGAAAAGCAGGAAAATATATCCAAATTATATGGCTATATTGAGGCAGATCTGACAGAAAGGGAAAAATATATTATCCGTCTCCGGTATGGCATCCCCAAATGGCCTTATATTCCGGAACAGCCGGAAGTGACACAAAGGGAGATCGCGAAGAAACTGGGGATTTCAAGAAGTTATGTGAGTCGTATTGAGAAAAAGGCGTTAATGAAATTGAGAAAGGCGTATGAACATGGCTGATCAGAAACTGGAGAATCTTCTGGAACTGTCTTTGGGGGTTTCAGAGCAGACACGTGAAAAGAGTGAGAATCTGTCCGCAGGCTATAATGTGGAGGAAAGGACATGGGAAGTGATCCTGCGGTATACAGGTGATATCGGTGAACTTATGGACCGCTATGGCGAGGTGACGCCTCTGCTTGGCGGTTATGCTATCGTTATCGTGCCGGAATCAAGGCTTCGGGCATTGTCAGAGGAACCTATGGTGGAGTACATAGAAAAACCTAAGGCACTTTATTTCGCAGTATATGAAGGCAAGCTGGTATCTTGTATCCCACCGGTACAGAGGGAGCCGCTTAATCTGACGGGAAGGGGTGTCCTTGTTGCTGTGATTGACAGTGGCCTGGATATTTTTCATGAAGATTTCAGGAATGATGATGGGACGACGAGGCTGGTTGGACTGTGGGACCAGACGGTGGCGACAGGGGAACCGCCACAGGGTTATCGTGTAGGAACTTACTTTTCCAGGGAGCAGCTCAACGAGATTCTTGCCAGAGGGGAAGGTGCCCCCACTGTAGATATCAGTGGGCACGGAACCCATGTGACGGGAATCGCAGCAGGGAATGGAAGGGCCAGCGATGGACAGCAGAGGGGGGTAGCGTATGATTCCGATATTCTTGTGGTGAAACTGGGGGCAGCAAGACAGGATGGATTTCCCCAGACAACAGGCCTGATGATGGGAGTGGATTTCTGTGTGCGGAAATCCCTGGAGCTTGGGGAACCACTGGCATTGAATCTGAGCTATGGGAATAATTACGGACCTCATGATGGTACTTCTCTTTTAGAGACCTATCTGGACAGTGTGGCGGGAACCGGAAAGATAACGATCTGTGTTGGGAGCGGCAATGAGGGGAGCCGCAGAAGACATACGGAATTAAAACTGTCAATGGGAACCAACTTTCAGATTGAATTTGCGGTGGCGCCAGGGGAATACAATCTGGGAGTCCAGTTGTGGAAAAACTATGCTGACCGGTTTGTCATCACTCTGGTAGATCCGGCAGGGAAGTCTGTTATCTTGTCTGAAAATGCCAGGGGGATCTATCAGTATCAGGTGGATAGTACCGATACTTTGTGGTATTTTGGAGAACCTTCACCATACAGCCTGGATCAGGAAATATATTTTGAACTTCTGTCAGTACGGGAAGGGCAGCCAGTGACAAGCGGTGTCTGGAAGCTGATCATAACACCCAGGGAGATTGCTGAAGGTACGATCCGCCTCTGGCTGCCGAGCGGGGGAAGCATCAGTGAGGATACCGGATTTCTCGTCCCGGATATTGATTTCACACTGACTATCCCCTCGACGGCATCAAAAGCAGTTACGGTAGGGGCATATAATGGGAATACAGGCAGTTTCGCCTCCTTTTCCGGCCGTGGATACCGATATGGCACGTATGCAAAACCAGATCTGGTGGCACCTGGGACGGATATTGTATCCAGTGCGCCGGGCGGCGGATATACGATGAGGACAGGAACCTCCATGGCATGCCCCTTTGTCACAGGAAGTGCGGCATTATTGATGCAGTATGGCATTGTGGATAGGAAAGATCCCTATCTGTATGGCCAGAAAGTGAAGGCTTATCTCATCCGGGGGGCGAAACCATTATCGGGCCAGACGCAGGTTCCGGATGCAGCGGCAGGCTGGGGGGCGCTGTGTCTCAGGGACAGCATACCAGAATGATGTTGCAGAAAAATAATATAGTTTATTATGAGCTATTTATATAAGTCCGGCTATCTCTGAAAAATCAATATATAGATCATCATAAATATGAATTTTGATGGTGGAAAAGAAATCGTACTGTATATTCAAAATGTTGCCTTCGAAATAATTTACTACTACTATCTTTCTCATGGGGTCAACAATCCAGTATTCCCGAACCCCAAAATTTTTATAATAGTATAGTTTACGGATGTAATCATCAGCCGGATTACCGGGAGATGTGATTTCTACAACAAAATCAGGCGCCCCATTACAACGCTTTCCATCCAGCTTGTTTTTATCACATACAATCATAAGGTCCGGCTGTACGATTGTAAGTGGATTATCCGAAAGTTTTACGTCAAAGGGAGCATGGAATACCTTACAGGATCCGTCTTTTTTTCTGATATATGTGTTTAATATAGTTGTCAGTTCTGTAGAAATAGTCTGATGATCTTGTGAAGGACTGGCCATGTAGTAGATTTGTCCATCAAAGACCTCTGCCCGGATATTGTCTGGGAGTGTATCATACTGTTCGAGAGTGGTGATTTCTGATTGTGGTTGTAGTGCAGGCATAATATTTACGTCCTTTCCTGAATTATGTATCACTGATACTTACAATGATAATAAATAATTTGTTGATTTTCAAGATATATATGTGTTAAATGATAAAATCATTTTGTTACTTTTTACTTCCCCAGCCAGTCATTTTCACTCTCGACAGTATAAATGATTCGTTATATAATGATGTTAGGATTAAAAGTTCTTTATGGATATGGAAAGAGAGGAAGAAAATGGACAAATTACTATTAAAAGCGTGCCAGAACGGACAAAAGGGAGTTGTGCTGGCATTTCTGAAAAAGGACAATATCAACGTAAATGCGGTGGATGAGTCAGGCTGTGCCCCTATCCACTATGCCAGCCGGAAGGGATATCGGGATATCGTTAAGCTGCTGCTGGAAAAAGGTGCGGATGTGAATCAGATCTCGAATCAGAGTGTCACTCCCCTGCATATGGCAGTGATGTCGGGAAATAAAGAAGTGATCCATCTTCTGACAGAGGCGGGAGCGGATCTGGATGCTACGGACAAGCAGGGTAAAACTGCCCTAGTCTACGCAGTACAGGCAAAAAAAGCAGAAGCGGCAAGATATCTTATGGAACTGGGAGCAGACAGTTCTATCATGGACAACGAAAATCACACACCACTGGATTATGCCAATGCACTGGGGCTTGTGCAGCTTATCGAAAGCCTTTCCGGGGATAGTCCGGGAAACGCCGATGCCTACGGCAACACGCCCCTTCACCAGGCGTGCTGGAATGGGCAGGGCGAGGTGGTGAAGGCGATGCTGGCCAAGGGGACAGCGGATATCAATACACGGAATGATGCGAAGCAGACGCCCTTTTATGTCGCCGTGATGCAGGATAATATATTGCTGGCTGACCTTCTGATGGAGGCAGGGGCAGATGTGAATATCAGCGGCGATTATGGGAATTTTCCTATACATATCGCTGCAGGGAATGAAAACGAGAATATTGTAAAGAAGCTGATCATACATGGAGCCAGGATCAATGAACGCAATGAAAATGGTGAGACAGCACTTATCATCGCTGCAAAATGTGGAAATAATTATATTGTGGGGACATTGCTGGAAGCAGGGGCAGATGTCACTTATGCAGATATGGCAGAACACACAGCATTGTACTATGCCACAGAGAATGGTTACAATGATATCGTAGAAAAATTATTGATTGCGGGGGCTGAGAACTAATGGAGATAAAAGAACTGAAAGATATGCTGATACAGTATGTGGAAAGCAACAGGAGCCGATATATTCCCTGGTGGGAAGCGGATTTTGAACATGCTACATACAGATATGATCTTTTTACAGAAGAGGAGATACAGGCAGCAGGAGCCTGTATCAGAGAGTGTACTGCAGAGGAACTGTCAGAAAGGGCCGGCAGAGAGGGATATACGCTGTTCCACCTTCTTGTATGGCTTGGATTTTATGATGCTGTTGAAAATATTCTGAAAGAAGGGAAGGCAGAAGCAGATCTGACTGACCATAAGGGGAGGGGGATCACACCGCTCCTTCTTGCATGCTGCCGTGGGAATCTTCAAATGATTCAGCTCCTCATAGAATATGGGGCAGATTCAGCCCTCTGTGACGCCATGGGAAGGAATGGATATCATTATCTCGCCTGTGCCCATTCGGAGGGACTGACGAATTACCATACCTGCCTGGTCAACAGCATGGGACAGAGGAAAGAGGCAGCAGGGCTTTTGTCTGCTGATATCAATGGCCGGGACAAAGAGGGGATGACACCGCTCGTATTTCTTTTACATAGAGATAATACAAATTGTTCCAGTGTGCTGACAGATGTCTTTCTGGAACGGGGTGCCCGGACGGATTATGTGGATGAGGAGGGCAATACTCTGTTGATGACAGCGATTAAAAAACGTCATATGACGGCAGCACTGAGGCTGATGGAGTACCCTGAACTGGTGAACCAGCCGGATAAAGATGGCATGACTCCGATGCAGTGTGCGGAAAATTCTTATAATGAGGGAATCTGCATGGCGTTAAAGGATCATGGTGCCACGCCGTCTTCAGGGATCACACGGATGGATATGAACAATCTGAGCCGTATCACCAGCAATGCATTTGCTGAAGTATCCAAAGAAAATATGGATCATCTGGGACCGGCCCTGTATCTTGCCAGAACGCTGATCCGGCAGGTGGATCCGGATGATGATGATGAGATGAGGTGCATTACAAATATTTTCTACAGTGCCCTGATGAATGATGAAAAGTGCCAGGTTCTTGATATGTGCCAGGAGGCAGGGATTGGATTTACTGATGTATTTTCAGAGGGCGGCAGCACTACATGCCTGAGGGACAAGTGCCTCAGTGGCAACAGCGGGATAAAGGCGATCCAGAAGCTTGTGGAGCTTGGCGTGGATATGGATGAGGCTGTCGTTATGGGAAAGACACCTGCCAATATTGTGGCATCTCTGCAGAAACGGAACATGATATTTGGAGAGAAGGAGGATTATCAGGAGAAGGCGGTGCAGTTTTTTTCTAAGGAATCTATGGAACAGACAGATAATAATGGCACGACAGCAGTACATGCAGCAGCGCGGAATGACCATATTGACATGCTTAAGGTCATGATAGAAAAGGGTGTAGATGTCAATATCACTGAGGATGCCCCGGCAGAATCCGGCAATACCCCTCTTCATTCTGCCTGTATATACGGAAATGGAGAAGTGGTGAAGCTTTTGATGGATGCTGGTGCAGATGATACCCTGGCAAATATTAATGGGGAGACCCCGGCGCATGTGGCAGTAATGAAAAAGAAATTTGGAGGTGACCTGACAGCAAAACAGAGGGAAGGTGTATTACGGGAACTGAAAAATCTGGATTCTCCACGGAATGACGGGCAGACCCCTCTTATGCTGCTGCAATACCTGGACCTGAATTCATCCATAGATCTTCTCCCGGTCTTTCTGGAACGGGGTGTGGACGTGAACTGCTGGGATAGCAATGGCAATACAGCACTGATCCACAATACATATAACCAGTGTTTTAAGGGGATTGTAAAAGAACTGGTCCGTGCAGGGGCAGATGTCAATGCATCAAATAAAGATGGGAACACAGCCCTGCATTATGCCTTGCGGTATGGCAGCCAGGATGTAGCACGTTTTCTTGTGAAAAAGGGTGCAGATTATAATTTTGCAAATAATCAGGGGATAACTCCTGCACAACTGGCTGTGGAGAAAGGATATGATAATGTTCTGGAATTGATGAGCGACATATCGTTATAAAGTTCTGGGCCGGATTTTCCGATATAACATGTATACAGGGTATCGTTCACTTTTACGAATTTTAGTGAAAAAATGAAATGGATTTCATGATTATGGCAGGGAGGCGCATCATTATGGGTATCATGGGTTATTCGGGGCTGAGTCCTTTCCGTGCTGGCAGCTCCACTATCCGCATTGCTTTGAAAAATCTGGATGGTTCATCAGCAGGTACGATAGGGATCTCGAAACCAACCAGAGGCAGATTTGCCAAAAATAAAAAACCAAAGAAAGTACAATATAAATTTAAGCAGGTTTCCACACAGATCATGCGGACGAAGAAGTCTGCTGCGGCAGGACAGGTAATATCCACTGCCAGACAGATGGTGGCATCACTCAAGCGGATGTATGGGACAGGAGAATATGATGACACAGAACTCCGTCATGCCATCGAACATGCAGAGCGCATGGTGAGGGTAGCAAAGAAAAAGAAAAAACACTTGCTGGAGGAGGAGAATGCAGGAAAACATGGCGGTGTCTGCCAGGGTGACCTGGAGCAGAAGGATGAGGAAGTTCTCGTAGAAGAATGCCTTTCTGATGACAGCGCAGAGATGGCAGAAGAGGAGATGAGGGAACTCCTGCAGGAGCTTCAGCAGCAGATGCAGGAACTGATGGAAGAGATGCAGAGTGAGCCAGTGCCAGAGGAAGAGCTGACGGTGAATCAGATCAATATGGATCCTGAAGACCTGGAGGAATTGAAGAAAAAACACAGGGCAGAGGAATGGAAAGAGATACTGGAAGCAGATATGAAGTATCTGAAAGCAATGTTTGATAAATACCAGCAGGATAGAAAGAATGCAGGCAGCTCTGGCAGTTCTGGGAGTTCCCAGGGGTCAGTGGATTCTGCTGGTTCTTCCGGGGCTGTATCTCTGGAGATCGGCGGTACTGAAGTGCCAGTGACGGTCAGTGGCGATGTTCCTGTTGTCACAGAGGGAGCCAGTATGGATACATTAGTATAAAAGGGTTTTTGGTTACAGGGTGTGATCAGAATTGAATATCGAAATAATAAGTTCATTATTACTGCCATTTGCAGGAACTTCTCTTGGTGCGGGTTGCGTTTTTTTTATGAAACGTGATCCGCATCCTGCGTTACAGAGAGGACTGACTGGCTTTGCCGCAGGGATTATGGTAGCTGCTTCTGTCTGGAGTCTTTTACTCCCCTCTATTGAGCAGTCAGAACATATGGGGATCTTTTCCTTTCTCCCATCACTGGTGGGATTTATATGTGGCATATTTTTTTTATTATTTCTTGACCACAGAGTTCCGCATCTTCATATCAACAGTGACAGGGCAGAGGGACCAAAGATCAGTCTGCACAAGACCACCATGCTGGTATTTGCGGTTACGCTTCATAATATACCAGAGGGGATGGCAGTGGGAGCAGTGTGTGCAGGATGGTTTTCCGGGACAGCAGGGATCACTTTATCGGGAGTGTTCATTCTGGCGCTGGGGATAGCGATACAGAATATCCCGGAGGGAGCGATCATCTCCATGCCTCTGATGTCAGAGGGAACAGGAAGGAAACGAAGCTTTCTGTATGGTGTATTGTCAGGGGTTGTCGAACCATTGGGAGCATTTTTTACCATATTGGCTGCCGGGCATATGACACTTTTACTGCCGTATCTGCTGAGTTTTGCCGCAGGTGCCATGATATTTGTTGTGGTGGAAGAGCTGATCCCAGAGATGTCCCAGGGAATCCATTCAGATGTGGGAACCATTTTTTTTGCTGTGGGATTTGCCCTTATGATGGTGCTGGATGTGGCATTGGGATAGGGCAATCGCTTAAAAATTTGCGGGGTTCAAAGCGGCGGATTCCATTCCGTCTCCTGTCCGGCATATCACAGCACAC
>CANRWA010000023.1 GCA_947643415.1 uncultured Clostridia bacterium | reverse complement strand
TAAGAATACCTGTCAGCCCCCAAATCCTCGATAAGATCAGCATTGCAGGGATATAAAACAGCAACTGCTTTGAAAGGGAAGCAACCGCAGCTTTAATAGGCTGGCCGATTGCCTGAAACAGTACACCCGCACACATCTGCACTCCATTTAAAAATGTCAGCAGAAGATAAATGCGGAAACACTGTACAGCAAATTCTTCATACAGACTGGATTCTGTACCAAAAATCCGAATAAGCTGCAGCGGGAAACACTGGAAGATCACCCATGATACAAATGCTATAATGGTACAGACAACGGAACTAAGCAAAAATGTCTTTTTCACCCTGTCATATTTCTGTGCGCCATAATTAAAACCTATGATCGGCTGGCTGCCGCTTGCTACTCCGATACCTACGGAAAACGCGATCATACTTACCTTCATACACAGGCCGAACGTAGTCAGGGGAATGTCCGGGCCATAGGCAGAAAGCGCACCATATTTAGTCAATAGGTTGTTGGATACAAAAGCCACTACCGTTGATGTCAGGTTATTAAAACAGCTTGCAAATCCAAGACTTGCCATCCTGCAGGCGACAGACCAGTTCATAACCAGAGAAGCCCTTCCTAACTGGATCGTTTTAAATTTAAACAGATAGGCAACATTACAAAGCAGGCCCACAAGCTGCGAAAGTACCGTGGCTGCAGCAGCGCCCTCAGCTCCCCAATGAAATACAAAAATAAAAATCGGGTCAAGGATTGTATTGAGGATCGCACCGATCATCATAGCGAACATGGCATAACGAGGGCTTCCATCGGTACGGATTGCGGAATTGATAACCGTTGCCACAATCGCAAAAGGAAAACCGATCACAATAATATGGCCATATCCAACCGCATACGGCATCAGGCTGTCCGTTGCGCCAAAAATACGGCACAGGGGACTTAAGAAAATAAAGGCGAACACCGCATAAAGGACACTGATAATGCCAGAAGCTATCACAGCAGTCCCCACGCCCTTTGCTGCCTTATCCGCATTGCCCTGCCCTAAATTCAGACTAAAAAATGCCGCAAGGCCATCACCAAATAGAGTAGCAACAGCAATCGCTATCGTGGCAATCGGAGCGATAATATTAGTCGCACCATTTCCAAGAAATCCTACGCCCTGACCAATAAAAATCTGGTCTATCATATTGTAGAGTGAATTGATGATAAGAGAAATAATGCTCGGTATCGCATAGCTCGCAAGCAGCTTGCCAATCCGCTCATAGCCAAGTGGATTCTCTGTTGTCTGTGTAGTGTTCATAATAAATGCTCCTCCCTTAATTAGAATTCTAAATATAAGATTAAAAAATTAGATTCCGATTATTACTGGTACATTCCTTGCAGTTGGAAATCTCATTGATAGCCCTCCCTTCCTTGTATTTAGAATTCTAATTAATAGGGCATAAGAATACTTATTTCGTATTCTCCGTCATTTGCATAATGACTTTTTCAAAAATTTTTAAATCATCCTCGGAAATCCCAACAAAAATACTGTGCATATACTCCCCAATGCGTTTGGTTATATCATCCTGTATCGCAAGCGTCTGTTCCGTCAGCACAAGTTTCTTATACCGCCCATCACTCTCCAGACTTTCACGCCGCAAATATCCATTACGTTCCAGATTGCTGATAAGGCTTGTGATAGAGGAGCCTTTGATCTCCAAAAATTCCTCTAAGTCCTTCGGAAAAATATCTCTCTTTTCCGATTCAACAATAATATAATGTAAAATGAGCGCCTGAACACTGGTGATTGACGTATCAGTGAAAAAACTCGCAAAGTATCTCCGTATCCTCCGATTCAACTTATCATATTTTTCCATCAGCTTTTGTTCGTCCATGAATAGCCCCTTATTATGTAATTAGAATCCTAAATAAACAAAGATATGATACACCCCGTCGATTTAAAAGTCAATAGCTAAAATGTTAGTTCACAGTTTTTTCAGATTTACCCAATGCAAAGCAAAATTCTGCGTATTTATTACGGGCGGATAAAGGAATGCCTTTTAAAGTTCATCATTTTTGCTTGGTTTATTCTTTGCAGACTACTACATTTATGGGAGATCAGTATGGTTGCTTTTTCCTATTTTGGTGTATCTGGGAAAACAAATTTTTTGCAGGGACTTTGGCTTGTAGCTCAATGGCGCCAATTTCAAGCGATGAACCGGATATTTGGAGTGATTCTGTGTCTGTTTGGATTGGTTGTTTTTGTCCGCATGGTGATTTCATTAGCTGCGGCGCAGGGTTAACATCCTTTGATATTAAGGAACTGTGAGAACTAAGGAACTGTTTAACACTCCTCAAAGCAGGGCCAGGGAGTTCCCTGGTCCATTGCTGTTTTAATCTGGTTATAGTAGCGGACTTTCTGTTGGATATGTTTTAAGTCTTCCTGCATTTTTTCTATCTGTTCTATCATGTTTTTTTCATGATCTTCCATCATAAATATAATATCGTCGATATGGGAGGAGATATCTGTGGAGTACTCAAAAAAGTCATGTATCTTTGCCATAGGAAGTCCTGTCCGTTTAAAACAGTTAATGGCATGAATGCGTTCGACATGTTCTTCTGTGTAGATGCGCTGGTTTGTTTCCGTACGTTTTACTTCAGGAAACAGACCGATTTCTTCATAATAGCGCAGGGTAGATGAGGGAATATCAAACTTCTCCCGCATTTCCCTGATCGAGTATGTTTTCATAAAATCAGTCCTTTCTGCAAGTTTTTTATACCAAAAAAACTCTTGACTTCAAGTATACTTGAAGTGTTATGCTTTGTAAATAGAAAATAGGTTTAAGGAGGTTTGTTATGATGAAAAGATTTTTGGCAGGGGTATTGTCCCTCAGCTTTGTTCTTCCTGTCCTTCCGGCGAGGGCAGCAGGTGCTGTAACGGAGATCGTCCTGCCCAAGGATGTAGCGGGGAATCCAGTCTTTACGACAGATGCCAGCGGCAAGATTGTATATGGGGCAGATCCATCAGTTCTTGTGGATGGGGACAGGGTATATCTTTATGCCGGCCATGATGAGTCCAGCGACAGTGAGGTGAGCCGGAAGATATATAATCAGAAGGAGTACATCTGCTATTCCACAGATGATATGAAGACATGGAGACCAGAAGGCAGTGTTATGAAAGTAAGTACGGATGAGGTGAAATGGGCAAGGGATTCTTCTTCCGGCTGGGCAGCCCAGGCAGTGAAATATAAGGATAAATATTATCTGTATTTCTGTACTTGGGATAAAACGTCGGAGGGAAAGCAGTCCATCGGGGTGGCAGTGGCAGACAGCCCGACGGGGCCATTTAAAGATATTGGTGCCCCGCTGATAAAAGGCACCCTGACTATGCCACAGAACAGTAACTGGGATGATATTGACCCAACTGTGTGGATCGAAACGGATGGGAAAGGGGTGGAACACCGTTATCTGGCATGGGGCAACAGCCAGTATTATGTCTGTGAGCTGAATGAGGATATGATATCTGTAAAGGACTTAAATGGTGATGGAAAGATAACCTGTGGGAAGGACAGCAAGACAGCAGATATCATAAACCGTTCTCCGTCTGGATACACAGAAGCGCCATGGATCTACCGCCGTAAGGATGCGGATGGAAAATATTATGGTGATTACTATTTATTCTATGCTTCTGGCTGGCACGAGAGAATGGCTTATTCTACGACCAGTGATCTCATCAATGGAAACTGGAAATATGGCAAGATCCTGATGCCGCCTAATGCTACTTCCAATACAAACCATATGGCGGTGTTTGACTTTAAGGGTAAGACTTACTTTGCCTATCACAATGGTTCGCAGCCAGGGGGAAATGGATACCGCCGGATTCCCTGTATCACGGAACTGCACTTTAATGAGGATGGAAGTATCCAGGAGATTTCGGAGACTGCCAGTGGACTCACCGGGACGACTTCTTCTATTTATACGAATTCTGGTTCACTTTTGTCCCATGAATACTATGTGAATTCCAGCAATGAGAGGAATTATCCATATAAAGATGTAAAAGTGGGTGCAGGGATCGGTAAAGAGGCAGCGGATTCTAAATGGCTGATTATGGAAGGGAAGGCGGATAGGAAAAAAGGAGCTTATGTGTCGATTCAGTCGGAAAATAAACCGGGATTATATTTGACAGTGAACTCTACGTCCAGTGTTACCCTGGCACAGGATATTGATGCCTCTGCTGACACGGCAAAACGCCAGACGTTTCGTACCGTCCAGGGGCTGGCAGGCAGCAAAGGGGTATCTTTTGAGAGTGTTGCCCATCCGGGATATTATCTCACCATCGTCAATGGTACACTGGCCTTGCGGAATGGGGCAGATAAAGAGGCTGCTACTTTTTATACCAGCCTGGATAAGGAGGATACTTCGCTTCGTTCCATTGCTGCCACTGTAAAGAAAAAACAGGTGCTGCAGGGGAAAAAACTGGCAAAGGGGAATATTACCCTTATCCTGTTTTATGCCAATGGTGTCACAAAGAAAACCACGGATTTTACAACAAATGCGTCTTCTTTTACAAAGAAAAAGCCAGGCAGCTATCAGATGTCGGTTACATACAGAGAGGGCAGTATCCAGAAAACAACCATGGTTCCCATTACCATCGTAGTAAAGCCGGCAAAGGTGAAGAAATTAAAGGTAACGGTGACAGGAAAGAAAAAGAAGATAAAGGTAAAGCTTACCTGGAAGAAAGCAAAAGGACAGAGGTATGAGATCTCTTATGGCAGGAAGAAGAAACAGCATAAGAAATTGGGGACAGTGAAGATTTCTAAGAAAACGGCGTCCTACTCCCGTTCTGTGAAGACATGGAAAAAGGGGAAGACCTATTATTTCCATATCCGGGCTTATTCAACGGTAAACGGAGTGAAGAAATATAGCAGCTATAAGACTGTGAAAGTAAAAATAAAATAATTTGGAGGGAAGGAAATATGGAATACCGCAGTGTAGGAAGATCAGGATTGAAAGTGAGCGAGATCGCAGTGGGAAGCTGGATGACAGATCTTGCCGGAGGCGAGAAGGCAAAGGTAGCAGAGGATACGATACGCCTTGCCTATGATAAAGGAGTCAATTTCTTTGACTGTGCCGACGCCTACAGTGGCGGAGAGGCAGAGCGCTTTTTGGGAAGGGTGCTGAAGGATTATCGAAGGAGTTCTTATGTCGTATCCAGTAAAGTATTTTTCCCCATGGGGCCTTCCGCCAATGAGTGGGGGCTGTCAAGAAAACATATTTTTGAAAATATTGACCGCACCCTTACCAATATGGGACTGGATTATATTGACCTGTATTACTGCCACCGCTTTGATCCTACTACCCCTATGGAGGAGACACTCCGCGCCCTGAGTGCCCTGGTAGACCAGGGGAAGATCCTCTACTATGGTGTCAGTGAGGAGTGGGGCGGCTCCCGGCTGATGGAGGCACAGAAGATCATTGAGAGATATAATCTCCACCCGATGACCAGCCTCCAGCCACAGTACAATATGATGGACCGTTATATCGAACACGAGATCATGGGGATCTGTGTGAGATATGGCATTGGCATTACTCCTTTTTCACCGCTTGCCCAGGGACTTCTCACTGGCAAATACAAGAAAGGGCAGCCATATCCGGAGGGGTCCCGTGCCACTCATCAGGCAGATAAGCAGGTAAATAATCTTCTGACAGATGAGAATCTGGATAAGGTGGAGGCAATGGACAAGATCGCAGCAGAACTTGGAACTACCATGTCGGTTCTTGCCCTGGCATGGATCCTGCGAAAGGATATTGTCAGCAGTGTTATCACAGGGGCAAGTAAACCATCCCAGTTAGAGAGTAACCTGGCTGCTGCCGGATTTAAGATCCCAGAGGATGCCGGGGAAGAGATCGATAAGATCCTTGGGTTTGTACCATTCGAGAGACATGTAGGATAATAACAGAAAATGAGGATTCGTGTATATGGTTCAGGATATGACAAAAGGCAGTCCCGTAAAGATGATCTTGCTCTTTGCGCTGCCGATGCTTGCCGGAAATATCTTTCAGCAGCTTTATAATATAGTAGACAGCATTGTGGTGAGCCACGGTGTGGGTGTAGGTGCCTTTGCATCGGTTGGCTGCACAAGTTCTATGAATTTTTTTATTATTGGTTTTGTCATGGGGCTGTGCCAGGGTTTTTCCATCCTCATCAGTCAGTATTTTGGGGCAGAGGATATTATACATTTACGGCGATCGGTTGCCATGAGTATTTATCTGGCTGTGTTCAGTGTTCTCATTGTAGCAGTGCTTGCCGTTTCATTTTCAAAAGGAATACTGACGCTGATGCAGACACCAGAGATTTATATGGATGATGCGGTTTTATATTCACGCATCGTGTATGGCTGTATTGGCTGCATGGTGTTTTATAATCTGACCTCTTCCATACTTCGTGCGCTGGGGGACAGCAGGACGCCTTTGATCGCAATTATTATTTCCTGTTTTGTTAATATCGGCCTGGACTTGTTATTTGTATTTGTTTTTCATTGGGGTGTAGCCGGTGCTGCTGTTGCAACAGCGATTGCGCAGCTTACCGCCATGGGATATAATTTATTCCGTATGAAGGATATCTGGCAGTTAAGATTGTCAAGGGAAGATTTTGCAGTGGATTTCTCTCTGATCAAAAAAATGGTTGTCATCGGACTGCCTATGGCTTTTCAAAATTCTGTTACTGCCCTCGGTGTTATGACCCTGCAGAGTTCAGTCAACCGTCTTGGACCTGTCTATACGGTTGCCTATGCTTCTGGTTGTAAGATCGTAAATATTATACAGCAGCCCAATGCTACTTTTGGAATGACCATGGCAACCTATGTGGGGCAGAACCTTGGGGCAAGGCAATATGGGAGGATCCGGGAAGGTGTACGCAAATGTATACTGATCAATATGGTCATATGTGCTATATTGTGTTTTTCCATGTTTTTGTCTGCTGGTTCTATCTCCGGGTATCTGATCGAAGACGGAACGGCAGAAGCCATTGCAGAATCTGCGGAATATATCATTGTACTAAGCTGTTTCTTGTGGGTGCTGGGACTTCTCTGGCCATACCGGTCTGCCCTGCAGGGGATGGGACGGACTATCGTGCCGATGATCTCTGGCGGATTGGAACTGGTACTCAGAATCAGCCTTGTCCTTACCCTTCCTTTGATATTTGGGTTCCGGGGTGTTATGGCGGCTGAGATTTCGGCATGGACAGGGGCGACAATCATGATTATAATAGATTATTATATCGTGCAGAGGAGAAAGCTATGTGGGCATTGATTTTTGGGTCTATTATATTGGGAACGGTTCTTGGCATCTTGTATCTGGTCAGCCGGTTTGCCAGGTTTTCTGTGATAAATAGCAGGGCAAAAGACAGGAAGATATTCTGTTTTTTGGGAGGCCTGATTCCTGTGGTGCTGATCTTTCTCGGTACATGGCTTGCTATGGGCGTGGTCAATGCCATGATCTGTATCCTGCATCTGATGGTGATCTGGCTGCTCTGTGATGGGATCAGCAGATTTATCGAGAAGAGACGGAAAAAGGATTTTGTGAGATATTATGCAGGATTATCTGCGATAGGGATTACCATTATCTACCTGACAGGAGGCTGGTATCTGGCCCATCATGTATGGAGGACGGAATATACACTGGCGACGGACAAGCAGGTGGGAAACCTGCGGATCGTGCAGTTTGCAGATTCCCATGTGGGGACAACCTTTCACGGAGAGGGATTTGCTGAACAGGTGAAAGCGATGCAGTCTGAAAATCCGGATATTGTGGTGGTGACTGGTGATTTTGTGGATGATGATACCACAAAGGAAGATATGGTTACAGCTTGCCAGGCCCTCGGAACATTAAAGACGACATATGGTGTTTTTTATTCCTTTGGAAACCACAACAAGGGATATTATGGTTCTGAATACCGTGGTTACAGTGGAGATGATCTGATCGCGGAACTGGTGAAAAATAATGTAAAGGTGCTGCAGGATGATATAGCATTGCTGGACGACCGTTTTTATCTTATGGGAAGGCAGGACAGGTCAGAAGAGCAGAAAGGAAGTTCCCGGGCTTCCATGGAGGAACTGGTTTCTGGCTTGGATCCAGGCAGGTACAGTATTGTCCTTGACCATCAGCCCCATGATTATGATGCACAGACAGCAGCAGGGGTGGACCTGGTGCTGTCCGGCCATACGCATGGAGGGCAGTTGTTCCCTGTCAATTACATAGGTGAATGGACGGGGGAAAATGACAAAACCTACGGCCTGGAAAAAAGGGAACACACAAACTTTATCGTAACTTCCGGCATTTCTGACTGGGCGATCAAGTTTAAGACGGGCTGTAAATCCGAATATGTGGTGATCAATATAAAAGGAACAGCGGTGGCTGGCTGATGCAGGGAATTTTGATGTTACTTTTCATACCCCAGCCAAGGCAACAGACAGTACAAAACCGCTGTTCTGGTTAGGATATGAAAGGCAACGTTTTGACTAGCTCAACGGTGTCAATTTGAACGGGTTCAAATTGGTGCCGTTGAGCTAATTTTAATCTATAGGAAAGTCCGTCTTATGCGGAGCAAGAATTGCCATAGGCAGAAAGTTTTGATTGAATGAAAAAAACTTTTCATTGTTGTTTGTTTTTTACTGATTTTGTTTCTGAAATGTGCTAAACTTATAAGTAAAATATTGGAAGGGGGACTGTGGTATGGGGAGGAAGCTGGTTATAGGCCTGCTGGTTATTGTGATGGTGCTGGGATGTACACATTGCAGTGGACAAGGGGAGGTTCTCCACGAGAAAAAGCTGGGGCGCTCCGGTGGTGTCAGTTATGGTACAGATTATATTACAATAGGGTTTATACAGACAGGAAAGGAATCTGACTGGCGGGATGCCAACACAAAAGATTATCTGAATACATTTACAAAGGAAAAGGGGTACAATCTGATCTACATAGATGGCAATTCTGATTCCAGGCGCCAGGTAAAGGCGATGTATGACCTGATCTCCCAGGGAGTGGATTATATCATTCTTGACCCCATTGTGGAGGATGGATGGGAAGATGCGCTGAAACTGGCACAGGACAGTAAGATTCCCGTACTTTTGGCAGACCGGGGAGTCAGTGCGGATCCTTCCTTGTACGAATGCTGGATTGGATCGGATTTCAGAACAGAGGGGATCAATGCAGCCAGATGGTTGGCAGACTATCTGAAGAAGAACGGGAGGCAGAAAGAGGATATCAATATTGTTATTTTGGAGGGGACGGAAGGTGCCTCTGCCACTATAGGAAGATCAGAAGGCCTTCAGGAAGAAATCCGTAAACATGATAACTGGCATATTCTGGCCAGTGAATGTGGGAATTTTACGCAGGGTGAAGGGAAGGAGGTCATGGATCAGATATTGGAGAAACATAAAGATATTGATGTACTAATATGTGAAAATGATAATATGATGTTTGGCGCTATGAAAGCGATGACACAAAAAGATGTTTCGTATGGTGTGGGCGGCAGAGTGATAACCATTTCTTTTGATGCGCTGGGAGAAGCATTTGAAAATATGATCAAGGGAAAGCTGATGGCATCTGTGGAATGTAATCCACTGATCGCCGGACTCTCTGAGAAAGTGATCCGGCAGAAGGAGGCCGGGCTGGAAGTAGAACCGATCCAGTATGTGGAGGAATTAGTATTTACTTATGAAAATGCAGACAAATATATCGGGGACAGGAAATATTAGGGGGGTGCTTATGAAAAAATCACTGCGTAAAAGGCTTTTATTTTTAATTCTATCTTTTGTAATCCTGCTTAGTGCACTGAGCGTTGGCATGAATTACCAGAATTTTATTTCCACGACAGAGCAGTCCAGTTATTCAACAGCACATATGGTGGCTGAGACCTGCGCGCTGATCACAGACGGTGACAGGCTGGATGCATATATCAAGACAGGGCAGAGAGATACTTATTATTATGAAATCTGGAATAAGCTTATTGATTACCGCAATACCAACAAGGATATCGTTCAATTGATGATCGGCTGGTTTGATGAGGAGGGGTTTCATTATATTTTTGATACGGATCTGTCGGATGAGGGGGCATTTCTGGGGGATACATCCAATGTGGATTCAGAGCAGGAGAGGCGTATGAGCCAGTTGGTCCATGGAGATGATGTGGGCTATATCACATATCCGGACCAGATTGTAGTTTATCGTCCTGTGTTATCATCTTATAATCTTCATATGGGTTATGTTATCGTAGCGATCTCTACAGAAGAATCGAAGAAAAACCAGTACCAATATCTGCTGCGTCTGATCCTGACAGTTCTTGCCCTGACTGTGGGGGTAAGCATATGGTTTGTCCTGCGGATCAATCAGACCATTATCCGACCCATTAATGATCTGTCGGCGGCAGCAGCCAGTTACACAGATTCAGCAAAGAAGAAAGGGGAGGAGTCGCCGCTGGCGAAACTTCAGATCCATACAGGAGATGAAATCGAAAACCTGTTTCATTCAGTGAGAAAAATGGAGACGGATATTCTAAATTCTTCTAACAGCCTTGCCATCGCAACATGGAATTCTTTCCACGACAGCATGACACAGCTCTTTAACAAACGGTATCTGGAGAAATGCCAGGCTTCTTATGAGGCAAAGCAGTCGGTAGGTATCGTGTATTTTGACATAGATAACCTAAAGAAAATGAATGATATATGCGGACATGAATCTGGAGATGAGGTAATTATAAAGACAGCAGATTTTGTCCGTAAATACCAGACAGGAGAGAATGAGGGATTCCGTATGGGGGGAGATGAATTTATGTTGGTGGTCTGCGACAAGACAGCGGAAGAGATGGCAGCGTTGGAGACAGCCATGAAAGCAGATCCGGATAACATCCTGACACCGCCGGAAAAGGAAGTACAATGCAGGATCGCCATTGGATATTCATTCTATGAAGGCAGTAATGCCGTACTGGAAAAGATTATTAAGGAAGCAGATGAAAATATGTATCTGGATAAACACAGCCACCGCTGATGGTTACTGTGAATGGGAAAAACTTGGAGGGTACAGAATATGGATGACAGGCAAAAGCAGGCAGAGCGCAGTATCGTGAAGAAATTCCGGAAAGAAATATGGTGCAAGTTTACGAAGGCGGTAAATGAATACGAACTGATCCAGGATGGAGATAAGATTGCTGTCTGCATATCTGGCGGGAAAGATTCTATGCTGATGGCTAAATTGTTTCAGGAGATACTGAGACATGGAAAGAAAAATTTTGAGGCGGTATATCTGGTGATGAATCCGGGGTATAATGCGGAAAACCTACAGCGGATCAGAGAGAATGCAAGGATCCTTGGTGTGCCGGCCGAGATATTTGAATCGCAGATTTTTGATATTGTTGCTGTGGAGGATATGGAATCCCCCTGCTATCTGTGTGCTAGGATGCGCAGGGGGCACCTATACAATAAGGCGAAAGAACTGGGGTGTAATAAGATTGCCCTGGGACATCATTTCGATGATGTGATCGAGACGATCCTGATGGGGATGCTGTATGGTGCACAGGTCCAGACTATGATGCCGAAGCTCCACAGCACGAATTTTGAGGGAATGGAGCTGATCCGCCCCCTTTATCTGATCCGGGAGGAAGATATTATTCATTGGATGCATTATAATGACCTGCACTTTATCCGCTGTGCCTGCCTGCTGACAGAAAAACATGCAGAGGCAGAAGGGACAGAGATTGCTTCCAAGCGGGATGAGGTGAAGGCTCTGATCAGGGAACTCAGGAAAAAGAGTCCTTATATTGAGAAAAATATTTTCCGTAGTGTGGAAAATGTAAATCTAAATACCATCATTGCCTATAAGAAGGATGGGGTAAAACATCATTTTCTTGATACCTATGAGAATGGGAGTGAGGGGAAGGCATGACATTACAACAGCTAAAATATGTGATTACAGTGGCAGAAAGTGGTTCTATGAACGAGGCGGCAAAGCAGCTCTTTATCTCCCAGCCGAGCCTGTCAGCCTCTATCCGTGAATTGGAGAAGGAAATTGGATTTGATGTATTTCTGCGTTCTAACCATGGGATCATTATTACTCCGGACGGTGAGGAATTTCTCGGCTATGCCAGACAGGTGGCAGAACAGTACCGCCTGCTCAGCAACCGTTATATAGAAAAAGAGGCGAAAGAGAAGTTCAGTGTGTCCATGCAGCATTATTCCTTTGCCGTAAAGGCATTTGTGGAGACTGTGAAAAGGGCTGGCATGGAGAACTATGAATTTGCCATATATGAGACGAAGACATATGAGATCATAGAAAATGTCAGAAATTTCAAGAGTGAGCTGGGTATTCTTTATCTGAATGATTTTAATGAAAAGGTCCTGCAGAAGATATTGCGGGAAAACCAGTTGAAATTTACAGAGCTGTTTACCTGTGATACCTATGTTTATCTGAGATCTGGACACCCTCTTGCAGGGCGCAGTGTGATCTCCATGGCGGATCTGGAACCATATCCGTGCCTTGCTTTCGACCAGGGAAAGAACCATTCCTTTTATCTTGCTGAAGAGATGAAGAGCACATATGATTATAAACGTATCATTAAGGCAAATGACAGGGCGACGATGCTGAATCTCATGGTGGGATTAAATGGCTATACGTTGTGTTCGGGGATCATCTGCGATGAATTAAACGGTGATGATTCCCGTGCCATCCCCCTGAAAGAAAACGAAACTATGCGGATTGGGTATATCAGCCGGATGGGAGCTTCCCTCAGTGTATTGGGGAAGATCTTTCTGGAAGAGATGATGAAGTATCATGATGAGAATGTCTGACATATCTTAAAGAAAAGGGATTTGTTAGAATGGAGGTTTCAATGAAATATCATTTTATGGTACTTGGTTCGGAAACACGGCAAATCTATCTGGCGGAACTTTTGCAGGAGGCTGGCCATGAGGTTATGGTATCGGAAGAATATCTGCCGGGCTATCATGACGCAGTACTTCTGCCTGTGCCGCAGACGGCGAAATATTTACAGGAAAATCTCCCTAAGCTGCAGAAAGGGCAGGTTATCTATGGATGCAATTTTCCACAGCCTCTTATGAAACAGTGCATGGAGAAAGAGATCCGGTGCATTGATTATATGAAACAGGAGGGGGCAGCCAGCCGCAATGCCATCGCTACGGCAGAGGGGGCTATCGCAGAGGCATTAAAATCGTCATGCGTCAGCATACATGGAAGCAGAACCCTGGTGGTGGGATATGGGCGGTGCGGAGAGGTGCTGGCAGAGAAACTGACAGCACTGAAAGCCCATGTCACCGTACTGGACCGCAAGGAAGAGAAACGTGCCAGGGCAGAAGCATATGGCTGCCATGCCATTGGTTTTGATGAGGCAGAGGATATCATGTGCGGGTATGATCTCATTTTTAATACTGTCCCAGCACTGGTGCTGGATGACAGGATGCTTTCTTCTGTGAAAAGGGATGTGACGATCATTGACATTGCCTCGAAACCAGGAGGAGTTGACTTTGAATATTGTCGAAACCGTTCTATTGATGCAAATTTATGTCTGGGATTACCAGGTAAATATGCACCAAAATCTTCCGCGAAAATATTATTAGAAGTAATAAGAAAAACAATTATGGGAGACTAGCGGAATGAGCAAAAAAACCATCGGTTTTGCAATAACCGGTTCTTTTTGTACTCATGAGAAGATCAAAGGCGTGGTCAGAAAGCTGGTAGAAGAGGGAAATCGCGTAATTCCGATTTTCTCCAATATGTCACAGACCATCAACAGCCGTTTCGGAGATGCGAGAGATTTTATCATAGCGATACAGGAGATCACAGGAGAGCATGGGATCTTTACGCTGCAGGAGGCAGAACCCATAGGACCGAAAGCATATCTGGATGTGATGATCATTGCACCATGTACAGGAAATACCATGGCGAAGCTCTGTGCAGGAATTACGGATTCTCCTGTGCTGATGGCAGCAAAAGCACATATGCGGAATGAGAAACCAGTGGTCATCGCGGTATCCACCAATGATGCGCTGGGTGCGAATCTGAAGAACATAGGAGAACTGATGAACACGAAAAATGTATATTTTGTTCCATTTGGACAGGACGATTATGAGAAGAAACCGAAATCCATGGTGGCACACTTTGAGAGAGTTCCCGATACGATCGAAGAAGCCCTCAGAGGAAAACAGATCCAGCCGGTGATCCAGTCACCTTTTGTAAAGTAGCTGTCAGGGGTGGGGGAAAATAGAAGTTAGGAAATCAGAGCAGTAGCGCGGCTGGCGGCCGCGCTTTTGCTTTTGGGTTTTTCTAAAATTTTAATGTTTTTTTCTCTGTTTTTTTAGAAAAATCGCCCGATTATGCAATGGTTTGACTTTATATGCAATGTCTATTGACTTTGCATCCTGAGTGTGTGAGAATGTGGTAATCTGTTAATCTTGATAGGGCGTTTGTGATAAAGATAAAATTTTTTATGTACATTGGAGGTTTTTATGGATAAAATAAAAGAATTTCTTGATTCATATCCAGCTATTAAAATTTTTGGTGTGTTTGGTATTATTGTTTTATTGGTAGTATTTGTCGTAGGAACAATTTTTTCGGCAGAAGTAGAAAGGTTTTGGAATGAGATCGCACATCCTGTTGAAACAGAAACTCTGATAAGTCAGGAAGATGAAAATAATGGTTCTGAGGGAGTTCAGCCAAGTATTGTGCCAACGGATGATGTGAATGATTCTGGTGAAGATGATGTAGACTTGCCGGACACTCCAACAGATGCTCCATATGAATCTGAAGAACCAGAAAAAGTGACTTCATTTGATGGAAAGATTTTGAATGGAGTATTAGTTGGGGAAGATGTTCGTAAAGAGGTATTTGTACCTCAACAAACGGGTATATATAGATTTGATTTTGATATAGATAGTGTAAAAAAAGATTATGTTTTTTATATCGTGGATTCTGTACAGAAAGAATTGAATAGAAATTATTATTCTTCTTCAGATCCTGCGGGGATAAGTGTAACACTGGAAGAGGGACAGGAGTATACACTGGTGGTTGAAAGTCAAGAAACAGAGGAGTATGAAGAAGTTGAATATACTATAAATATTAATTCGCCGGATGAAATTGTGAATATTGAAGGGGATAAAATAAAAGGTCAAATCAGGTATATAGACCAAGAAATTGAGTATCGATATATGCCCCCTAAAACAGGTATATATCGGTTTGACTTTGACATAAATAATGTGAAACTAAGTTATGGATTTAATATTTATGATGAAAAAGAAGAGGAATTAGTAAATACTGTGTATGATAATAAGGGAGTTACATGTGAATTAGCTGAAGGTAAGCAATATAAGGTTTTGGTTACACAAAGAGAGGGAATTCCACAGTATACAATATCAATAGGTGTGCCTGATGAGGCAAAAAATGTCAAAGGAAATGCAATAAAAGGATCTATCAGGTATATAGATCAAGTAAATAGATATTATTTTACTGTGACTAAAACAGGCACTTATAAATTTAAATTGGGGATCGACGATGTGAATGAGAGCTATAGATTTATACTGTTGAGCAAAAAAAAGGAAGAACTAACAAATACACTTTCAAATTCTAATGAAACGATTGTAGAACTTAAAAAAGGAGAGAAGTATGAGATTTTAATAGGGGAGTACTCTGGTTCTGTTAAATATAATGTAAAAATTTCTTCCAAATTTAATTAACCTGTGATACAATCTTAGAAAACAGAGAGGTGATGTTATGGGAATGGCAGAGGCTGAACGCAGGAAAGATGAAAAGATAAATGGAGTGATTTATGATATGTCACCAGCTCCTAATTTTCGTCATGGCATCATTAATAGTAATATCCATACCATTATCAAGCAGGGATTAAAAAACAGTATATGTCTTGTCTCAATTGAAAATTTGGATTATAGATACCAGCCGGAAGAGAGTGATGATTACCTGTGTCCGGATATCATGGTTATCTGTGACCGAAAACATCTTAAGGGCGGCTTCTACAGCGGTGTTCCAAAGTTTATTGCAGAAACCTTAAGCCCATCCACTGCCAAAAGAGACAGGGCAGAGAAAAGGGATATTTATGAAAGGGCAGGGGTGGAGGAGTACTGGATCGTTTCACCGCAGGGAGCGGTAGAAATATATTATTTGAAGGATGGCGTATATATTCTGGAGCAGAGTTATATACTTCAGGCGGATAAAGAGGATGAAGATTATAATGCAGAGGAAGAGGTCTGTCTGAGAGCATTTCCACATATAAAAATGACATTAGGTGAAATATTTGAGGGGATAGAATAAGTGGATAAACAGCAAATTTTCTGTCACTTTTTTTCCAGAAATGCTTGCAATCCATGGAAAATAGTGCTATACTGTCCATATTGATACTGTTAATGATGATGAGTGAACGCGAGTTCACTCATTATTTTTGTGTATTACCCATCAGGGTGATACAGGCGAAAGCAGGGAGTATGATTACATGCCTGGGCGGGAACCGCCCAGGCTAAGGAAAAGAGGTCTTTATTTGAGTAAACAAAATTTACCTAAGCAATGCTTATCCAAGCATGGGGAATATGAAAAGAAGACAGAAGAACTACTGGCACCGATCTTGTCAAAGTACAAGTATGAGTTGGTGGATGTGGAGTTTGTCAAGGAAGCGGGCAGTTGGCATCTGCGGGTTTACATTGACAAGGAGGGGGGCATCACCATTGATGATCTGACTATGGTGAACCATGAACTCAGTGATCTTTTAGATGAACATGATTATATTTCAGAATCTTATATTTTGGAGGTCAGTTCACCGGGACTTCTGCGCCCCTTTAAGAAACCAAAGGATTTTGTGAGAAATCTTGGAAATGATGTGGAAGTGAAATTGTTTTCTCCCGTGACATGGGAAGAGGAAGGGAAGAAGTATTCGGATAAAGAATTTATCGGGATATTGAAAGAGTATAAGGAGGAACCAGAGAGCATCATTCTGGATTTTGGGGAAAAGGAGATGGAGCTTCTGGTTAAGGATATTGCATTGATCCGTAAGTTCATAGATTTTTGATTCGATTGATTTAACACTAAAAACAAGGAGGATGATAGAAAATGAAAAAGACGACAACACCACAGAAAGGAAATCCGGAATTGATTGAGGCATTAAATGCCATAGAGAAAGAAAAAGATATCAGCAAGAGTATTTTGCTTGAAGCGATTGAGAATTCCCTGTTAGCGGCATGTAAGAATCAGTTTGGCAAATCGGACAATATCCGGGTGAGTCTTGATAATGAGACAGGTGAATTCCATGTATATCAGGATAAGGAAGTGGTGGAAGAGGTAGAAGATGAGACATTGCAGATGTCTCTGACTGAGGCAGAGGTGAAACATCCTGGAACGGCTGTGGGGGATACAGTAAGCCTGGAAGTGACACCGAAGAATTTTGGGCGTATCGCGGCCCAGAAAGCGAAACAGGTAGTGGTGCAGAAGATACGGGAAGAGGAGCGGAAGGTTCTTTTTGACCAGTATTATACGAAAGAAAAAGATATTGTCACTGGAATTGTACAGCGTTACAGCAATGGCAATTACAACATCAATCTTGGCAAAATGGATGCCATACTGACCTCTCAGGAGCAGGTGGAATCCGAGCAGTTTGCACCGAGGGAGCGGATCAAGCTTTATGTAACTGAGGTGAGGGATACTACAAGGGGACCGAGGATCATTATTTCCCGTACCCATCCGGAACTGGTGAAAAGATTATTTGAGTATGAAGTGGCAGAGATCCAGAGTGGTGTGGTGGAGATCCGGAATGTTTCCCGTGAGGCAGGATCCCGTTCAAAGATTGCTGTATACAGCAATAATCCGGATGTAGATGCAGTGGGTGCCTGTGTTGGCATGAACGGTGTCCGGGTCAATGCTGTTGTTGAGGAATTGCGGGGTGAGAAGATCGATATCGTGGAGTGGGATGAAGACCCTGCCGTATTTATCGAACATGCTTTGAGCCCATCTAAGGTAATCTCTGTTGATGTAGATCCGGAGGAAAAGACAGCGAAAGTCGTAGTGCCAGATTTCCAGTTGTCACTGGCCATCGGAAAGGAGGGGCAGAATGCCCGTCTGGCAGCCCGTCTGACAGGGTATAAGATAGATATCAAGAGCGAGACACAGAGTATGGAAGAATAAGACCACATGCCTTGTCAATAAGGTACAACAGCCTGACGGTACCGTTAGGACAGAAAGGAGGGGCAGGATGCAGACAAAGAAAAAGCCGAGCCGGCAGTGCATTGGCTGTCGGGAGAGCAAAGAAAAGAAAGAGCTGATCCGGGTGGTGAGGACACCGGAAGGAGAGTTCTGTATTGACAGAACAGGCCGCAGGAATGGAAGAGGAGCTTATCTGTGCGACAGTGGGGAATGCTTTGCCAAGGCGCGAAAGAGCAATGCACTGAACCGTTCTTTCCGTGTGAATGTGCCGGATGAGATATATGATGAGTTAGAAAGGCAGTTAAAAGGGTGATAGACAGACCATGGTAAATGAGAAAAAAGTCCTGGGAACCCTGGGACTGGCGATGAAAGCCGGAAACGTAGTAAGCGGGGAGTTTATGACAGAGAAAGCCATTCGGGATGGCAGGGCAAAAATGGTGATGGTGGCAGCAGATGCATCGGCGAATACGAAGAAGAAATTCTCGGATTCTTGTTATTTCTATCATGTTCCTTATGTAGAATTTAGTGATAAGGATACATTAGGCAAGGCGATAGGAAAGACATTCCGGGCATCCCTGGCGATCACAGAAAGAGGATTTGCCGCATCCGTTGGCAAGAATTTAGAACTGGAGGTAACAAAGCATGGCGAAAATGAAAATATATGAGATTGCACGCAGCATGCAGCAAAAGGATAAAAACATAAAAAGCGGGGACCTGGTTAAACTATTAAATGACAATGGTTTCGAAGTAAAAGGTGCCAACAGCAATATTGAAGATGATGCGATTGCCTTTCTTATGAAGAATTTTCCACAGAAGAAAGCAGCTAAGAAAGAAACAGGTAAGACAGAAGAGAAAAAGAATGAGAAAAAAATACCAGAAGAAAAGCCGGTAAAGGTTCAGGAGAAGAAGGTGGAGGAACCAGAGAAGGCCGTCAGGAAGACAGAAGAACCTAAGATGGAGCAGCCACAGGCAGCAAAGAAGAAAGAAGAGAAGGAGACAGCGCCCGCAGCGAAACAGGAGACGAAGGCAGCCGTTTCTGAAAAGCAGCCGAAAGAGGAAAAGAAAACGAACAGGGAAGAAGAAAATAAGAAACAGCCTGCAAGGGACGGCAGGAATAATTCCCGGCAGAACCAGGGACAGAACCGTAATGGGGGAAACCGTGGGGACAGCCAGCGCAGTGATAACCAGCGGGGAGGAAACCGCGGAGATAACCGTGGCGGCAATAACAGGAACCAGAACGGAAGAGATGGGCAGCGTGACAATAACCGGAGCGGGCAGAACAATAACCGTGGCGGTAATACCCGTTATCAGAATGGAAGAGACGGGCAGCGCGACAATAACCGGAACGGACAGAATAACAACCAGAGAGGGCAGAATAATGACCGCCGGAATGGGGGGCGTAATAACGGAGGAAACCGCGGCAATGGCGGCGAGCGTGTATTTGAACGGTTTGAGAAGGCCCAGAGTGGTTTTGATGGCATCAAGCAGGAGCAAAAGAGTTCCCGCCAGAGGAATAAGAAGAAGGATGACAGAAATAAAGCAGGTGGATACCGCAAGAGTACTAAGGAGGAGATGAACCGGATCCGTTCAAAGAAAGATCCAAACCGTAAGGGAGCATTTATTAAGCCGGAACCGGTGAAACAGGAGCCGCAGGAAGAGATCAAACAGATCACGATTCCAGAATCACTTACCATCCGCGAACTTGCTGACAAGATGAAAATGCCAGCGGCAGCACTGGTGAAGAAATTGTTTATGCAGGGGCAGATGGTATCCCTGAATCAGGACGTCACTTACGAAGAGGCCGAGGAGATTGCCCTGGGATTTGATATTCTGTGTGAAAAAGAAGAAAAGATCGATATGGTCGCTGAACTTCTGAAAGAGGAAGATGAGGATGAGGCAAAGATGAAGAAACGTCCTCCGGTAGTCTGTGTTATGGGGCATGTCGATCATGGTAAGACATCGCTTCTGGATGCCATCCGTCAGAGTGATGTCACAGAGCATGAGGCAGGCGGCATTACCCAGCATATCGGTGCATATGTAGTCCGGATCAATGGGGAGAAGATCACCTTCCTGGATACACCAGGGCATGAGGCGTTTACCTCCATGCGTATGCGTGGTGCACAGTCAACGGATATCGCGATCCTGGTTGTGGCCGCAGATGATGGTGTGATGCCGCAGACCGTAGAGGCGATCAACCATGCCAAGGCAGCAGGGGTTGAGATCATTGTGGCAGTGAACAAGATTGATAAGGAAGGCGCCAATATTGACAGAGTGAAACAGGAGCTGTCGGAGTATGAACTGATTCCGGAAGAATGGGGCGGTTCTACCGTATTCTGTCCGGTATCGGCACATACCAGGGAGGGTATTGAAAATCTTCTGGAGATGATCGTACTGACAGCGGATGTACTGGAATTGAAGGCAAATCCAAAGCGCCGTGCCCGTGGTATTGTTATCGAGGCGCAGTTAGATAAGGGGCGTGGTCCTGTTGCCACTGTCCTTGTCCAGAAGGGAACCCTGAATGTAGGCGACCACATTGCCATCGGAACGGCATATGGAAAGGTACGTGCCATGCTTGACCACAACGGTGAGCGTGTGAAGCTGGCAAAACCTTCTACTCCGGTAGAGATCCTTGGTTTAAATGGTGTTCCGGATGCCGGTGAGGTGTTCGTTGCAACAGAGAATGATAAAGATGCCAAACAGATCGCCCAGGCGTATGTGGATCAGGGTAAGGATAAGCTGCTTGAGGAGACAAAGGCGAAGAAACTGTCCCTGGATGGGCTGTTCAGCCAGATTCAGGCAGGTAATGTGAAAGATTTGAACCTGATCATCAAGGCCGATGTGCAGGGTTCCGTTGAAGCTGTGAAACAGAGTCTTGTAAGACTCAGCAATGAAGAGGTGGCTGTCCGTGTCATCCATGGCGGTGTAGGCGCCATCAACGAATCGGATGTGACGCTGGCAAGCGCTTCCAACGCCATTATCATCGGATTTAATGTAAGGCTCGATAACATGGCGAAGGATACGGCAGACCGTGAGAATGTGGATGTCCGTCTGTACCGCGTGATCTACGATGCCATTGAAGATATTGAGTCTGCCATGAAGGGAATGCTGGAGCCGATCTATGAAGAGAAAGTTATCGCCCATGCAGAGGTGCGCCAGACATTCAAGGCTTCTGGTGTGGGAACCATCGCTGGTTCATACGTATTGGATGGTAAGATCGAGAGAGGATGCCGTGTCCGCATCAGCCGTGATGGCGAGCAGCTCTTTGAAGGTAATCTTGCCAGTCTGAAGAGATTTAAGGATGATGTAAAAGAAGTAAATGCCGGTTATGAGTGTGGCCTGGTATTTGAAGGTTTCGGGGATCTGCAGGAAGCAGACCAGATAGAATGTTATAAGATGGTAGAGGTACCCAGATGAAAAAGAACAGTGTAAAAAATATTCGTGTCAACAGTGAGGTTCTTCGTGAGATGAGCCTGATCATACGGGATGATCTCAAGGATCCGCGCATTCATCCCATGACATCAGTGATGGCGGTGGAGGTGACGCCGGATCTCAAGTTTGCCAAGATCTTTGTCAGTGTTATGGGAGATGATGAGGCAAAGGAAAAGACGATGCAGGGACTGAAAAAAAGTGCTTCCTTTGCCAGACATCAGTTGGCGAGCCGTATGAACCTGCGGAATACGCCGGAGCTGACATTTGTTTTGGATCATTCCATAGAGTATGGTGTAACTATGTCCAAAAAGATTGATGAAGTGATGCGCTCAGACCGCCACCAAGAGGATTGACCAGATTTATAATTTGTCAGGAGAATGAGAAGATATGAACATATTATTAGAATCAATTGAAAAAGCAGGTACGATTGCCATTGCCGGGCATCTGCGTCCGGATGGCGATTGTATTGGCTCCTGTATGGGATTATACAGTTACATAGCAGAGAACTACCCGGAAAAGAAGGTTACTGTATATCTGACAGAATATCCGGAAGTGTTTAATTATCTGAAAGCAGAAGAGGCCTTTGAGGAATGTTGTTCTTCTGTAAAAGGTGAGGCATATGATCTGTTTGTGTCTCTTGACTGCGGTGATGCAGACCGTCTGGAGGAAGTGGCAGATATTATGAAACTGGCAGGGCATGTTATCAATATTGACCATCACATTACCAATACGAAATTTGGCAATGAAAATCATGTAGTTCCAGATGCCAGTTCCACTTCCCAGATCCTCTATACGCTGATGGAAGAAGACAAGATCGGTTACACGACGGCATGTGCCCTGTATACGGGGATCGTTCATGATACCGGGGTATTCAAACACTCGAATACAAGCAGTGAGACAATGCGCATTGCCGGTAAACTTATGGATAAGGGAGTCCCTTTTGGAAAGATTATTGATGGAAGCTTTTACATGAAGACTTACAAGCAGCTACAGATTATGGGACGGTGTCTTCTAGAGAGTGTCCGGATCATGGATGGACGTTGTATTTTCTCTGTTTTGAGACAGAATATACTTGATCTGTATAATGCCCAGACTTCTGATCTTGATGGCATTATAGATGAGATGCGGACGACAGAGGGAATTGAAGTGGCGATTCTTCTCACAGAGAGAGAACCACAGGAATACAAAGTTAGCATGAGATCCAATGAATTCATTGATGTCAGTACCATTGCCTGCTATTTCGGCGGCGGCGGGCATGTTCATGCTGCCGGATGTACGATCAAAGGAGATGCTTTTGATGTAGTCAATAATCTGACGCAGCACATTGAGAAGCAGTTCATCCGTGTTGGGCAGTCTGCCTGAAAGACCAGCAGGTGTATTATGAATGGGATTATTATTGTAAATAAGGAAAAAGGATTTACCTCTCACGACGTAGTAGCGAAGTTGAGAGGTATCCTGCATTTTAAGAAAATCGGACATACGGGTACACTGGATCCGGATGCTACAGGTGTCCTTCCGGTGTGTGTCGGAAAGGCAACAAAGGTGTGCAGCCTTTTGACGGAGAAAGATAAAACTTACGTGGCTGAGGTTAAGCTGGGTGTGACCACCAATACGCTGGATCTGACAGGAGAGGTTCTGTCCCTGTCCCCTGTCTCTGTTACTGAGGAGCAGTTGGGAATGGTACTGGAGGAATTTTCCGGTGAGATCGAACAGGTTCCGCCGATGTATTCTGCTGTTAAGGTAAATGGAAAGAGATTGTATGAGCTTGCCCGCCAGGGCAAAGAGGTGGAACGCCAGGCGAGGAAAGTAGTGATCCATGACCTTACATTAAAAGAGGCTGCCCTGCAGAGGAATGAGTTTACTATTGAGGTCACTTGTTCAAAAGGAACCTATATTCGTTCCCTCTGCCATGATATCGGCGAGCGTCTTGGCTGTGGTGCTGCCATGAAAAGCCTTGTCCGTACAAGGGTGGGGAAATACAGGTTAATGGATGCCATGACGCTGGCGGAGATTGAGGAGAGGGCAAAAACATCGCCGGCAAGTGCCGGGGATCTGTTGATGCCAGTGGACTCTGCCTTTTCACAGTATGGAAGCTGCCATGTGTCAGAAAAAGGAATGAAATTCCTGCAGAATGGAAATAAGGTGTCATCGCGTTTGTGCCGCTATATACCTATGAGAGAGGGCACTGCACCCGATTCAGGCAATGGGACAGAGGGCAGCACAAGAGGCGGAAGTGATATTGCCGGGGATGGGGAGATTGTTAGAATGTATGGCACAGATGGTGCATTTTATGCCATATACCGTTATGAGGAAAAAGATGCTATGTATCATATCATAAAAATGTTTCATTAAGGATAAGTCATATGAAGATAATAACAGATTTGGATTTTAAACTAAATAATACGGCTGTCTGCATCGGTAAGTTTGATGGCCTGCACAGGGGACACCGCTTGTTGTTCACAGAAGCAAAGCGTCAGGAACTTGAGACAGTGATGATCACATTTCTCTTTCCTGGCAGCCAGGGTATCTATGGACAGGAGGAGAAAATATTTCTTGCCAGTGAGCTTGGAATTGATGTTATGGTCATAATCCCTGTCACAGAAGAATTTATGCATATGAGTGCCGAGACATTTGTTACAGAGATCCTTGTGGGACGGTGTGATGCCAGAAAGGTGGTTGTCGGTGCAGATTTCTGTTTTGGGTACCAGCGTTCTGGTACGGCGGAATATCTCAGGAAGGCAGGGGAAAAATATGGTTTTAGTGTTAGGATCTATGAAAAGCTGACACAGGATGGTGAAGAGGTGAGCAGCACCCGCATCCGGAGGCTTCTCTTTGCCGGAAAGATGCAGGAGGCAAATTCTCTTCTGCAGACACCATATTTTATAAGAGGAGTAGTAGAACATGGGAACCAGATCGGCGGGAAGATGATGGTACCGACAGCCAATATAAGGCCGCCAGAACAGAAAGTCCTCCCACCCTATGGGGTATATTCCGTCCATGTCACAGTGGAAGGGAAGCAGTATGACGGAGTGGGCAATCTTGGTGTAAAGCCTACGATTCCAGGACAGAATCCAGTGGGCATTGAGGTATGGCTCTTTGACTATGAGGGAGATCTGTATGGTAAGACACTGACTGTTTATCTTATGAACTATCAACGGTCAGAACAGAAATTTTCGTCTGTGGACAGGCTGAGGGAGCAGATCCGGAAGGATACCGAGGAGGCGCGGCACTTTTTCGCTAGACAATTAGCACTTTCTCAGCCAGCAGGGCGATTCCATCACGGATCTCTTTCTCTTCCAGATTAGCAAATCCAAGTAAATAAGCAGGGCGGTAAGCGGCAGGAAGGTTTGCGTAATACCCTTTCAGGGAACGCAGCCGGATGCCGTTTTTTTCTGCCTGTTCTATGATGGCTTCATCGGTCAGCGGGCCATGGTAATGCAGGATGATATATAGTCCCGCATTGTCAGCAGAAATATCCAGCAGGCCATCGGGGAAATGGGAATGGAGCTGTTCCAGCATATAGTCATGTTTGGCTTTATATATCTTTCGCATACGGTTCAGATGTTTCTCGAAGAACCCGTCTTTTATAAAATCCGTCAGGATAGCCTGATTAAGACGGGAGACCGGACAGGCATAGCTGCCGCATTTTTCTTTGTAGAGGGAGAGAAGAGGGGCAGGGAGAACCATATAGCCTGTGCGGATGGCAGGAGAGACTGCTTTGGAGAAAGTTCCGATATAGATCACTCTCTGTCCATGGTCCAGGCTCTGTAGTGCCGGAATCGGTTTTCCTTTGTAGCGGAATTCGCTGTCATGGTCATCCTCTATGATGTAGCGGTTTTCTTTTTCATATGCCCAGTCTAAGAGTGCCTGGCGTCGGGAGATAGACAGGACACTTCCGAGAGGAAACTGGTGGCTTGGTGTGACATAGCAGATATCAGCGGGAGAATGAATTAATGAAGAAGCGTCAAGAGCTCCCTGGGAGAGAGGGATATCCTGTACCGTATAGCCGCTGGACAGCAGAACCTGACGGGCATTGCGGTAGCCGGGATCTTCCATGGCGATCACAGCTTTCCGTTCGAACAGGACACAGAGCATCTGTAGGAGATGGTCCAGTCCGGCGCCGACAATGATACTTTCAGGAGTACAGTTTACGCCACGGGAGCCATGCAGGTAGCTGGATATCGCCAGTCGCAGCCCATATTCTCCAAAGTGGTCTCCCGATATGAAATTATCTGGGTTATCCAACTGATTCCTGCCGATGGATTTCCAGACAGAGTAGGGAAAATGAAGGGTATCAATGGCGTCAGGATCAAAATCATATATCATTTTTTTCTGGTCTGGCAAGGTGCGGTCAGGAACAGAAATGTGTCCCTGGGATCTTGTGAAATTCTGCGTGTGGGTGATAGGATTTACAAAAAAGCCCCGTTTTTCCTTTGCATCAATATACCCTTCTGCCACAAGCTGTTCATACGCAGTGTCTACTGTGCTGCGGCTGACCTGAAGATTTGCTGCCAGTGCACGGGCAGAGGGAAGCTTTTCAGGGTGGGACAGACGCCCGGAAAGGATCTCTTTTTTTATATATTCATAAATCTGTAGATACATTGGTTCTCCTGAACCGGTATGCAGCGAAATCGTAATCATAATGACCTCTTTTCAGGGATGGATTTCTCTGATAGAGATAGCCCAACGGCGCCGATTTGAACCCGCCATTGAGCTAAGTCAAATACCCCACAGCAAGCTATGGGGCATGACTTAGTTTTTTATTCTGAATTTCTAAACCTCAAACAACATATCACCATATGCTGGTACAGGCCAGAAACTCTTATCCACGATATCTTCCAGTGTATCGATGGGGGTACGGAGGTCTGTCATGGCTTTCATAACCACATCACGGTAGAATTCAGCACGTTCTTTGCCATCCTCCATATCATTTGCCTTATCATTGACTTCCTTCAGTGTTACTACTGCCTTGCGGGCATCAGCGAGAAGATCAGAGCACTTGGTCAGCAGTTCAGTCTGCACTGACACATCAGCGGCGGCACAGGCGGATGTAATACTGTTAATGGATTCTGCAAGATTTGTTACATAACCGATCACTGCCGGGATATACTGTTTGGATGCCATCTTTACCATTGTCTTTGCTTCGATATTGATCGCCTTTGCGTATATCTCATAGTTGATCTCTGTGCGGGATTCCAGTTCTGTGCGGCTGTATACATGCTGTCTTTCATACATGGCAATTGTTTTTTCCTCCAGCAGGGAGGTTGTCGCATCTACCATTGTTTTGACATTGGGCAGTCCTCTTTTTTCTGCCTCTTCGATCCACTCATCGGAGTAACCATTTCCATTGAAGATAACCCTCTGATGTGTTTTCAATGTCTCGCAGATCAGTTCGTCTACTGCGGTATCAAAGTCTTCCGCTTTCTCCAGCTTATCTGCCATATCCTGAAGGACATCCGCTACGGATGCATTCAGAACAGTATTGGCGCTGGCAATGGAATTTGAGGATGCCACCATACGGAACTCAAATTTATTACCAGTGAAAGCAAAAGGTGATGTCCTGTTCCGGTCTGTGGCGTCTTTTTTGATCGGCGGGATTGTGTGTACGCCAATATCCATTTTGCCGCCTTTGTTGCTGTGAGTGGCAGTACCGGTGGCAAGGATCTGTTCTACGATGTCCTCCAACTGCTCACCGAGGAAGATGGAGATGATGGCAGGCGGTGCTTCGTTGGCGCCAAGACGGTGGTCATTACCCGGAGTAGAAGCTGAGAGACGCAGCAGGGCAGCATGGTCATCCACAGCGGCGATAACAGCAGCGAGGAATAGCAGGAACTGTTTGTTATCGTATGGGGCAGATCCCGGACTCAGCAGGTTCTTGCCTGTATTGGTGACAAGGGACCAGTTGTCATGCTTACCTGAGCCGTTGACGCCGGCAAAAGGCTTTTCATGAAGCAGGCATTCCAGATGGTGGCGGCGTGCTACCTTTTTCATTGTCTCCATAACTAACTGATTGTGGTCGGTTGCGATATTTGCCGTTTCATAGATCGGAGCCATTTCATGCTGTGCAGGAGCAACCTCATTGTGCTGGGTCTTGGACAAGATACCAAGTTTCCATAGCTCGATATTCAGTTCCTTCATGAAAGATGCCTGCCGTTCACGGATCGTTCCGAAGTAATGGTCATCCAGTTCCTGGCCTTTCGGAGGCATAGAACCAAACAGGGTCCTGCCTGTGAAGATCAGGTCATCACGCTGTAAGTACTGGTCACGGTCGATCAGGAAATATTCCTGTTCCGGACCGACGGAACATCTGACATTGCTGACTTCTTCATCTCCGAACAGTCTCAGAATCCGGACAGCTTGTTTACTGATGGCTTCCATGGAACGTAAAAGAGGGGTTTTCTTGTCCAGTGCTTCGCCTGTGTAGGAGCAGAATGCGGTGGGGATGCAGAGAACCGTTCCGATGGCATCTTCCCGCAGAAAGGCTGGTGAGGTACAATCCCAGGCAGTATATCCTCTTGCTTCAAAGGTGGCGCGCAGACCGCCAGATGGGAATGAGGAGGCATCTGGTTCACCCTTGATCAGTTCCTTGCCGGAGAACTCAAGAACGGCGTGTGAATCCGAATCTGCACTCAGAAATGAGTCGTGTTTCTCGGCAGTGACACCGGTTAAAGGCTGAAACCAGTGTGTATAATGGGTTGCCCCATTATTCAGGGCCCATTCTTTCATTGCGTGGGCAACGACATTGGCAACTTCCGGAGCCAGCTCATTTCCATTTTCAATGGTACTTTTCAGAGCGGCATACGTTTTCTTAGGAAGGTATTCCTGCATGACGGCATCGTTGAATACTTTGGTGCCAAACACATCTTCAATTACATTTTTTTGCATAATTTCCTCCATTCTGCCGGACAAACGGCATACATATTATTCTGCACGATAGATCAGGGTGCCGGTTCGATGGCGCCGTTGAGCTAAGGAACTGAATCATTCCTATAACAGAAAAAGGTGTCCTCACGGAATGAGAACACCTTTGTTCTGATACATATTACGCATATACCATAACATCTTTTTCTCAAAATGTAAAGACTTTTTTGAAAAAAATCAGCCAAAGTTCTCCATCCACAGATATAACACATTCCTAATTGTATCAGAAAAAACAGATTTTTCAATGCTTTCTGATGGAAAAATATTTTCTTTGCAATATAGGGTATCATTTATATAAAATGAGATGTTTCCGACAGGGGTGTCAGCATGGACAGGAGCGTAGAGTTTTTCCGGGATCTCATAGATCACGGTGATGGCCTCAGAGCGGCTTGATATGGTATGGATCTCATCTGGCTGCTGGCAGGAGACAAAGGAACTTTTGCCATCTTCCACAGGGATGCGGAGGGCAGTGAGATCCTGCACCGGCATAATGAGCGGTGCATAATTAGTAAAGCCATAATCCATCAGTTTCTTTGTATCTGTCCATTTATAGCTTTTATTGGGCGGCCAGCCACAGGCCAGGACACAACTGGTAAGTGTTGTGTCATTCCGCCGGGCGGCGCCGACAAAACAATATCCGGCCTTGCCGGTGAAACCGGTCTTGATTCCGAGAGCGCCATCATAATAAGAGAGAAAGGCGTCCTTGTTGGAGACCGAATAGTTGTGTTTTCCATCAATTGTGCTGAAATTGTGGCTCTTTGTCTGTATCAGGGCGCAGAACTCCCTGTTCTGGATGGCATAGGCGGCAAGACGGCACATATCGGAGGCAGTACTGTAATGGTCTTCTGCATCCAGGCCATTCGGTGTGACAAAGTGGGTATTTGCCATGCCAAGTTCAGCAGCTTTTTGGTTCATCTGCTCTGCAAATCCCTGAACCGAACCCGACATATGTTCTGCTATGGCTACAGCAGAATCATTATGGGATTCCAGCATCAGAGAATAGAGAAGGTCTTTCAGATGATACTGATAGCCTTTCTGCATGCCAAGGTGTACTTTTGGCATGGAGGCAGCATAAGAACTGACGCAAACTGTCTCCTCTATCCTGCCGGATTCCAGCACGAGAATGGCAGTCATGATCTTGGTTGTACTCGCCATAGGCGCTTTCATATCCATATCCTTTCCATAAAGGGTACGTCCGGAGCTGCTGTCCATGACACAGGCGTATTTAGCCTGAAGGGCAGGGGCAGGAGGGACCTCTGCCGTGGCTGGGATATGTATTTCTTTTTCGGGAAGAGAGACAGCTCCTTCTGATGAGATGCCGGGATGGGTGTATTGATCCCAGAAGATACCGGCACTGATAAGGAGTGCCAGCAGCAGGATAGACAGGATTTTAGGGTGTTTCATGAAGGTTCTCCCGCAATAGTCATTATTATATCATATGAAGATAGGAGAAAAGTATTACTTTTCCTTCCCTGGCAGGCTATTGAATCATTGGGAGGGGACGGCAAGCGGTTTTTGTGCTGTCTGTTGCCCGGTAATACCACATCCAACGAAAAATCACTTGTTTCCTTCGTCTGCAAAAGCATTACGCTGCCTTTCGCAAAACTTGCTGTCTGCCGCCGTTCCCTGTCTTTTTGCAGCATAGCCGCCCGCCGGTCCTTATGCACCACCTTTTGTTTCTTATTTCTGCGGGCAGCACCAAAGGTGCTGATCCATGGAAGGAGTGTGCCAAAAATAAATATATTTATTTTTTGGCATCTCCTCCATGGACAGATGCCCTGCATCTGCCCGCAGTATTAACAGACCTTGTATCGGTGGTGCATTAGCACCGCTGCGTGGCGGCTCCTAGTGCAAACGTGCTGCAAAAAGACAGGGAACGGCGGCAGACATCTCAGACAATGCTCAGGCAGTGTATATGCAGACGAAGGAAACAATATTTTTCGGGATGCAGTATAAGGGCAACAGACAGCACAAGATCCGCTGCCATGCCTCCCCCAATGATTCAATAGCCGAAAGTAATACTTTTCCCTTTTTTGCACAGATATTGCAATCAGGCCTGAAGGACGGTATAATGAAAAATAATATCATAGATTTTACGAAAGGAGGGAAGGCTTATGGTGAGAAGAAATAGTATGGGAAAAATTGGGAGACGGATCGTTGCCGGTATGTTGGTGATGGCTATGATGATGCCGGTTTCTGTTTTATCCGGCCGGCAGGGCACAGCTGGTGCCAGGGCGGAGGCAGCATCAAAAACACAGTTGACAGACGAACAGGTGCATACCCTGTATCAGAAGAAAAGCTATTCCAGACAGGCAGTGCATGACCCATCCATTGTCACAAAGGATGGAAAGGATGGGAAGACAGAATATTATGTGTTTGGAACCATGATGGGCGTGGCGAAGACTACAGACCTGATGAACTGGAGAGATACCAGTGTCAATGGTGAGGACAAAAACAAGCTGTTCGGAAAGAATTCAGGCGGATCTGTGGTGACAGCAGGTTATGATGAGGCGCTGCGGCAAAATGAATTGACAGGAAGCCAGACACTTTATGGGAAGGACGGAAAGGCATATTCTGTTAATTTTAGTACATATGATATTAACTCATGGCTTGGCGCTTCCACTCTGCGGGGCAAGACCTGGGCGCCGGATGTGATCTACAACAAAGAGATGGAGAAGTGGTGTATGTATTACAGTGTAACGGATAATGCCCATGCTGTTATCGTACTTCTTACAGCAGATGATATTGAGGGGCCATATGTATACCAGGCACCCATTGTATTTGGCGGTTTTAACAATGCCAGGGGGCAGCATGGTTACTTTGGGGATACCGATATGGATCTGGTGGATGGGGCGCTGGAGCCAAACGGCACTCTCCCAAAACGTTATACAGAAGTAAACTGGGGGGATTACTGGGTTAGTGATATCGATCCCTGTGTATTTTATGATGATGAGGAAAATCTCTGGATGAGTTATGGTTCTTGGTCTGGCGGCATTTTTATGCTGGAGCTGGATAAAAGGACAGGGCTTCGAGACTATTCCATAAAATATGACAGTGATTATGATTCGAAGAAACAGGCGGGAGTGACAGACCCTTATTTTGGAAAGAAGATAGCCGGGGGATGTTATGTATCCGGAGAGGGATCTTATATCGAGAAGATCGGGAACTACTACTATCTGTTTTTGTCCTATGGCTTCTATTCACCCACAGGCGGTTATAATATGAGAGTGTTCCGTTCAGAAAAACCAGAGGGACCATATGTGGACAGCAGTGGGAAGAGTGCACTATACAGCAGTAGGCAGGACAATTTCAGGGCAACCAGCAGAGGACTGCAGTTGATGAATAATTATCAGTGGAACACTATGGATGTGGCGGAGATCGCCCAGGGCCATAATTCCGCCTATACAGACAAGGATGGCAACAATTATGTGATCTATCATACCAAGTTTGCCAATGACACGGCTTTTCACGAACTTCGTGTGCATCAGCTCTATCAGAATGAGGACGGATGGATCGTGGCGGCGCCATATGAGTATGCCGGAGAGAAAATAAATGATAAGACCATTGCATCCACGCCTGTTGACAGGGCGGATCTTGTTGGCGATTATGACCTGATCGTGCACCAGTATAATAATCCAAAGGCGAAGGATGACGGAAATGTGGCAGAGAATGTTGATATTGTAAAGCCTGTGGGGATCCAGTTGAAGGAAGATGGCAGCATCACAGGCGCTTATTCCGGCAAATGGGAGGAGAAACAGGGAACAGCATATGCCACTATCGTTCTGGGAGCAAAGACATATAAGGGCGTTTTTGTTCAGCAGAAGATTGACAGTACCAATATAAGGACAATGTGTTTTACGGCAGTATGCCAGGAGACGGGAGAGTGTATATGGGGTTCCAGGACACCTGCCGAGGACGCAGTGGTGGCATATAGTGCAGGATACAGTGTGCCATCGACGGTATACAGTTCCGTGGCGATGGACACAGAGGCATTATGGGGTGCAGATATTCAGTGGACGTCCTCCAATGAGGATGTGATCGGTCTGGATGGCAGGGTGTACCAGCCAGAGAAAGATACGGTTGTGACACTGACAAGGACAGTTTCAAAAGGAAACAGCTATTACCAGAAGAGTTATCCGGTAAAAGTCTGCGGAAAGGAGGGAACAGACAGAAAGACAGCATTATCTTACAGTAAATTGTCCAAAGGAGAAAAGATCGCAAAGGCAGAATGCCTTAGTGATAAGACCGGTGTATCATTAAATTTTACCGTATCGGGCATAACCAGTGACTGGACAGGGATTTTTGAGACAGACAACCGTGAAAGTGTATTTCTCTCTGTTCTGAATTATGGTGGTGTGAATATCTTTGAGGCGGAGGCTGTACTGAGCAGTGAGGCAAAGGCAGCAGGATACAATTCTTCCAATGCATGGACAGTTTTTACAAGTGGAGAATCCATGAAAGTAACCATTTCTTATAATGTAGATGGAAGCATTGGTTTCTACCGGAATGGTACGCTGATGCTGACCTATCGGGCGGAGACAGCCATTGGGAGCAGCACAGTAGCTGATTTGTCAGCAGCTATGTTAAAGGCAGCGAAGAATGGCGAGATCCGGGCAGCTTATGATATGACTGATGTAACAGTGGCATGTGCAAAAGACGGGGAAGAACTTCCCATTCAGGAGAAAGTGGGAGAGGTTACGGCAACGGTACAGGGAAAGGCATACCTGGACTCTGTGAATCTGGTTACTGTCACCTTTACGGCGAAGGAGAAGTTTACCGGGCAGGAGACAGTTACTGTCAATGGAAAAACAGTGAAAGAGGGAGATGTGGAGGGCGGTTTCGTTATACAAGATATCTCTGTTTCCGGGAAAGAAATTGTGGTTCGTGTCATTGCGAATCCTCCAAGTGGTGTTCATTCCATACCAGGGGAGATTGCAATAGAACTTTTTGATGCCGGCAAAAGCAGGCTGGCAGGAAAAGAGATCCGTTATCAGATGGATGCCCTGTCAGAGGAGAGCAGTTATATTCCGGTCGCCACAAAGGAGGGCAATAATTATACAAAGGCGTATTATAAGGTTGTTGGGACTAAAATGTACTTTCTCACTGTGGTGGCAGTAGATAAGATTCACAGTGACGGGATTACGGCAGGTAATGTGCCATATGAATGGTACAATGGTATCTGTTCTGAGTTATATATAACCATGGGAGAGAAAAGATATTCTGTTGGAAGCCACGTGTATCAGGGGAAATATGCGAATGCTATTGCCTGGGGCAATGGGGTCCAGACAGATCTGATACAGGATGGTTCCAGCGCCAAAAGGGGATTTGTGGCATATGGCACATTTGATGATGACAGTGATGTGGACAGGGGCTGTGTGCTGCTGAATGTGGTGGATCTGGCAGATATCGGCTATACAGAAAACAGTGTGGAAAATCTGACTTTCACGCTTTCCGGCTACCTGGGGCCAAATGATGGAAAGGGCGCATTTGTGGAAGCGGATGGAGAAAAGACATATAAGATCGAGGCGGATACCAAATCTCCGGTTATCAGTGGCATTCAGGATGCAAAAGTATATTGCGGGACAGTTTTCTTTGTTGTTTTTGATGATAATCTGGACAGTGCGTCTATTGATGGGAAAACCGTTTCCGGCGACCAGGGCCTCTATCAGGTTACAGGGGATGGCAGCAGCCATGAAATCGTGGCTGTGGATAAAAAAGGGAATAAGAATATCTGTAAAGTTACAGTGAATAATGGACATACATGGGAGGATGAATACACAATAGATAAAGAACCTACTGATACAGTGGCAGGCAGTAAGTCCATTCACTGCAGTGTATGTGATACAGTGAAAGAAGGCAGCACCACTGCGATCCCTGCCACTGGTTCCGGAGACGGCGGGAATACCGGAGATGGCGGAAATAATGGAGATGGTGGAAATACCGGAGACAGCGGGAATAATGGAAATGGTGGAAATACAGGTGATGGCGGGAGTATAGGGGGAAATGGTGTTTCCGGAGACAGCAGCGCCCTGCTGCCGAACCAGATCAGGTTGGCAAAGAAGTCCTATACCTATACGGTATCAGCAAAGAAAAGAAGTTTTTCTTTGAATGTGGCAGCGGCAGGAGGGATACTATCTTACCGGTCAGACAGCAGTAAAGTTACCGTGGATGGGAAAGGTATTGTGACCATCAAAAAAAATGCCATGGATTATGCCACCATCACAATAAAGGCAGAGGGCAGTGGTTATCAGACAGTATCTGCCGCAGTGACAGTGACAGTAAAGCCGGCAAAGGTGAAGAAGCTTCGCGCCAAGAGTAAAAAGAAAGGACAACTGAGCATACAGTGGAAGAAAAATACGAAAGTATCTGGAGTGGAGGTCCAGTACTCGCCAAATAAGAAATTTGCTGCGAAGAAGACGAAAAAGAAGCTGGTCCGTTCTTCTTCTGCCAAATTGACAGTGAAAAGACTGAAAGGCATTTATTATGTCAGGGTACGGGCATATGTTAATGTCAGAACTGCCGGAAAAGCGAAAAAATTGTATTCGCCATGGGTATTGAAGAAAAAAATAAAGATTAGAAAATAGTTGATATTTCGCCATAAAAGCGTTACAATTATAATCGGATAAAATTTGAGTTTTACATAAAAAATGACTATTAAGAAAGTGGAGGACTGCAAATGAGTAACTCAACTACAATGTCAGCGAGAGAGCGTATTGAGAATCTCGTTGATGCAAACAGTTTTGTTGAAATCGGTGGACAGATCACAAAGAGAAATACTGATTTCAACATGCAGGAAAAAGCAGTGCCTGCTGATGGCGTGATCACTGGTTATGGCATCATAGACTCTGGTCTGGTTTATGTTTACAGTCAGGATGTAACTGCCATGAATGGTTCCGTCGGTGAGATGCACGCAAAGAAGATTGCCACTCTGTATGAGATGGCTGTGAAAGCAGGCGCACCCGTCATCGGCCTTATTGACTGTGCAGGCGTCCGTGTCCAGGAGGCAGTAGATGCCCTTGCCGGATTTGGAGAGATCTATATGGCAAAGGTAAAGGCAGCAGGGGTGGTCCCGCAGATCAGTGCGATCCTGGGTTCCTGCGGCGGCGGTTCTGCCATCTCATCCAGATTAAGTGATATTACACTGATGGATGCAGAGAATGGACAGTTGTTTGTAAATTCACCGAATGCCATAGAAGGAAACCGTGTGGAAAAATTGGATACCAGTAAGGCAGCATTTCAGGCAGGATCAGGTAATGTGGATATTGTATGCCAGAATGAGAGTGAAGTGCTTGCGAAGATCCGTGAACTGATCGGTATGCTCCCGGCGAATGCGGGGGTATCTGCTGTGGAGGAACCAGAAGATGATCTGAACCGTATGCTCACTGGCTTTGAGGGCTATGCCTCAGATGCCTCAGCGGCGTTGACACAGATTGCAGATGATACAAAATTTATTGAATTAAAGGCAGATTATGGTAAAGAGATGGTGGTTGGACTGATGAGGCTGGCAGGTGTCACAGTAGGGGCTGTGGCAAACTCAGCAGAAGGCATTCTTTCCACCAATGGCTGTAAAAAAGCAGAACAGTTTATTTATTTCTGCGACTCTTTCGGTATTCCGGTTATTACTCTGACAAATGCGAAGGGATATTCTTCTGATCTGGAAGAGGAGAAAACCATTGCCCAGGCAGTGGCAGATATGACATATGCGTTTGCCAATGCAGATGTTCCTCGGATCAATGTGATCACAGGAGATGCCTATGGCAGTGCTTATGTAGCCATGAATTCCAAACATATCGGTGCGGATCTCGTCATGGCGCTGGAGAAAGCAAATGTCGGCGTGATGGATGCGGCAGTGGCAGCGAAGATCATGTGTGAGGATGAGATCAAAGGGTCAGATGATGTGAAGCAGGCGCTGGAAGAGAAGAAAAAAGAATTTGATGCCCTGCAGGCCGGAGCAGATGCGGCAGCCAGAAGGGGTTATGTTGACAATGTTATCGAGGGTGATTCAGTGCGCAAGCATCTGATCTATGCCCTGCAGATGTTTGGAATGAGGTGATTGGCAAATGGCAGAAGCGGTATCTGAGGTTACAACTTTGCCGGAGGCTCTGGTCAATACCGGAATTGGTATGGGAACTGTATTTGTCGTCCTGATTCTGATTTCTTTCATAATATATCTTTTTAAATTCATACCAAAGCTGATGAACAGGGAAAGGAAGACAGAAGCAAGGCCAGTACCAGTGCCGGCAGCACCAGTAAAGAGAGAGAGACCGGTAGTAAAGGAGACTAAGAATTCAGACGATGGACAGATCATCGCTGTCATTGCTGCGGCGATCGCAGCACAGATGACCGAAGAGACTGGTGTCCCGGCAGCGGCAGATGGATTGGTGATCCGTTCCATAAAAAAACGTAGTTTATCTAATTAATCGAAGGAGGATTTGATTCATGAAAAGTTATACAATTACAGTAAATGGCAGTGTTTATGATGTGACAGTGGAAGAAAAGGGAGGCGTTTCTGCTCCGGCCGCCACAGCATCTGCGCCAGCGGCGGCACCTGCACCAGCCGCAGCACCTGCGCCGGCACCAGTTCCGGCTGCAGCTCCTGCGGCAGGAAGTGCAGGCTCTGTTGAGATCACGGCACCGATGCCGGGCAAGATCCTTTCTGTAAAAGCTTCTGTAGGACAGGAAGTGAAGAAAGGGGATGTTATCCTTCTTTTGGAGGCAATGAAGATGGAGAACGAGGTGGTCGCACCTCAGGACGGCAAAGTTGCCAGCATCAATGTAGCCTCCGGGGCGATGGTTGAGTCCGGGGATGTATTAGCTACGATGGACTGATATCAACCCTTACTAACATGACCGGAGGTAATTAAGATGGAAGTATTACAAAATCTTATTGACCAGACAGCCTTTTTCAACGGTACACTGGATTGGCGCAGCTATGTGATGATCCTGGTTGCCTTTGTATTTCTGTATCTGGCGATCAAGAAGGGATATGAGCCGCTTTTGCTTGTTCCGATCGCATTTGGTATGCTGCTGGTTAATATTTATCCAGATATTATGAATGAGGGGGGACTGTTATCCTACTTCTTCCTGCTGGATGAGTGGAGTATCCTGCCATCCCTGATCTTTATGGGGGTAGGAGCAATGACGGACTTTGGCCCGCTGATCGCAAATCCGAAAAGTTTTCTTTTAGGTGCGGCGGCCCAGTTCGGTATTTTTGGGGCATATCTGCTTGCTATCTTTATGGGATTCAATGGCAAAGCGGCAGCAGCGATCTCGATTATTGGTGGTGCGGATGGCCCTACCTCGATCTTCCTGGCTGGTAAATTAGGCCAGACAGATCTTATGGGACCCATCGCAGTGGCAGCATATTCCTATATGTCACTGGTGCCGATCATCCAGCCGCCTATTATGAAGCTTCTGACATCAAAGAAGGAGCGTGAGATCAAGATGGAGCAGCTCCGTCCGGTGTCTAAACTGGAGAGGATCCTATTCCCTATCGTGGTAACTGTTGTGGTTTGTATGATCCTGCCGACGACAGCACCGCTTGTAGGTATGCTGATGTTAGGTAACCTGTTTAAGGAATCTGGCGTGGTAAAACAGCTTTCAGAGACAGCATCCAATGCCATGATGTACATCGTAGTTATCCTGCTGGGTACTTCGGTAGGGGCAAAGACTAGTGGGGCAAATTTCCTTCAGGTGGATACACTGAAGATCGTTGTGCTGGGACTGGTTGCATTTGCTGTTGGTACGGCGGCAGGTGTTCTGTTTGGCAAACTGATGTGTATCGCAACAAAAGGCAAGGTGAACCCGCTGATTGGCTCGGCAGGTGTGTCGGCTGTGCCTATGGCTGCCCGTGTATCACAGAAAGTGGGAGCAGAAGCCGATCCGACCAACTTCCTGCTGATGCATGCTATGGGACCGAATGTGGCAGGTGTTATCGGTACTGCCGTGGCGGCAGGTGTGTTTATGGCAATCTTTGGGGTATAAAAAAGCGTTGGCTGAAAACCGCAACGCTCCAAGAATTGCCATAGGCAATTCTTGCTTCGCACAAGGCGGAATTTTCTATAAGAAAAAAAGTTTCCAGCTTTGCTGGAAACTTTGGAGAACGGCCTTCGGCCGTTCTTCCCAGTACTAAATTTTGATGACTTTAAGGAGGATATATAGAAATGGCTGAAAGAACCAAAAAACCCATCAAGATCACTGAGACGATCCTGCGTGATGCCCATCAGTCACTGATCGCAACCCGCATGACGACAGAGCAGATGCTCCCGATCATTGATAAGATGGATAAAGTAGGCTATCATGCAGTAGAGTGCTGGGGTGGCGCTACCTTTGATGCTTCTCTTCGTTTCCTGAAAGAAGATCCATGGGAGCGTCTGCGCAAACTGCGTGATGGATTTAAGAATACAAAACTGCAGATGCTATTCCGTGGACAGAATATTCTGGGATATAATCACTATGCAGATGATGTGGTAGAATACTTTGTGCAGAAATCCATTGCAAATGGTATTGATATCATCCGTATCTTTGACTGTCTGAATGATATGAGAAATTTAAAGACAGCAGTGCAGGCGGCTAACAGGGAAAAGGGACATGCACAGATCGCCCTTTCCTATACGCTGGGTGACGCTTATACCATGGATTATTGGAAGAATATTGCGAAAGAGATAGAGGATATGGGGGCAAAATCCCTTTGTATCAAAGATATGGCAGGGCTTCTTACTCCATATCAGGCAACGGAACTTGTGACAGTATTGAAAGAAGCAGTGGATATTCCTATCGACCTGCATACACATTATACATCAGGTGTGGCTGCCATGACTTATATGAAAGCAGTTGAGGCAGGATGTGATATTATCGATACCGCAATGAGCCCATTTGCCCTTGGCACCAGCCAGCCGGCTACGGAAGTAATGGTAGAGACATTCCGCGGAACCCCATATGACACCGGACTGGACCAGAACCTTCTGGCGGAGATCGGGGATTATTTCCGTCCGATGCGTGAGGAGGCGCTGGAGAACGGTCTGATGAATACGAAGGTTCTCGGTGTGAATATCAACACACTCCGTTATCAGGTGCCAGGAGGAATGCTTTCCAATCTTGTTTCACAGCTTAAGGAAATGGGACAGGAAGATAAATATGAGCAGGTGCTGGAAGAAGTACCCCGTGTAAGAAAAGATTTTGGAGAGCCGCCGTTGGTTACTCCGTCTTCCCAGATCGTGGGAACCCAGGCTGTCCTGAATGTAGTGGCAGGAGAGCGTTATAAGATGGTGACGAAGGAGTCCAAGAAACTTCTTTCCGGAGAGTTTGGACAGACGGTGAAACCATTTGATCCAGAAGTACAGAAAAAATGTATCGGTGATGTGGAACCTATTACCTGCCGCCCGGCAGATCTTCTGGAACCACAGCTTGCGAAGCTGGAATCCGAAATGTCGCAGTGGAAGCAGCAGGATGAGGATGTTCTCTCCTATGCATTGTTCCCTCAGGTTGCAACCGATTTCTTTAAGTACCGGGAAGCACAGCGGACAAAAGTAGATGCCACTCTGGCAGATAAGGAAAATCAGGTATATCCAGTATAAAAAATTTATACAATGAGATTCAGGCTGTCGTATTGGCGTCTAAAAGATGTCAGTACGGCAGTTCCCTGTATTGTTAGGTTATTAACGATTCCTTAGCCCGACGGCGGGTTCAAATTGGCGCCGTTGAGTCAGGACAGGATGAGGATTTGAGATGGAGAGATTAGCGAAACTGCTGGAAGGGTGTCTGTGTGAGCATCTGTCCAGGCTGATCATCAGCAACAAACGGAAGAAGGACGTGTCAGATAAGGTCATAGCCCGGCCGTATAGAGAGGATGGGCTGTGGTTTCAGTTTGAGGAATACAAGGATAACCAGGTTTTTCACAGGAATTACAGAAAAGAAGAAGCAGAAGAGTATATAAAGGCATTTTTTCCGGACAGTTATAAGCAGATGGAGATATTTATGGAGGACTGCCAGTACTCTGTACTGGTGAGCAGGAAAGGGAAATCCAATATTAAAAAGCGGGTACTGGAGAACTTCAGAAAGATCGATCTGAACCATAACCGCAAAAAACGATATATTCTGCCACAGAATGAAAAGATCCCCTTTTTGGCAGAGCTGGGTGTCCAGACAGAATCTGGGAAGATCGTGGACAAAAAGCAGAAAAAATTCCGTCAGATCAACCGTTTCCTTGAATTTGTAAGAGATATCCTCCCTGAACTGCCAAAGGACCGCAGGATCACGGTGATTGATTTTGGCTGCGGCAAATCTTACCTGACATTTGCCATGTATCATTATCTGAAGATAATGAATGGATATGATGTCTGTATGATCGGTCTGGATCTGAAAAAAGATGTAATTGAGACGTGTAACCGTCTGGCACAGAAATTCGGGTATGAGGAGCTTTCATTTCTTCAGGGGGATATTGCCTCTTATGAAGGGGTGGATCAGGTGGATATGGTAGTAACACTGCATGCCTGTGATACCGCTACGGACTTTGCCCTGGAAAGGGCAGTGCGCTGGGGGGCGAGGGTGATCTTGTCCGTACCTTGCTGCCAGCATGAGATGAACAGGCAGATAAACAGTGAACTGCTGGAACCGGTTTTGAAATACGGGATTTTGAAAGAGAGGATCTCTGCCCTGCTGACAGATGGCCTTCGGGCGGATTTACTGGAACAGAATGGGTATGAAGTACAGATTTTGGAGTTCATCGATATGGAGCATACGCCTAAAAACCTGCTGATACGGGCTGTGTACCGAAACCGGAGACAGTCACAGGCAGATTCCTATAACAGGCTTTGTGATAGTATGAATCTTCACGCTACTTTAGAACGATTATTACAGAATAATTAGTTAAAGGAGTTTGATCTTAATGGCAGATAGACCAATTATTTTACTGGTTGATGAAGACCAGGAAAGAAGCCAGTGTATAGTAAAGATTCTGGGTAATAAGTATTGCATTCATATAGAAAGAAACCGTGGGGGAGTGGAGGACTATCTCCAGAAAGAGATTCCTGACCTTATTTTGTTAAATGAAGAGACAGGTGGGGAGAAGGGTGTTGATATCCTGAAGGAATGGAAATCGGATGCACGATATAAAGATATTCCGGTCATCCTCATGCTGGACAGCCGGGAAGAAGAGAAGGGATTTGGGGGAATACAGGCAGGCGCCATGGATCTCATTGTGAGGCCGGTACCGGATGAGATCATACGGCTGCGTGTGGAAAGAACCCTGGAACTCGCGGGGCTTCACAGGAGGGTCGAACATAAAGAGGAACAGCTTGACCAGCTTTCCCTGCAGTCTGTCATGACCATTGCCCATGCCATTGATGCAAAGGACCGGTATGCAGATGGCCGCACCATCCGGGTGGCGATGTGCTGCAGTGAGATCGCCAGGAAACTCGGCTGGGACGAAAAGAGGGTGGAGGATCTGTATTATGTGGCGCTGCTCCATGACATTGGGAATATCGCAGTGGAGGATGCGATCCTGAATAAGCCATCAAAGCTGACGGAAGAGGAATTTGAACTGGTCAAGCAGCATACAGTCATCGGCAGTGAGATGGTGAAGGATACAAGTTTTATACCGGGAGTGGAGGAAGGTGTCAGGTACCATCATGAGCATTACGACGGGGGAGGATATGACGGCCTGGCTGGAAAGGACATTCCCAAGATCGCAAGGATCATTGCTGTAGCAGATGCCTATGAGGCAATGGTTTCCAACCGTGCATACCGGAAGAAAATGCCCCCGGAAGAGGTGAAGAAGGAACTGCTCTCAGGAAGGGGAAGCCAGTTTGACCCGGAGGTGGTAGATGCCCTTATGGAACTTCTGGAAGAGGGACTGGTCATTGATGAGAAAAATGCAGAGCAGAACTTTGAGTCAAAAGAACGTCTGGGTGAGATCGGAAAACTGCTGCGGGATGTTTTTACCGAAACGGTACATGAGATCCAGAATGAGCTGGAGAAAGATTCTCTGACTGGTTTTTTGAACCGGAATTATTTTGAAGGGAAGATCAACAGCTATTTGATGAAGCCGAATGCCCATGGCACGTTTTTTATGATGGATCTGGATAATTTTAAATATGTCAATGATACGTATGGACATACGGCAGGGGATACCCTGATCATAGAATTTGCCAATGTCCTGAAGGAAAATACAAGGGAGAATGACTTTGTCTGCCGTATGGGTGGGGATGAGTTCGCCATCTTCTTTCCGGGGCTGGATAAAGACCATGTGATCCGCCAGCGCGCAGAAAATATTATCCGTCTCTTTAAATTGAAGAGGGCAGAACTGGGATTTGAGAAATGTTCTGTCTCCATTGGAATCTTTACAAAATATGTGGGAAGCAGTGAGGTGACTTGTGAGGCACTGTATGGATATGCGGACAGGGCGCTCTATTTTGTGAAAAATAATGGAAAAGATGATTACTATCTCTATTCCCACATGTCCTTTGAAGACAGGAACGCCCACATCCTTGACAGTCAGATGAAACTGCCTCAGCTGCTTGCCCAGGTGACGGAGCGGAAATACCGCAAGGGCGCTTATCTGGTTGAGTATGACCGCTTTACCTATATTTATCAGTTTATTGTGAGAAATATAGAGAGAAGCTGTCAGGAAGTACAGGTTATATTACTTTCGCTGGATGTCGAAGAAGAGGGCAATGTGACGGAAGAACAACTGGATGACTGCCTGATGCTTATGGAGACAGCCATTACCCACTCTCTCCGGCGGGGGGATGTCACCACCCGGCTCAGCGCAACACAGCAGATTGTGATACTGATGGACACCAATGATGAGAATGGACATATGGTAGCAGACCGTATCGTCGCCAAATACAGATCGCTGGCAGGGGACAGGGGGATTTCTGTATCCTATGATATCTCAGAGGTTCCGGCAGGAAATTCCGGGGCAGGATTTGCAGAAAGACAGGATTAACTTTCAGAAGGATAAAGCCGATAAATATAATAGAGGAGACAACGGATTGTCACCTGACGTAACTGCTGAAATAAGCTCAAGGAGGAGATTAAAGCAAATGAAATATATGAAAGAGTTCTCAAACCAGTACAACCGATTAACAACGTAATCAAAGCACCACGCTACAATGACCGGAACAGGCGGCATGCCGGCGGAGACCAGGCATTTGGCGAGATGCTCCGGAAAGAACGGAACAGGGGTCATGAAGAGAGTAAGGAAAAGAAAGAAGAAGACCTTCGCCGTATGGCAGGCCAGAACCAGTATAACCGCCAGGCAGTTGAGGTGTTTTTCCTGCTTTCGAGAAACATGGATTACAAGGCATAGTTTACTGTTCCGTTCACAAAACACTTGACAATGCAGTTTGTCTGCGTTATACTACCACCTGTAAAGAAAATTACTTTACAGGTGGTGTTTTTTTGTGGAAAAATCTTTATCAGAGCCGGATGAGATCGTGGAGTTGTCTTATCTATATGATTTCTATGGGGCGCTTTTGAAAGAAAATCACCGTTTGATCTTTGAAGATTATGTGCTGAACAACTTATCACTTGGTGAGATCGCCAGGGAGCATCAGATCACCAGACAGGGAGTGTACGATATTGTACGGCGCTGCCGCCTAAAGTTAAGGGAGTACGAAGAAAAACTGCAATTGGTCTGTAAATTTCAACAGACAAGGCAGAAACTGCAGGAGATCGAAGGCATTGCCAGAGAGAGTGCAGATAGTGAAACAGCAGGCCGGATCACCAGGCTGGCAGAGGAGATCTATGATATCATTTGACAGAAAGGAGCCCTACCATGGCATTTGATAGTTTGACTGAGAAATTACAGAATGTATTTAAAGGATTGCGAAGTAAGGGACGTCTGACGGAAGCAGATGTGAAAGCGGCTCTGAAAGAAGTAAAGATGGCTCTTCTGGAGGCAGATGTAAACTTCAAAGTGGTAAAGCAGTTTATCAAAGCAGTACAGGAGAAAGCGACAGGGGAGGACGTGCTGAACAGCCTGACTCCTGGACAGACGGTGATCAAGTATGTAAATGAAGAGATGGTCACGATGATGGGTGAGACTACCACAGAGATTGAACTTCTTCCTGGAAATGAGATTACAGTTATTATGATGTGCGGCCTGCAGGGTGCCGGTAAGACGACGACTACGGCGAAGATCGCCGGAAAGCTGAAAGCAAAGGGCAGACGTCCGCTGCTTGTGGCATGTGACATCTATCGTCCGGCCGCCATCGAACAGCTTCAGATCAATGGTGACAAGCAGCAGGTCCCTGTATTTTCCATGGGTACGAACCATGATCCGGTGGACATTGCAAAGGCCGGTGTGCAGCACGCCAAAGCCAATGGAAATAATGTGGTGATTCTGGATACTGCCGGACGGCTTCATGTCGATGAGGACATGATGGAAGAGCTTGCTCGGATCAAAGAAAATGTAACCGTTCACCAGACAATCCTCGTAGTGGATTCCATGACAGGCCAGGATGCCGTCAATGTGGCTGGTACATTTAATGAAAAGCTGCAGATCAGTGGTGTCATTCTGACAAAACTGGATGGCGACACCCGTGGCGGTGCAGCATTGTCGATCCGTGCTGTGACAGGAACACCGATTTATTATGTTGGTATGGGAGAGAAATTATCCGATCTGGAACAGTTTTATCCGGACCGCATGGCATCCCGTATACTTGGCATGGGAGATGTGCTGACTCTTATTGAGAAGGCAGAGGAACAGATTGATGAGGAAAAGGCAGCGAAGCTGGCTAAGAAGATCAAGAAAGCAGAATTTGATTTTAATGACTTCCTGGAACAGATGCAGCAGATGAAGAAGATGGGCGGCCTGTCCAGTATCTTGAGCATGCTGCCGGGAATGGGCCTTCCCTCGGATCTGGAGATTGATGATGATGCCCTGAAAGGGACAGAGGCAATCATTTATTCCATGACACGGGAAGAGCGAACGAATCCCAATATCATCAATCCATCCCGCAAACGCCGGATCGCAAATGGGGCAGGGGTTGATATCAGTGAAGTGAACCGTCTCATCAAACAATTTGAACAGAGCCGGAAAATGATGAAACAGATGTCTGGCATGATGGGTGGCAAGGGCCGCAGGAAAGGCGGTTTCAAATTCCCATTCGGGGGAATGTGACAGATGCATTCAGGGAGGCGTAAAGCCCTTTGAATATAGATTAACAAGGAAAGAGAAGGAGGTGAAAGACATGGCAGTAAAAATCAGATTGAAAAGATTAGGTCAGAAGAAGTCACCATTTTATAGAATCGTGGTTGCTGATGAGAGATCTCCAAGAGATGGTAAAAATATCGCAGAGATTGGTACTTATGACCCAAATCAGGAACCAAGCGTCATCAAAGTAGACGAAGAAGCAGCCAAAAAGTGGCTGTCTAACGGTGCTCAGCCAACAGATGTTGTTGCCCGTTTGTTCAAACAGGCAGGTATTGAGAAGTAAAAAGCTGTAAATAAATTTATTTACAGTGTCAATTTGCTGCACAGAATTGGAGGCTGGTATGAAAGAGCTAGTAGAAGTGATCGCCAGTGCATTAGTGGATGATCCGTCGTCCGTTGTCGTGACAGAGACAGAAGATGACGACCAGATTATCCTGAACCTGACCGTTGCACCAGATGATATGGGCAAGGTTATTGGCAAACAGGGGCGGATTGCGAAAGCGATTCGTACTGTGGTGCGTGCAGCGGGTTCAAAAGGCGACAAGAAGATAATGGTAGACATACAGTAGTCGAAAGTTCATGTCAGAACAGCCGTATATCATAAAGTGATTATGGTATGGCGGTTGGTCAGGGCATGAACTTCTTGTTTTGGTTTACGGGAGTTATGGAATATGGATTATACAGAGATTGAAAAGACCACAGAGAAAGTGGAAAATATGCTCCGGATCGGCGTTGTCACCACAACCCATGGGATCCGTGGAGAGGTAAAAGTATTTCCCACAACGGATGATGTCAGCCGTTTTAAAACATGTGATGAAGTGATACTGGTAACCGGGGAAGGCAATCTGATTTTACATGTAAAAAGTGTAAAATTTTTTAAGAATATAGTAATACTTGGATTTCGGGAATTTGATAATATCAATCAGGTAGAGGCATTCCGCAAATGTGACCTTATGGTGACCAGGGAACATGCCCTTCCCCTGAAGGAGGGAGAATATTACCTGTGTGACGTCGTCGGGGCGAAGGTCGTGGAGGAAGATGGTTCTCTGGTGGGAGAGATAACAGATGTCATTGAGACAGGGGCAAATAATGTGTTTGCTGTCCGTATGGAATCTGGAAAAAATGTACTGTTTCCTGTTATTCCTGACTGCATCAAAAAGGTGGACACAGAGGCAGGCGTCGTCACGGCACATATTATGAAGGGACTGATGGAACTGTGAGATATTATGTCATGACATTGTTCCCGGAGATGATCGGACAGGGTATGAATACAAGCATTCTGGGGCGTGCCATCCAGTCCGGTGCCATTGAATTGGAGATACGGAATATACGGGAATATACATTGAATAAGCACCTCAAGGTAGACGATTATCCATATGGCGGCGGTGCCGGCATGGTGATGGAGGCAGAGCCGGTCTACCGTTGTTATGAATCGATCTGCAGCGATGCCGGCTGTGTTCCCAGGGTGGTATATCTCACCCCCCAGGGAAGGGTATTCCGGCAGGAGATGGTGAGAGAGTATGCCATGGAAGAAAATATTATCTTTCTCTGTGGACACTATGAGGGGATCGATGAGCGGGTTCTGGAAGAGATCGTCACAGATTATGTCTCCATCGGTGATTATGTTCTCACCGGCGGGGAGCTGCCGGCAATGGTTATGATGGATGCCATTGCCAGGCTGGTGCCGGGGGTTCTCAGCAATGAGGAATCTGCGGATACAGAGAGTTTTTCGGATGGGCTTCTGGAGTATCCCCAGTACACAAGGCCGCCAGAGATTCTGGGAAGGAAAGTGCCAGAGGTGCTGCTCAGCGGGCATCATGAAAATATCCGGAAATGGCGGCAGGAGCAATCCATTCAGAGGACACAGGAGAGGCGTCCGGATCTGTATGAGATGTGGAGGGAAGAGGGTTGATTTTTGTATGCTGAAAAGGTATAATATAAGGTGATTTACAGAAGCTGGGGAGACATAAAGTGAAAGGGAGGACTTTTCATGAGTCGATATGTAAAATGCGAAAGAAGTACCAGAGAGACAGAGATCATAATCGAGCTGGAATTAGATGGCACAGGAGAATATGAGATCAATACAGGCATCGGTTTTTTTGACCATATGCTGGAAGGCTTTGCCAGGCATGGGCTTTTTGATCTGGAGGTTTCTGTCCGCGGTGACACCCATGTGGATGCCCACCACACAGTGGAGGATACGGGTATCGTGCTGGGGCAGGCATTCCTGCAGGCTCTGGGTGACAAAGAAGGGATCTCCCGGTTTGGTTATTTTATCCTGCCAATGGATGATGCACTTGTCCTTGCTTCCCTTGATTTCTCTGGCAGGACTTTCTTTGCCTTTGATGCTGACCTGAAGGCGGAACGTCTCGGAACCATGGAGACAGAAGTGGTACGTGAGTTTTTTATGGGTCTGGCAAGCGGTGCAGGGATGAATCTTCATATCCGCCAGATGGCAGGTGAGAATACACATCATATCGTTGAGGCGATGTTCAAGGCAGTAGCGAAGTCTATGGATATGGCGTCACGTATCGACCGGCGTATTGATGGCGTCCTGTCAACCAAAGGGGTGTTGTGAGGCCGCCTGAGTGATAGAACGGATACCGACAGTAGGAGGAAAAGACGTGGATTACAAAAAAATAATTCCATTTATCAATGGTGAAAATGAGACTTCAGCAAATATTGTGAAACTGGCGGAAGAGTATAATTTTGCCGGTGCGGATGAATTATTTTTATATAATTACTCCAAGATAGAGAGTGAGCGGGAAGAATTTCTGGCAACACTGAAAGAAGTGGAGGCAGTCATAGACATTCCGTTCTTTGTTGGGATGTATACAGCGCGCTTTGAAGATGTGAAGAAGGCATTTTATACCGGAGCAGACAAGGTTGTGGTCAAATATGAGATCTGCCCGTCAAAGGGCATTATCAGTGAAGCGGTTGGCCGTTTTGGCGCGGATAAGATCATGATCGAGATCGATGAGGATCTTGCCTTCGATAAGATTGCTTTTCCGGTTAATACATTGCTTCTTAAGCATGTAGATGCCGGGGAGATATTGACAAGGAAGATTCAGGACTGTGGCAAGTCGATGGTGATCCGTGACAGCCTGCTCCGCAATGACCTGGAAGAATTACTTAAAATAGATGGTGTCCTTGGTGTGGCGACCAACTATTATGAAAATAAGGATTTGTTCAAGGTTAAAAATATAATGAAAAAGGCCGGGATTGCCATGAATACCTTTGAATCTTCCCTGCCATTTTCTGATTTTAAGACAGATGAAAAGGGGCTGGTTCCCTGTATTGTACAGGACTACCGCACCAATCAGGTTCTTATGATGGCATATATGAATGAGGAATCCTATCAGATGACCTGCGATACCGGGAAGATGACATATTACAGCAGAAGCCGCCAGAAACTGTGGGTAAAGGGCGAGGTGTCCGGGCATTTTCAGTATGTAAAGGAATTGTCTCTGGACTGTGATAATGATACGGTCCTGGCGAAGGTGCATCAGATCGGCGCGGCATGCCATACCGGTTCTTACAGTTGTTTCTTTAAGCAGCTGGCTAAGAGGGATTATAATGATACGAATCCACTTACGATTCTGGAGGAAGACTTTGCGACCATCACAGACCGCAAAAGGCATCCGAAGGAAGGCTCTTATACCAATTACCTGTTCACCAAGGGTATTGATAAGATATTGAAGAAATGTGGGGAAGAGGCATCTGAGATCATCATAGCAGCGAAGAATCCGGACGCAGAGGAATTAAAGTATGAGATAGCAGATTTTCTGTATCACATGATGGTTTTGATGGCAGAGTGTGGCATCACATGGGAAGATGTGACGAAAGAACTCGTTAACCGAAGGTAAATTACTGTCAGGCTGGGGCAGGTTCCTGAGATCTGCCGGCAGGAGACAAAGGTTTAATCATTAGATATAGGAAAGGGGGTGTTGTCATGCCAGAGACTTTGTGGCAGGCTTTTGTGTATTATCTGATCCGTCTTGTTATGTTTGGGGCAGTTGCAGCAGGCGGTATCGCAGCAGGGATTCAACTGCGCAAGAGAAAGAATGCAAAAGAACAATTATCAGAAAATGAAAATTAGGTGATGTCATATGTTGGGGAGAAAGAAAAGACTAGGGGATATGCTGGTAGATGCTGGCGTTATCACAGATGAACAGCTCGGAGAGGCACTGAAGAAACAGCGGGAAATGGGGATGAGGCTGGGCCAGACATTGATCGAGCTGAATTTTACAAATGAAGGTGAGATCGTTGAGGCACTTCATCAGCAGATGGGGCTGCCTATTGCACACATCAGGGAAGCAAAACTGACACCAGAGGTGATTGGGCTTCTGTCAGAAAAGATCGTGCGCAAACATAATGTCCTGCCTTTTGAGATTCATCCGGAGAATCCGAATATTCTGAGAGTGGCTATGTCGGATCCGCTGGATATCCTTGCTGTGGATGACCTGGGCATCGTTACGAATATGATCATAGAGCCCATGGTGGCGACACCATCCGATATTCATTTTGGCATTGAGAGATACTATGGAAATGAACAGGTTGCCAAGATGGCAGATGCTTTTTCGGAGGAACGCAAGAAACAGCAGGAAGCGAGAGGGAAGCATCAGGAAGAAAATGAAGAGGTTGACAATGCCCCTATCGTAATATTGGTAAATAAGATCATTGAGCAGGCAGTAAATGAGCGTGCCAGTGATATTCATATCGAGGCAATGGAGAACAGTGTGCGTGTGCGTTTCCGCATTGATGGTGTCATGCAGGAGATGATGCAGTATGAGCATGAGCTTCTTGCTGCCATCGTGGCACGTGTCAAGATCATCAGCGGCATGGACATTTCTGAGAAACGTGCCCCACAGGATGGCCGTATGACACAGCGGTATGACCGTGTGGAATACGATATTCGTGTATCCAGCCTCCCTACTGTGTTTGGAGAAAAGATTGTTATGCGTCTTGCCTCCAAGCAGGCGCTGACAAGAGATAAGAAGGATCTTGGTTTCCCACCGGAGGAACTGCGGCGGTTTGACCAGCTCGTGCGCAACCCACATGGGATCATTCTGGTGACAGGACCTACCGGAAGCGGTAAGTCAACGACATTATATACCGTTCTCAGTGAGCTGAATTCCGGGGATGTCAATATCATAACAGTAGAGGATCCGGTTGAGGCAGATGTAGATGGCATCAATCAGGTTCAGGTAAATGAAAAGGCAGGACTGACATTTGCCTCGGCGCTTCGTTCTATCCTGCGGCAGGATCCGGATATCATTATGATCGGTGAGATCCGTGATGAGGAGACAGCAGGCATTGCTGTCAAGGCAGCTATTACCGGACATCTTGTAGTCAGCACACTTCATACAAACAGTGCGGCGAGTTCTATTACCCGTATGGAGGATATGGGTGTGGAGCCATATCTCATTGCTGACTCTACGGTGGGGATCATAGCTCAGCGTCTGGTGCGCCGTCTCTGTCCGAAATGCAAGAGGGCACATGTGATTACAGACGACGATAAGCGGAGACTGCATCTAAGGGGTGATGCATCACCGACGATCTATGAGCCGGGAGGCGGCACCTGTGCTTTCTGTAATGGCACCGGATACCGCGGGAGGATTGGTGTCTATGAGATCATGCCTGTCAGTGGGAATATACGCCGTGTCATAGCTGCCGGCGGTGGTGCAGAAGAGATTCAGAAAGTTGCCCTTCAGGAGGGTATGACGACATTGCGCCACGGTGCTGCCAAGCTGGTATTGCAGGGGGTAACTTCGATCTCTGAGGTAGAACGGATCGCAGCAGAGTAGCTTATTATATCAAGTTGGAATGGGGTTTATTATGAGAATTGATGATCTTTTAATGGCGGCAAGACAGGTTGGGGCTTCAGATCTCCATGTGTCAGTGGGAATTCCGCCGAAAGTCCGTATCAATGGCGAGCTGCGGTCACTGACCCAGGATGTGCTCATGCCAAAAGATACGAAAGAACTGGTGGAGCAGATGATTCCGGGCAGATTGGTGGAACGCTTTAATTTAGATGGAGAGATTGATTTCTCTTATGCAGTCCGGGGACTGGGGCGCTTTCGTGTCAATATATTTAAGCAGAGGGGTTCTCTTGCATTTGTTATTCGAGTGGTGAATTCGGAAATTCCCGAACCTGAGAAATTGGGACTGTCTCCGTCAGTCATTGAACTTGCCACGAAGAAAAGGGGACTGATCCTTGTGACAGGACCTACCGGAAGCGGTAAGTCAACTACACTGGCTTCCCTGATCAATGTGATCAATCAGAACTACAGTAAGCATATTATTACATTGGAGGATCCAATCGAGTATCTTCACAGCCATGCTAAGTCTGTTGTAAACCAGCGTGAAGTAGGGATCGATACACAATCTTATGCGGGGGCATTGCGGGCAGCGCTCCGTGAAGACCCGGATGTGATACTTGTGGGGGAGATGCGTGATCTGGACACCATTGCCACGGCGGTGACAGCAGCGGAGACCGGGCATCTGGTATTTTCGACATTACATACGATAGGTGCAGTGCCTACCATAGAACGTATCATCGATGTTTTTCCGACAAACCAGCAGGGACAGATCCGCATCCAGTTAGCAACTCTGCTGGAGGCGATCATATCCCAGCAGCTTCTTCCAACAGCGGACAGAAAGGGGCGTGTCGCTGCCTTTGAGATCATGTATGCCAACAGCGCAATACGAAATCTGATCCGTGAGGCGAAACCCCATCAGATCCCATCCATCATACAGACCAGCAAATCAGCAGGGATGATAACTATGGATGATGCATTGACAGAATTATATGAACACAGGAAGATCACACGGGAAGATGCAATATTGTTCGCACAGGATAAGTCAAACCTTAAGAAGAGACTGATCTACTAAGTGGAGTTTGCCGTGGGGTATTTGACCAGGATAAGAGGAGGTAAAGTATGGCGAGATATAAATATGTTATCACTGACAAATATGGTAAGGAGAAGAAGGGGCTGATGGAGTCCCAGTCAGAGGAACAGGCCATTGCCAGATTAAAGGGGGATGGCAGTGTAGTCCTGAACATAAAGGAATCTCATTCCCTGAATGATGCAAGCTGGAATATCCAGATCGGCACTGGTGTGAAGAAAAAGGATATTACGGTGTTCTGCAAGCAGTTTTACAGTATCCTGACAGCAGGTGTGACGGTGATTGATGGCCTGCAGATGGTTCAGGAACAGACAGAGAACAAAAGTCTGCAGAAAGCACTGCTCAATGTGCAGGCTGGTGTGTCAAAGGGGGAATCTCTTGCCGGTGCCATGGAGCAGGAAGGAAAGATCTTCCCAGAACTTCTGGTCCATATGGTGCGCGCCGGAGAGGCGACAGGTAATCTGGAGATTGCCTTTGAAAGAATTACATCCCAGTTTGACAAAGATATGAAACTGGGATCTATGGTACGTTCTGCCATGATCTATCCCATCGTAGTATTTGTGGTTGCGATTGCAGTGGTGATTATTCTTATGACCACGGTTATCCCGAACTTTAAAGAAACCTTTGAGACAATGGGTGAGGAGCTGCCTGTACTGACACAGATGGTCGTTAATATAAGTAATTTTGTCACAAGCCATATTCTGGGCGTTCTGGGTACGATCGCAGGTCTGGTGATCTTTATTGTAGTGGGGAAAGGCACCGAGCCGGGAAAACAGTTTCTCAGCCGGGTGGCTCTTCTCGTTCCGATGTTTAAAAATTTCTCTGTGAAGAATGCTTCTGCCAGGTTTTCTATGACGATGGCGACATTGGTTATGTCCGGGGTGCCTCTGGTAGATGCCCTTGAGATTGCGGGGGATGTCATCAGTAACCGTGTGATCCGGAAAGCTGTCAAAGACTGCAGAGAGGAGGTCATGCAGGGAATTCCTATGTCGGAACCGTTGGAGGCGTCGGGGGTGTTTCCGCCGATGTTGACGCATATGCTGCGGATTGGTGAGGAGACCGGTACGACAGAGCAGATGTTAGACAAGGTGGCAGAGTACTACGAGGAAGAGGTGTCTGTGGCGACGAAGAACCTGACAACCGCTATGGAGCCAATGATCATCGTCCTCCTTGCCGTCCTTGTGGGTGGGATACTTGGGGCTGTTATGATGCCGATGCTCTCTATCTATGAAAATGCCGGGAATGTATAAAGAAGGAAAATCGGCTGATGGGAAAGGTGGTTATAACCTTAGACCATTGGTACTGTAAAAATATAATTGAGAATTTAAAGGGTCGTAATACGCCGAAATAAGCGTGAAACGACCCTTGATTTATCATGTATTCTGGATTTTCATTTATCGTTGTTGGAACACCAGTCTGCATTTAATCCCAATATGCCGTTGCGTTATTTGATGTATATAGCAGATTTATATCAGAAACTGACATCAGAACTGGATGTTTACTCATCAAGGCAGATCATGTTGCCAAATCCTGGTTTTGTTGTTTTATATAATGGAGTGAAAGAACAGCCTGAGAAAAGGATACTGTGTCTGTCTGATGCTTATTCATGGAAGGGAAAGGGAGATACGGCACTGGAATTAAAGGTCTTGCAGTTGAATATCAATGAGGGGTATAATCAGGATATAGTAACTAGATGCCCTGCATTATCATGATACATACAGTTTGTATCACGGGTTAGCTCAACGGCGCCAATTTGAACCCGTTTCTATAACTGCTATTTTGTGAATGC
>CANRWA010000022.1 GCA_947643415.1 uncultured Clostridia bacterium | reverse complement strand
TACAGCCGCCACTATGTAAGTGTTTTTGCTAAATATAAATGTGTCAGTACACTAGGAATAAAGTCTTTACTTCATAATAAAAAAATTGTATAATTACATTACAAAAACTTTGTACCAAACCGGATTATCCCGAAAAGCCAGCGTTCTAAATGGAGGTTTATTGTTAAAAATTTTATCAAAAAATATGCCGTTTTTATGTGGCTTATGGCGTTTTGCAAATGCCTATATAATGTTTTTTGAGGGAGGCAGTAGTATGCGGACTGATACTTGCGAGATGGATGGACAGGGACTGGTGCTGAAGAGCCGCCAGGGTGTAGTCCGGTTGTCTTTTGATAAACTTGAATATGTAGAAGTGATCAATAAAACAGTATTTTTTCATCTGGTGGGCGGTGTGATCCATGAGGTGAATGCTGCATTGGCAGTTTTTGAGGCAGAGTTATCAGGCAGACCAGAGTATATTAAGACGCATCGTTCTTATCTTGTTAATATGAACCATATACAGGCGGTCAATACAGATTTTGTAGTGATGAAAAATGGACAGAATATTCCGCTGTCCAGACAGAGACGGAATCAGGTTCGGGATGCATACAAATATTTTGGACGGCAGGCAGGACCATGGAGGATCCTTCTTGTGGATGATGAAATTGCTGACCGCATGTTCTGGGCTGATGTCCTGCGGCATAATGGCTGTATCGTCTGGCAGGCGGAGAGGGGGGAGGATGCCCTGCGGCTGGCAGAGCAGGAGATATTTGACTGCGTGCTGATGGATGTAATGATGCCAGGAGAGGATGGATTTGCTATCTGTGAGCGGTTTCGTGAACGGTTGTCCGTTCCTGTTATATTTTTAAGCTGTCTGACTGAGACAGACAGGCAGATAGAAGGATTTGCTGCAGGCGGTATTGATTATATTACAAAGGATACGCCTGCTGAACTCTTCTGGAGGAAGGTGGAGACCCGGATCCGGCTGGCGGTATCTGGCCGTACCCAGCTTCATTTTGGCTCGCTCCTTCTGGATCTGGTGGAACGCAGGGTGCAGGTAGGCAGGGAAGAGCTGGTTCTTACATCGGCAGAGTTTGATATTCTGTGGTGTCTTGCACAGCATGAGGGGCGCATTTATTCACCGGAGGAGATCTTCGCCATGGTGTGGGGGAATCGGACCGGGGATGGTGGGCAGACGGTGCAGAAGCATATGTCCCGGCTGCGCCGGAAGCTGGAAAAGGCAGGGGGGAGTTCTTTTATTGAGACGGTCTGGGGGCAGGGCTATCGGTTTGTACTGTCAGACTGTCCATATCATAAAAGGGATTCCGGCAGCAGTTGAGTAAAGATATGGGAGAGATGTCATGAAAAAAGCTAGAGTATGGTCGCTGCCGATGGTTGTTTTGATCGTGATGGTGCTGTTTTATACATTTTTGTATTACTGGGATAATAAATATCAGAATCCGCCGCCCTTTGGGGATTCCGGTGTCATTACCCTCCATGAAGAGCATCTTGGGCGCAGGGATCCTGTCTTTCTGATTGATGGCTGGCTGCTTACCGATGGGAGTGTGACCGACCTGCCCACCTATATTGGTGAATATTCCAGTCTGCAGCGGGGAAATCTGTCAGCCTCTCCCCATGGGAGGGCGTGTTACCGGCTCACTCTGCGCTATGATGGTTCGTCACAGATTGTGTCTGTGGATTTCCCACAGTTGTCCTCCCAATATGTGATTTCTCTGGATGGGGCACCACTGGCCCAGGGGATGGGCAGTGGGCGGATCACATTTTTGCTGACAGCAGGTGATCATGACCTGACGGTAGAGACATCATCAAAATCAGGGTATTACAGCGGGATGTATTATCCACCTGCCCTTGGCACAGAGAGGATGCTCCGGCAGATGGACCGTGTACAGGGAACGGCTTATACCATGGCAGTTCTGCTTCCTCTGGTACTGGCAGCATTTACGTTCTTTCTCTGGCGGACAGGAGGTCCGCTCAGCCGTTGGTTTGCACTGCTGTGTTGCTGTTATGTTCTGTATATGTTCCGGTATTTTGTCTATCTTTTTTCACTGTCCGTGATACAATACTGGTTTCTGGTGCAGAGTCTGGCATTGTATGGTATGTGTTTTTGTGTGGTACGGCTCACCGTGCTGGCTTCGGGCGGCATACGGGGAAAAGCATGGCAGCGTATCAGGGTGTATTTACTGGTGCAGTCTGCAGCGATGTTGTTGCTGAGTTTGTTTATCCCTGCCTGGCCATGGGTAGTTTTTGTCCATGGCAGACTGACAGATCTGTATTATATGTTTACTTTTTGTGCAACGGTGTTTTTTGCCTCGGGGAAAACGGCGGGACAGAGGATAGAAACCCGATATACACTGGCAGGCTGTACTGTGTTTGGGGCAGGACTGGCCACGAATCTGTTTTTCTCCAATCTCTTTGAGCCGATCCGGTTTTTTTGGCAGTTTGAATGGTGCGGGTTCTTTCTGGTACTTTTGTTTGGCGCCATGATGGTGTCGCGCAGCCACCGCATCCTGTGTGAAAATGACAGACTTACCAATCATCTGGAAGAACAGGTAAAAAAGCGTACGGTTGAGGTCACGCAGCTGTTGGAGGAACGTAAGGCATTTTTTTCTGATATGGCGCATGACCTGAAAGCGCCGGTATTTGCCACACAGTCATATATTCAGGCGATCCGCAGGAGCAGTGTGGGGGTGGATGGAGAACTGAGGGACTATCTGGACCGGGCAGAGGAAAGACAGAGCGAGATGGCACGCCGCCTTCAGGGATTGTCTGTTATTCATGACATTGATAAGATTGAGGGGGAATGTGTCCGGGTATCGATACAGGATGTGCTTTCTGAACTATATGCGGTCTGCCAGGGAGAGGCGGAGGTTCAGTCAGTGTACTTTTCTGTGGATCCGCCGGAACAGGATGCCTTTCTGATGGCACAGCCGGAAAAGCTGGATATCCTTTTTGAAAATCTTTTCTACAATGCACTCCGGGCAACACCGCACAATGGGAGTATTACCGTATCTGCCCGGGTACAGCAAGACAAAATCTGTGTGACAGTCGAAGATACGGGCTGCGGTATCCCTGAAAAGGAGCTTCCTAATATTTTTCAGCGGTTTTATGTGGGGGAGAAGAACAGGGACACTGGAACAGGACTGGGGTTGTATATCGTAAATAATATTGTGCGCGAGATGGGAGGCACCATTGATGTCTGGTCTGCTGTGGGAGAGGGGACGAAATTTATCATGGAGTTTCCGTCCGGCTGACACAAAAAATCAGTTTGCATCTGCATGTTTTCTGAGCCGGATGCGGACAATACAGATGCCGGTACCGGCAGTCAGGGCAATTGGTATCAGGGGGAGGGGGTTATGTTCCCCGGTGCCTGTTTTGCGGTCTGGTTTTTCTTCTACGGAGTCTGTTTTGTGGTCGGGTTTTTCTTCCTTTGTGCCAGAGATACTTTTTGCGGCAGATTTTTCTTTGACTTGCGGTTTTTGGCTGGCATAAGTTCTGCTTTTGGCAGGAGGATTTTTTTTCATCGTGACTGTCTCCTGGGTGGCAGTTTTTGTCTTTTCTTCTATATTGTCATTTTTGTCTGGGTCATCCGTTTTTTCCCTTTCTTTTGCTTTTGATTTTACGATATCTTCTGCCATACGGGGAGGCTGTGTGGCGTGGGCTGACTGGTCTGTGCCGGAATGGTCCGTTCTGTCTGGAAGGGTTTCTATCTGTGCCGGATCATGGGACAGTGACGGCCGTTGTCCTCCGCTGGTGCTGCTGCCTGTGCTGCCAGATCCGGCATTGCATTCATTTCCGCCAGAGCCGCTTAGTGCTGGCAGCTGGAGAGGGAGCTCATAGGTATCTGGCCATGAAAGGATTAGTTCCCTGCCATCGTAAACGCCTCCTTCAATTTTCAGGGCGATCAGGAAAGGCATTGGTGTATGACCGGCAGTTTTTGCAGCCAGATAGGAACAATATGGTTCCTGGTCATTGCGCAGTATAAGTGTATAGCCGCTGTTTTTGGTGGATGGCTGGGCATTGACCGCTTCCAGCAGGGGGCATCCGTGAATCTCTGTCCATTTGCTGTCGCCTTCTGACCATGAATAGGCATGGATGGCTGTAGCGCCAGAGGCTTTTTGGTCAAATGCCAGTTCCAGACCGGTATTTTCTGCGGTCAGGACGCCAGTTGGTTTTGCATCTTCTGCTACGACGTTCACGACCAGTCTGACTTCATCCGTCAATCCGTACTGGTGGATGCGCAGGGGTTCTTTCAACTGGTATATGCCAAGCGGTGTATGCAGCATGGTATCGGCGGGGGTGATGATCTCTTCTGCCGCATCCAGGATGGTGATACTTTCCCCGGCTGTAAGATGGGGCAGTGTCAGGGTTTTCCATCGGACGGGGCAATCGATGATCCCTTCTGTGACATGATTGATCCCCTTCTGAAGCTGAACTTCTACCGGGAGAGTATCTGGCAGAAGGGCGGAGATTTCGTCAGATGTGCTGTCTGCCCGTACCGTGATCTGGTATTTTCCATAACAGAGAAAAGGTTTCCGCTGGAAGACAGACAAAGAGGGGGCGAATGTGGCAATGGCATTTAGATCTTCTGGCAGCGGCTGCGGCGTACCGCGTTCGATCGTGGCTGTCCTGGTTTCGCTGTGAAGCCCATTTTTCATGGTGAGACGCAATTTCAGAAAGAAATGGTCGGATTCCCCTTCCAGATAGCTTTTCAACGGTTCATTGCTTGAGTAAAGGCAGGTCTGGTTCTGAAGTTTTATCAGTGCTTCTTTGTCACCCAGCCAGTGAAGATCCCAGTTATTACCGCAGACCTTCCAGGTTTTCCCATCCAGTGAGTATAGTGGACTGATATCACGGATATCATCTGGAAAATCGGTAAAGGTGCCTATCACGACATAACCCTGATGGGAATATTCGATATGGGCGTGAAAATCCGGCAGCCCGGCGGCATCATCCGGATTTTTGGCTTTTACTGTCCTGCCTGGCAGGATGAGACTGGCAGACAGGACGATCAGGGCAGTAAACAGCAGGGCATGGATTCGATGTATTCGCATGGACGGATTCCCTCTTTTCTGGCACAACGGTGCCAATTGCGTAATACATATATTTTAATGGGAATCCTTTTTTATGTCAAGCAGCCTAGGGAATACGCAGCCGGACAATTTTTCCCTATTTCACTTTGGCCTTTTTGTATAAAGCTCGTCGGAGAAAATGAAAAATGCCATTTTCCCGCAAGTGGCTCCAGCAGCTCCAGAACATCGTTTTCATTATTGGAGTACATGGCGGCAATATTTTCTCCACCTGTGTTGGTGGCGGATAAAAACTTATCATCATAAGCGGAAATGTATGAAGAATTATCGGGGCGCTCATGTCCATAATAGGCGACAATCTCCGCCGCCCGCTGCATTGCCGCTTTTTCCAGTTCATAATCATAAGTCAGTGGTTGCAGGCTGGTATGATAGACTTTACGTTGAGTGGAGGAATCCCATTCCCATGCATCATTTCCTGTCCGGAATTGATTAATACGGGCGAGCATCTCTCTGGCGTTTGTCTGCCCATAGGTGACTTCACATTCTACCTCGCGGGTGTCTGTCTGCGGCTGTATCAGGTTTCCGAAACCCATAGAAATGATCCGGTCTTTGTCCGCTCTCGTCATATCGTACGGAACATCTTTGACAACGCCGTTTTTGTCGGTAAACACCATAGTTCGAGTGTATGAATGTTTCTCCCACTTATTGACATACTGACGGCGGGCGAGTTGTGCCCGGGTTAAATCGTCCCCCTCACAAAAACAGAACGTAATATTAGGACAATGCCTTTGGGAACTTTCCATGGATTGTCTGTCGAATTCTTTGTCATAGATGGTATCATTGATACAGCAGATATCCACCTTCTCCCGGGAAAAATTTATGTCACGGAGTGTTTTTACAAGATTGTAGTCGATACCGCAGTACGGGTCGATAAACACGACGATGGTCAGTTCTTTGTCCGGGGACCACATCCCATGTGTCCCCCCATCAAGCGTAGGATATGTTCGTGTATCTGGCGTTCCTTCCTCCGTGTTGCTCTGTATGGAGATTTCGGAGGTTTTGCCAGATATTTCCGGTACAGGGATACCTGGCTTAGAGAGCAGCAGCGCTGCTAATAATAGTATTGTTATGGGAAACTTAATTTTTTTGTTATCATTATCATTCCTCCTTACTGGCCAGAGGGTAAACAGATACCGCCTGACTACTTATGAATTATTAATATTAAAACCATAATAGCATAATTTTCAGCTCTGTTCTTTGTTCTGACATGAATGGTAATTATAAGGAGTGAATGGCTTCCATCCATTTGCCGTCTGCACCGTTCGCGCCGTATATGTGCAGTTCAGGCCAAATCGAAAAACAGCAGCGGGAGAAGTGCTATAATCAAATTGGAAATATTAATCCACATTATAATTTTTCATAATATTAAGAAAACAGGAGGAATAAAAAACATGAAAAAAGCAAGAAAACGCTGAGCACTCATACTTGTTTGCGCCCTTATGGCCGGAATATTTCCGGCAGGAACTACGTTATCTGCTTTGGCAGAAGAGGGCGGAGAGTTAAAGAATCCGGCAGTCGTTGTGTCTGCACCGAAGATCGTAGAAAATGACAAGATGGCGTCTGGCCAGGAAGTTATGTGGGACAGTGTATACTTTGGCAGTTACCCGCAGGCAGAGGTTGTTGACACAGAAAAGAGTGAAAATTATACAGAGATTGACAGCACTATTCGGAAGGCTGGGGATCTGATTGTGGATGATAATCTCTACGAGGAACTTCTTACCAGACCAAACAGCGAATGGGATGCGAACGGCGAAATGAGGCTCGATTTGCAGGGTGCAGTACTTATGCCAAAGCGATGGGTACATTATATGCAGACCGAAATCAGAAATATGCAGGTAACACTTCATGGTGCCTGCGTTCGCCTGGAAATAGTATGTCTAATGTTGCCTATGTGGGCAACTGGGGGAGTGTCCAATCAAATGGCATCGGTACCGATTGGCTTTTTGGCGTGCGTCCGGTATGCAATGTAGATCTTACTGCGCTTAATGGGGAAATGATCCGTTTGGCAGGCACGGTGAGCAGCAGCGGCAAAGATGTAGCAGTAAATCCATCACCGAGTCCGTCGGTCAAACCAAGCCAGGAGCCTGCTTCTGTAACCAAGTCTGTCCCAAAGGTGTCAAAGGTCAGGTCTTTGAAAGCAAAAGCAGGGAAAAAGAGGCTGACTGTGACATGGAGAGCGGCATCTGGTGTGGATGGCTACCAGCTTCAGGTCAGTACGAAGAAAAGTTTCAAGGGAGCGAAGAAATATAAGGTCCACGCTTCGGGGAAAAAGTATGTTGTGAAGAAACTGAAAGCCCGGAAGAAATATTATGTCAGAATCCGTGCCTATAAGTCCTATACCAGTTCTGGCAACAAAAGACAGATGGCATACGGTAAATGGACAAAGGTAAGGAAGAAAACGAAATAGTATAAAGTGAAGAAGGGAGGAAAAAGATGGATAAGATTTCTGTAATTTTAAAAAAGACACTGGCTGTCCTGCTCTGTCTGTCCTTGCTCATTTTTCCGGTGGGGATACAGCCGGTGCAGGCAATGACGGAAAAAGAGATTGCCACATATTTAAACAAATGTTACCGAAGCATACGGAATATAAACACTCTGAATCCACGACCCAAGATTATTGCCTCTGCTTATCTGGTCGGGGACGATGATATGGCAGCAGCTTCATGGCTTCAGGATCCTGTGACGCATACATGTGTGGCAGAAGAGATTTATGCCGTGGAGCCGGGGACTGAGATCGGGGGAGTGCGCTACAACAGCAGCCTGTATCCACAGGACAACCGGGAATATTTGAAGGATGTGTTGGAAAACTATGGTACAACCTTTTATCACACAAACAGAATTTACCGTATGCCTGAGGGCGCCCAGTATATTGAGCGGGAAGGAGCTAAGTTACTGGTGGTTGACTGCGATGAGGAATGGGCGACGATTTGGGATCCGGGGTATCAGTCATGGAATGTGTATGAAGCCGCAAATGGGTTGGCTACCCATTACGAATGTACGGGTACAGCGGCAGATCTTTATCTGGAGACCCATCCGGCAGGCTTTTATAAAGTTCCGAGGAGCAAGGTGTGGATTGATTTTAATCTGAGATCGAACCATCCGTATCAATCGGCAGATGCCATTCCGAAGGCGGGCCAGGGTACGGTGACGAAATTGGTGAACCTGCGGCCGGTCCCGGATGAGACAGAGAAACAGTATACGCCGGTATACGCACTGCCAGTGGGGACGCAGGTGAATGTTGTCTCTACGGAGCTGGTATCGTCAAAGGCTTCAGGCAGTACAAAGAAGTATTATAAGGTTTCGTTTAATGGGAGCGATAAAGTGCAGAATAATACGGTGTATTATATGCATTATAATGTGCCGGGTGTCTATTATCTGGACAGCAGGTTTTTAAACTTTACCCGCAGGGGTACAAAAACGCCGGCGGGTGCTGTGCCGGGCGTGATCATAAACGTAAAGAAAAACGAATCGGTATATGCCTATAAGTCGAAATCCACCAGCTCGGAACAGGTTGGCGTTCTTACCAGAGACGCAGAGATCGAGATGTTTCCGTCGGAGTCAGATGCCAGTTGGACTGCAGTATATTTTAGCGGAAAGAAGCTGTATGTGCAGACAAAATATATCAAAAAGGCGCCCTATAAGGTAACAGATATCTCGAATCTTAATGTGGCAGATGTCGTAAAGGATCAAATTAAGATGAGCTGGAATGAGGGGAAAAACAATGCTTCATATTCCTGTAGTATTGCGACGCCGGCACGTTATAAAAAGAAAGGGAAGGTATTATGGTCCGACGGGAATTATAAGAAAAACAGCTTGATCATAAAAAGAAAGTATATTGAGAAATATACGGCGCTGGATATCAAGGTGCAGGCGACAGATAAAAACGGCAAAAAGGGGAAGGTTTTATCCAGACGGGTATTTTTGCCGTCATTGAACCATAAGATTAATAAGAAAAGAATAGTGATCGGCAGAACGAAGATCAAAGGGCGATACTCACGGGCAAGTCTTGGTTCTTCCCTGCAGTATGCGACAAATAAGAAATTTAAGAAAGCGGTCACAGTGGAGAAGTATTATAATAAAAATGGTAAGAGTGGTTATAAGCCAATTACTGCCATTAAGAAATTAAAGCCAAAGAAGACTTACTATATCCGGCGCAGGGAGAAGAAAAAGATCAATACCAAAGCAGGGGTGAAATGGCTGTCGGGTAAGTGGTCAAAATATATAAAAATTAAGACAAAGAAATAACGAAAACAGTGTGGTCAGTGAAATGTCCGCCCTGTAATTATATTTAGCAGTCTGACCAGCAGCTTTTTTTCCTTGTCACTAAAATTGCATTGGCAGAGTTGCTTCCGTATTTGGCATCCGTTCCAATCATACAGAAAAATAAAAAGCCGATATAAAAATGATAAGGCTTTTGCCTGATATTTCATAAAAGAGAAAGGAAATTATTAAAATCATGAAAATAGCGGTTTGTGATGATGATAAAGCGGCAAATATCGGGAATGGACGTTGCAAATCATATCCGGCAGAAGGAACAGGGAAACACAAAGAGCATTATTATCTTTGTGACAGGCTATGAAAAATATTTCACCCCCTAAATTCGGTACTTCACGCCATATCTATGACCGTCAGGATGAAAAAATACGATAAGTAAAGTAGAAACTGTTCATGTACTTAATTTGATAGGAACATTTAGGATATAGGCAGATGCTGGTCGTAATGCTCTGGAGAAGAATTTTTTGGAAAAGTTTTTTCCTTTCGTTCCCGAAAAGTAGGTGATTCATTCCATATACCCGAAAAACGGATTTTTCTTGACGATATAAAAAGTGTAACGAAGATGAAATAACTTGAAATTTGATGAAGGTTATTTATGATATGGTAAAGGGCAGGGTGTTCATTCTGTCCATGATGAAAAATGTGAAAAGAGCTTTTAAATGTTCTTTTCACATCGGAAGAATGCAAAAGCAGCATTTTTCTGGTGTAAAAAAGGAATGGAGGATTGAGAGAAGATGGATTTTGGAGTGACAGGTAAACTGTGGGAATATGGTATAAACAACCATATCAGTGCAATGGCAGAAAAGAATGTTGACGGAAGTTTTGCGGAAATTGCGGCAGTGAAAGCGGCAGAGAAGGAGGCTTCATTGAGAAGTGAAAATGAAATGAGGACAACTGCCGCTGATCACTATATGGGTGAATCTTATGAGAAACGCATAAGTAAAATAACGGATAAAACGGCAGCAAGTGCTTTTCAGACGGCTTATGCAAAGAAAATGGCAGGCGCTACAGATGGTATTTCAGCTATTAGCAGGGCATATAGCACCGGAAAAGCAGGCGCAACAAATTTTGAAGATGCTTTTCCACAATACGATGTCATAACCCATGTGGGAAATGCCAATATTTCTTCTGGCAACTGGCAGAGAAATGACTTTCCATTTTGGGAATTTTTTGATAGGAATACAAGTGCGGATGCTTTAAATGATTGGAAACCTGAAGGCGCAAATCCATCGCAGATGCGTAGTGACCTGCAAAGGAATTATAACAGTGTAGGTTCTGGGCGGATCGCAATCCTTGTACCGGAAAGTTTGCAGCAGAGGATGGATGCAGATCCTGAGTATGCCCGGCAGATAATGGCAAAACTGCAGGCATGGAAGGAGGATTATGACCGATGGGATAACACAGTGGCAGCATCTTATGGCTATAATGTAGCAGAATATCAGGCAGGAAAAAGCTATGTGTTTGATCTGGATGAAAATGGGGATGTGCGGAACTGTACTGTTACTGGTCCTGGACGGATTACCGTTTCATCATCTGAATTTGTAGAGGCACGCAAAGCAAGAGAAGCAAAGCACGCTGAATATGAGAAATTGGCGGAGGAAAGTGCTTTGAAACGGAAGATGTTGGAGCAGGAGATAGAGGAACATTACTATAAGAGCAACTTGGTAAACTAGTATTATAAGGCTGTTCCTTTCGTCGGGATAAAAAATGTATGTATATCCGCATTTTCCAAAGTCAGCAGTTTCACTTTCTTGTCGATCCCTCCGGCATATCCTGTAAGGCTTCCGTTTGTTCCGACTACTCTGTGGCAGGGGACGATAATGGAGATTTCATTATGCCCTGCTGCGCCACCTACTGCCTGCGCAGACATGTGGGAAAGCCCTTTTTGTACAGCTATCTCCTTTGCAATTTCCCCATAAGTGACGGTTTTTCCGTAGGGTATCTTTTGCAGGATTTTCCAGACGGAAAGCTGGAAAGGGGTGCCAATCATATGGATGGGAGGCAGGAAATCTGGTTCTCTGCCCGAAAAATAGATGGTTAGCCATTTTTTCGTCTGTTCAAGGATTGCTGTGCCTTTTTCTTCATGTTCCGGGTCAAGATGGTCTGCATAATATTTTTCCCCATCAAACCATAGCCCGGTCAGTCCTGTTTCGTCAGCGGCAAGAAGAATACCACCGATTGGTGATTGGTAATGTGTTGTATACTGCATCTTTTCCTCCATTCCGAAACATTTTGCACTGAGGAGGCGGGCGAAATGTCTGATTTCGCTCTGCCAGCTTTCATCTGTGTCGAACAGTTCAATATTTTCATCTGTGCTGTCAGAGAATAAAAATATACAGGGGAAGATAATACAATTGCATCTGCGTCTGCAAGTTTTGAAAATATATCAGACATATCATTATGGATAATTGACTTCAAATTCCCTTGCCGTATCATATCCAATATGTCTTTCTAAGCTATCTGCTAATCTAACAGAATGTGCATTATCATTTTTTGCCATAATGTTCTCCTTGCAAATTATGATTGTCTCTTACAACAACATTAGCAGTATACCACATCATTAAATATAATACCACATCTTATTTAGGCGAAATGCGGAACATCGCCCTGCACATCATTACACATATAACACCGGGAACAGTCATTACCAATAGAGCCATCACATTTATCTGTCTCTCTGATATTCCTCGTTGCGTGTCGATCATAGGACGGTACTCCCTTAACAGCCTGCCGAGAGGGGTGTAACCATACAGGGAGGCTGCCCGTACTTGAAGTTATCAAGAGAATATTTTTTTGTCTAATTTTTTATACAATAGAGTACCAACAAAAAATATGGTTGCTAATACAACAATGTTATATTGTATTGGTGCTAAATAACAGATATTAAAAGTTGCGTGCATAATGGCAATAAGAAATATATTTCTGCATTGATAATAGGTTATTCCCAAAACAATGGAAACAAGTAATGTCCATATACAAAGACAGACAATTTGTTCCATGCTCAATGAATTTCTGATTATCCACATTGGTATATGCCACACTGCCCAAATGACACCAACAAAAAGAACACTTTTGATTTTCTTAAAAGGAAGTCGTTCTAGCAGAAATCCTCTCCACGCTATTTCTTCAACAAACGCTGTTATTAGCAGGTATATACAGCTTGTTAATAGTGATATTACTGTCAAATATATATTTTTAAATACGTCAGTTTTTACTATGAACGAATAGCAATAAGAATCAAATATACCTACAGCCATACATATAACCTCTATTAAAATATATTTGATTGTTATTTTTCCTGAAAACATCCGCGTAAAGTACACCTTAATGTTCTGCTCGCAAATCAGCAGAAAAATAGCAGCCATAGTGGGAATACACACATATAAGTATTTTAAGTACAATAATCCATTGGGAATGATAATTCCGTTCTGTTCTAGCAATGTAGGTACATAGCATATAAACGATAAAACATATACGACAGAGACCCATAACGTGAGTTTCAACTTATTTGTGTATCTCGCCATCACAATTTCTCCTTGCAGTGCGAAAATCTTACAGAAATCTCGATTTGTCGCTTTCAATATAAGGCATTATACCACATCTTTGTGACTTTTTCACGTTGTTTCTCCAATCGCTTCTTTTTCTCCTGCTACGTGCTTGTAATCATAAGGGAAACGATATAAAATAATGTGCAGAAATAAGGGAGATTTTTATATTTGCATATTATTCATATATTGTGTATAATTAGAAATATAAAATGTATAGTAGAATATGGTAAACGAGGTAAAGTAAAATGTTAGAACAAATAGTATCAAGAGAGTACGGAAAGAGCCTGAGACAGTGCCAGGATGAGGAAATTTACCGTGCCCTGCTGCAGCTTGTGCAGGAAAAGGCAGCAGCTAGGGAAAACAGGGGCGGGAAAAAGAAATTGTATTACATATCGGCAGAATTTCTCATTGGAAAGCTGCTCAGCAATAATCTCATCAATCTTGGAATCTATGATGAGGTTGCAGAGGAACTGGAAAGGGCGGGGAAAAACCTGTCTGTCTATGAGGACCGGGAGCCGGAGCCATCCCTTGGCAATGGCGGTCTTGGACGGCTGGCAGCCTGTTTTCTTGATTCCATCGCCACACTGGGGCTTCCGGGGGATGGTGTGGGACTGAACTATCATTATGGGCTGTTCCGCCAGAAGTTTAAGAACTGCCGCCAGAAGGAAAAACCGAATCCCTGGATGGAAGAGGACAGTTGGCTGGTGCGGAGCGACAGGAAATTTATGGTGTCTTTCGGCAAGTTTGATGTACCGGCAGTGATGTATGATATTCTGGTGACAGGGTATGACAATGGAACGAACCGCCTTCACCTTTTTGACCTGGACTCAGTGGATGAATCTCTTGTGGCAAAGGGGATTGATTTTGATAAGACACAGATTGAGAAGAACCTTACATTATTCCTCTATCCGGATGACAGCGATGAAGCGGGACGCCTGCTGCGCGTGTACCAACAATATTTTATGGTGAGCTGCGGGGCACAACTGATCTTTGCTGAGGCGAAGGAGCGGGGGAGCAATCTTCATGACTTGGCAGATTATGCTGCGGTCCAGATCAATGATACACACCCATCTATGGTGATACCAGAATTGATCCGTCTTTTGCTGGCGGAGGGGATTCTTTGGGAGGAGGCGGTGCAGATCGTAACAGATACCTGTGCCTATACAAACCATACAATCCTTGCTGAGGCACTTGAGAAATGGCCTATGGCATTTCTGGAAGAGGTGGCGCCGGCGATTGTTCCGGTGATCCGGAGGCTGGATGAGGAGATTACGAAGAAATACAACGATCCGGCAGTGGCGATCATTGACAAAGAGAACAGAGTCCATATGGCGCATATGGATATGCATTATGGACACAGTGTAAATGGTGTGGCATATCTGCACACAGAGATCCTGAAAAACAGTGAATTAAATGATTTCTATAAATTGTATCCGGATAAGTTCAATAATAAGACAAATGGCATCACTTTCCGCCGCTGGCTGCTCCACTGCAACCACGAGCTGACAGATTTCCTGACAGCGACCATCGGCGGTGAGTTTAAGAAAGATGCCGCTAAGCTGGAAAAACTACTGGAATATAAAGAAGATGACAGGGTACTGAACCGCCTGATGGAGATCAAGAAGGCAAATAAGCACAGACTGGCTCTTTATCTGAAAGAGACCCAGGGGATCGAACTGAATGAAGATTCTATCTTTGATATCCAGATCAAGCGTCTGCATGAATATAAGAGGCAGCAGTTGAATGCTCTGTATGCCATACATAAATACAGAGAGATCAGGAAGGGGAAGAAACCGGCACGTCCCATCACTTTGATCTTTGGTGCCAAGGCAGCACCGGCATATACCATTGCCAAAGATATCATTCATCTGATCCTCTGCCTGCAGGAACTGATCCAGAATGATCCTCAGGTAAGTCCGTATCTGCGTGTTGTTATGGTAGAAAATTATAATGTCACGAAAGCGGAGAAACTAATCCCCGCATGTGATATCTCAGAACAGATCTCTCTGGCTTCTAAAGAGGCAAGCGGAACAGGAAATATGAAATTTATGCTGAATGGTGCTGTGACACTAGGAACAGAGGATGGCGCCAATGTGGAGATCCATGAACTGGTGGGAGACGAGAATATCTATGTGTTTGGTGAGGACAGTGATACAGTCATTGCCCGCTATGAACGGGGGGATTATCATTCCAGGGATTATTATGAATGGAATAAAGATCTGAAAAAGGCAGTGAATTTTATCATTGGAAAGAAGATGCTGAAGATTGGCAGCAGAAAGCGTCTTTTGAATCTGTATAACGAGCTGATTGCCAAAGACTGGTTTATGACGTTTCCGGATTTTAATGCTTATGTGGAGGCGAAGGAACGTGCCTATGCAGATTATGAGGACAGCCGTTCCTGGGCGCAGAAGATGCTCGTGAATATTGCAAAGGCAGGATTTTTCTCATCTGACCGCACGATAGAACAGTACAACAGGGATATCTGGAACCTGTAAACAGTGAGGTGGAGTGAATGGCACAACAGGATGCCCTGAAGCAGATTCAGGACGAGGTAAATAAGGTCATTAAGGGAAAGGAAGATGTGGTGGAACTGGTGCTGGCTGCCATTCTTGGCGGCGGGCACATACTGATGGAGGATATTCCCGGAGTGGGGAAAACGACATTGGCCACTACTTTTGCCAGAGTGCTTTCCCTGGATTATCACAGAGTACAGTTTACTCCGGATGTACTTCCCAGTGATCTGCTTGGTTTCTCGATGTATAATAATCAGACAAAGGAATTTGATTTCCGGGCGGGATCGGTTTTTTGCAACCTCTTTCTGGCAGATGAGATCAACCGTACCTCACCAAAGACACAGTCGGCCCTATTGGAAGTAATGGAGGAGCGTCAGGCAAGTGTGGAAGGAGAGACAAGGCAGCTGCCGATCCCATTTATTGTGATCGCCACACAGAATCCAAGCGGCTCCTCTGGTACGCAGATGCTGCCGGAGTCACAGATGGACCGGTTTATGGTATGTCTTTCTATGGGGTATCCCTCCCACGCAGATGCGGTGGCACTGCTGAAGGGAGAGGTCTGGAACATGGCGGGGGAGCTGAAGGAAGTGGTTTCCCTGGATGAATTGTGTGGATTTCAGCAGGATACAGAGAAAATTTATGTACATGATGAAATCTATGAATATATGGCGGGACTGGTGGAGAAAACGAGGTCGCAGGAATTATTTTCTGCCGGTGCCAGCCCAAGGGCGGCCATTGCGCTTCTGCGCATGGCACGTGCCATGGCATTGTTGCGGGGAAGAGATTTCGTGACAGCACAGGATGTTCAGCATGTCCTGCCAGCGGTTCTCGGACACCGTGTGAAACTCAGTTCCCGGGCAAGGGCTGAGGGAAAGAGCGTGGGGGAATGTCTGAATGTGCTGCTTCATGAGGTGAAGAGCCCCAGAAGTTAGCTGGGCGTCGCCAATTTGAACCCATTCTTTATTAGTGACATTGAGCCAGGCTGGCGGAGGAAATAATGAGTAAAGAGAGAAAAATACAATTACGGTTGATGAGATGCATCGGTTATGTGGTTCTTCTATTGGCAGAGATCTTCCTTTTTGCCTTTTTGCGCAGTTATTTTTTATTGGCCGTTATGGGCCTGCTTGTTGTGTGGCCGATGATTTCAGCAGCAGGCCTTCTTTACCTTGCCAGAAGAGTTCATGCCCAGATGGGAACCGGACAGGAGAGAGCCTGTCCGGGAGATACGGTTCTTCTGACCTGCCGGCTTCAGAACTCATCATGGTGGCTGGCGTTGGATGCAGAATGGAGGATACGGTTTGACAATACCTTCTGGGGAGAACAGTCAGAGCGCAGCCTGTGTATGCCAGTGAGGCTGCATGGGGATGAGGTTCTTACCTTGCCGCTCCAGATCACAGATCTGGGGCATTTTTGCATTTCCAGTGATATTCTTGTGCTGCAGGATGTCATGGGCTTAGTCTGTATACGGATTCCCGTCTGCCTTGCCAGGGAGATTGATGTGATACCGAAAGCCGGGACAACAGAGCCCGATCAAGTGGAAGGTTATATGTCCGGGCTCTCTGAGACGGAAGAAAGCACGGAACGGGGAAATGATTTTGCTGAGGTCAGTGATATACGGGAATATGCACCGGGAGACCGCATTCGTGATATACACTGGAAACTGTCAGCGAAAAAAGATATCCTTATGGTGAAGGAACGGGTATCCATGGCTGGCAGTGAGATGGCGATGGTGCTGTGTCCGGGCGAGGAGAAGAAACTGGCAGAACAGGTACTGGTATATGCCTTTCATCTGGCACAGGCATTTATGGAACTTCATATTCCTGTCTGTCTGATCTTGTGGAACCAGAATCTCTATCAATGGGATGAGAGCCGTTTTTCCACAAGGGATGAGATGGAAGAGTCATTTTGCCGGATCTACGATATTCCGGTATCTATGAGAAATAATGACCAGTGGGAACGGTATATGGTGAATAGTTATCCATATCTGGGAACTTATGTGATGTTGGCGGCAGAAGAAGGGGAAGTACAGGTGGTGCTGCATGAGAATGCATAGAATGAGACGAAAGAAAATAAAGAGTGGAGAAAATCTACTGGCAGAAGGGATTCACCTCTGCACGGAAGAGATGAGAGAAGAAGAGCCCCGCATTGTGACGCTGCTGTTAAAAGGGTTTCTTATATACCTGATTGTTATGGGAGGGATCGGTTGTTTTCTTACTTCTCTTGACATTCAGTGCGCCTGGTGGATCATCCATCTGGGGGTTTTAGCCGGGGCGCTTTTTTGTTCTCTGCTCTATTATAACAAGAAGTGGCAGAATATCGGATATTTCCTGCTGTTCTTTGGTATGCTTTTTTCTGCGGTCTGGCTTCGCCGCTATATCAGCAGCGGTGTTTTTGCTGTGGCAAATCAACTCTCACGGCGTGCCTCTATTTTTTTTGAAAGCAATGCCCAAAAGAGTTATACAGAGCAGATCAGTAACCGAAGTGTGACAATACCGATTGCCATGTGCTATGTCGGATGGGTGGCAGGGATCATAATGAATGTGCTGGTTTCCCGCCGCATGAGATATCTGGCAGTGGGTATTTTCAGCATAGCCGCTCTTTTTATCCCGCTCTATTTTGAGAGAGAGCCCTCTACCCTCTATGTATGGATGCTCTCAGGCGGTTTTTTCCTTACATTTATGTTTCGGAAAAACGGCCATTATAGCCTGTCACTCCAAAACAAACGTTACCGGTTGGATGCGAAAAGAAAAAGGATTACCTATGTGTATGCAGGGAAGACAATGGTTCAGATGGTGGCAGTGATGGCAGCGCTGAGTTTTATCCTGGTCTCCTTGCTGGGTATCTTCCTTCCCAGAGAGCGATATGCCGGAGTCCGTTCTGCCAGCGCAATGAAGGCCGGGACTATGGATGTCATGGAAAGTTTAACGCTGGTCGGTATCATGGGCCTTTTTAACCGCTATCCAAATACCGGGGGGCTGTCAAGTGGTACACTGGGGGGAGTCAGTGCCATACAGCATGACTATGAGACAGATCTGGAAGTGACCTATGTGCCATATAGCATGGACCGTATGTATCTGAAGTCATTTACAGGGGATAAGTACCTTCCGGTGCAGAATAAGTGGAATACCCTGAGGGATGTATGGGGACAGCCTTTATCAGAACAGGAAGATGCGACTCAATGGGCATATAAGGATAGATACAGGTCAGGGGATGAGATGTCTGCTAAAGGCCGTATGAAGGTTACCAATGTAGCGGCGGCAGAGGAGGTGTACCTGCCATATTATTCATTGGATGTGTCGAAAAAGGTGGCATTGGGGAGTACAGGAGAGTACGAATATTATCTGCTGCATGGGGACAATAATGATTATGTGTCAAACCGAATTGGGGCTTATGGAGACACGGTCCATAATGAGCATTATGTGATACCAGAGGACAATCAGGAGGTGATTGCGCAGTTCTGTGAGGAGGCGGGACTGCAGAGAGGCATGGATTCAGATACTGCGGTAAAAAAGCTGCGGGAATATTTTCAGGCAAATATTCCCTATACCCTTCGTCCAGGGGCGACGCCTTACCAGAAAGATTTTGTCAATTATTTTCTGACAGAGAACCGCAGGGGGTACTGTGTCCATTTTGCCAGTGCGGCGGTTCTTGTCTTCCGTTATCTGGGGATTCCGGCACGGTATGTGGAGGGATATGCCATTGATCCCTCTGATATCTCACAAGATGGAACGGTACTGTCAGAGGAAAGGTATGAAGATTATTATGATGGTTATACACCCATTGGTGAGACTGCAGTGGTATCAGTAGAAGTCACAGATGCAAGTGCCCATGCGTGGGTGGAGATCTATGACTGGTTTCAGGGATGGCATGCTGTTGATGTGACGCCAGTCTCTGTCAGGACAGGAGAGTCCGGAGGCCTGCTGCAGCAGTTCTTTGATTTTCTTCTCAGTGATGCCGGAGGCAGTGGTTCCCAGGGTATGGAAACTGGCGGGGATTCCGCGGTCCTGCAGACAGGAAGTGACCGTCTGGCGTCTTTTGGGCGGTATGCAGGAGTATCCCTTGCTATTTTGATGGCATGCGTATTATTTGTTCTTCTGGGCAGAACAGCAGTGCGGCGGATGCTGTGGTACTGCAGGTACCGGAGGGCGGGCAGCAGTGACCGCCTGATCATGCGCTATCATAATTATATTCGTCGGCAGATCCGGCGGGACAGGGGACTGGCAGAAGAGATGAACTACAGGGGACAGTTGCAGCGGCTTGTGACGAAGGGAGTTTGGCGGCCGGAAGGGCAGGAATTGGAACGGGCAGCTTCCATACTTGAGCAGGCAGGATTTTCTTCGAAGCCGATAACCGAAGAAGAATTGGAGTGGATGATTGGGAAACTGGGGCGATAGTATGGAAAAACGGTTTTTATGGCTCATTGTACAAGGACAATAATGCTTCTATATTAAGCATTCCCCATCCCTGTTTTTCATGGGGCAGATGAAGGTCCGTACTCGTATTTTTCAGGCGTATCTTTACTTCTCTGGGCGTCATATCGGGATATTGCCCCAGAAGGAGGGCAATGGCGCCACTGACAATGGGAGTGGACATGGAGGTGCCGCTTTTGATGGAATAGGGGTGTCCGTTTCGGAGGCTCTGGAGGCTGGCACAGCTTATGATACGGGAACCAGGAGCTACGACGTCTGGTTTTTTGATGCAGGAGGAGGTGGGGCCCGCACCAGAGTGGTTTTCGTGTTTTCCTTTCCCGGAGGAACGGCGCCTTTCTGCCGGAAAGGTATCGATGGAACCTACGGTGATGACTTTTCTGGAATTGCCCGGTGCACTGATCGTGTGGCGGTCAGGACCTTTGTTGCCGGCGGCAGCAGTGACTACAATGCCATGGTCCCACAGCTCATTTACTTTCTGCACAAAGTCACTTTTTTCATGATATTCTTTCTGGTCATTGGCACCAATGGAGATATTTACAATGCGGATCTGAAACCTTTTCTGGTTGAACAGAATCCATTCCAGCCCATTCATGATATCAGCAATGGTGCCATTTCCTTTGCTGTTCAGTACCTTTACACCGATCAGATGGGCTTCTGGGGCAATACCGGTGTAGATCCCCCCGGAAGCATGGCCATTTCCGGCTGCGATGCCTGCTACATGGGAGCCATGTCCGGAATCATCATAGGGGAAACGCCTTCGGTTCACTGCATCATACCAGCCAGCGATGCGGTCACGGTAATCCGGATGCGGTGACAGGCCAGTATCAACAATGGCGATGCCAGCTCCATTACCAGTAAATCCTTTTTGATGTGCGATGTCGGCTTTTATGGTGTTCCTCACCTGGTTCATGATGGGTTTCCTCCTGTTCATAGATACATCTGTTACCATTTTATGGAGGAGGGATGTTCGGGGTTCATTGAAAAGGAAAAAGGTTTATGGTAAAATGGTAAACAGAATTGTGGGAGCGCGTTAGTGCGCTGTAAATTATTTATAATGGGGGATATTATGGCAATTATAGGGATTGATCTGGGGACGACCAACAGTCTGGCATCGTATTGGCAAGAGGGAGAAGTCCGGCTGATCGCAGATGAGGGGGGACAGGTATTGTTCCCCAGTGTAGTCGGCTACATAGAGGGGGAAGGACTGGTTGCCGGCCAGCCGGCGAAAGAGCGCCTGCTGACACATGGCAGCCAGACGGTTTGTTCCTTTAAACGGTTTATGGGGACGGATAAGAAGTATATTCTCGGAGACAGGATATATACACCTATGGAGCTGTCTGCTATGGTGCTGGAACGAATTCGAAAGAATGCGGAATATGCTCTGGGAGAAGAGGTTGAGGAAGCGATCATCACGGTTCCGGCCTATTTCAATGACAAACAACGCAGCGATACCAAAAAGGCTGCGAAGATCGCCGGACTTCCTGTGGAGCGTCTCATTAACGAGCCCTCTGCTGCAGCACTGGCATACCGCATGGATTATGGGGAAGAGGATAAGACACTTCTGGTATTTGATTTTGGGGGCGGCACGCTGGATCTCTCTTATGTGGAATGCTTTGATAATATTATAGAGATTGTGGCAGTGGCAGGTGACAACTATCTTGGTGGTGATGATATCGACCAGCTTATGGCAGAATATTTCTGTCAGGAAAATGGCCTGCAATGGGAGAAGCTTGCCCTGCCTGAGCAGGCGGCGCTTAAGAAAGTGGCAGAAGAGGCTAAGAAAAAACTGGAGACGGAGCCAGAGTCCAGGATGGAACTGTGCGCAGACGGTGTGGATCATTATATGGTTCTGGATCAGGATACTTTATTTGAGATCTGTATGCCGTTATTTACCAGGATCAAAAAACTATTTCTGCACCTTTTAAAGGATGCCGGAGCCAGGGTGTCAGACATCGATGATCTGGTGATGGTAGGCGGCTCTTCCCGGTTAGCCATCGTCAGCCGTTTTTTGGCGGAACTATTGGGCAAGGAACCCGTTGTGCTGGGAGAGACGGACAAGGTTGTGGCCATGGGCGCCGGGGTGTATACGGGCATCCGCAGCCGGAATGAGGATATCCGGGATATGATGCTGACGGATGTATGCCCCTTTACTCTGGGGGTAGAGTGCTGGCACAGGGAGACAAGCCAGCAGGGCTATATGCTCCCTATGATTGAGCGAAATTCCACCCTTCCTGCCTCGCATTGCCAGAGACTGGTGACATTGGGAGATTATCAGAAGGAGATCGTGGTGCGTATCTATCAGGGGGAAGAATATTATGCCAGAGACAATCTCTTCCTGGGAGAGGTCAGGATCCCGGTGGAGCCAAGACCAGCAGGGCAGGAGGGGATTCAGGTATATTTTACATATGATATTAATGGGATCCTGTATGTGGAAGTAGTGAATTCCCAGAATGTCCGCAACCACATCCTCCTTGCCAACCAGAATCTCAGCAAGGCAGAGCTGGAGCGTTACCAGAAGGAAATGGAGCAGCTTTTGATCCCGCCTATCCAGAGAGAGGAGAATCAGGAACTCCTGGCCCGGCTTGTGGCACACTATGAAAACAGCCTTGGACGCCGACGGGAACAGACAGGATATCTTATTGACTGGTTTGTGGAGGGGCTGCAGAGCGGCAGGCAGCATATCGTCAGACGGACGATAGAGGAGACGAGGCGGCAGCTTACCAGGATTGAGGAGTTTCAGGACTCCGAAGAAGAGTATTTGTTTGATGGGGAATTGAAAGGGCTGGACGGAGCAGATCTAAATCTGCCCTCAGATTACGATATGGAGTATTATGAGGATGGAGGGGAAGAGGATGAGTGATTGCTGGGATATCCTTGGCATCGAGCCAACGAAGGAGAAAAGGGAAGTGCGTTCTGCGTATGCTGCCAGATCCAAAATGTGCCATATGGAAGAGAACCCGGAGGAGTTTGCGAGGCTGAACCAGGCATATCAGGAGGCATTGGCATATGCATCGGCAGGGGGAAGAAGGGAGCCGGGACAGAGAATGACGGTTTCTGTCCCGCGGGAGATATCAGACTGGGATGAAGCACAACAGAATAAACAACAAGATGAACAGCCAGGGTCTGAGTCTTCTTCCTCCCTTCTGGAGCGTCTGCAGCAGGCAGAAGAAGCAAAGGTGGAGGAAAGCATGGCAGAGGGGGCGCTAAAAGCATTCATTGCTATTTTTGAGGGCGCCAGGGAGTCTGGAAAGGTACCGAGGGCAGCGGTGTGGAAGGAGTTTTTCCTGTCAGAGGAATTTCTAAAAGAACAGTATGAGGAGGGCTTTGCCAGGGGAATGCTCCAATATCTTTCCGCATGGAGTATGGAAGGTAATTATAGTGCGGATGCCCTTCCATCCCCTTTTCTGCTTGAACTCGCTATCGCCTATGCCCTTTTGCCAGAGGAGATGAATCATTTTCTTTCCGGCCAGGGCCAGTATGAGGCAAGTGCCATAGGAAGTTTTTATGGAAGGGAATGTGCGGCATCTCTTTGGAATGGACAGTCTGGGCGGGGGTCCCTGCCTGTCCGCATTCTGTATAAGCCGGAAAATCTGGTGCGGCTGCGTTCTTTTTCGGATTATATACGCCTGCGCAGCCTCAACCGGAACAACCTCCTGACTTTGAGAAATAAGGATAGATGGGAAAGGATACTGGCCTGTGGCTGCGTCAATCATCTGTATGAACAGAATGGAAAAGGAAGCCATACAGTCTATGAAGAGACCCGAAGTGTCTGCCTGATCCGTCTGTATACGTTCTGGGTTCAGGCGGAGGAGATTCCGGCATGTGTCTTAGAATATATGTACAAAGAATATAATCTGAAGAATGTGGAACACAGCAGCAGTAAGAAGATCTATGGTCCTCTGCGTCAGGCAATCCTTAAAAGAACCCCTGATATGGAGGAGGTATTATATGGGGCGGAGAGCCGAGTTCAGATGGAGAGGAACTGGTACAGGGATCTGACAAAGATTGATGCGGACAACCACTCGGACTATGACAAGGGGATCTATGAAGAGACGGAAGAAATAAAAGACCGTGTCCGGGAACTGTTCGCCCGCCCGGAATGGGTGAAGATCCAGTATTCAAAGGAGCTGTTTGACCGGATGTTCGGTGAGCTCTACAAACGGATGGTGGTACCGGAATCCCTGGCGAAGCGTCTTATTGATTTTTATACGGAGGGACAGAAGGAGGGCAGATGGGAGGATGCACAAAAGGTTTCCATTATGATACAGAGCCTGATCCAGTCCTTAGCCTTTAACCGGAGAATACGGGATATCGATGGCCTGCAGCCATTGGGCTTTGGAACCACATCCATCGAGGATATCAACGATGACAACCGTGATTTCTGGTATTATTATCTGATGGTGGGATTTGGATTCCGCAGGGCAGAGCTGGATTCGGGCACAGAATCTACATCCTCATTATATATGCTGGGTTCTGGCTGTTATCTGCCCGCATATATCAAATATACCTATTATCCTGCCCAGCAGTGGATCAGGCAGTTTGTGGGCTATCCTGCTGCGCATGGATCTGACAGGAAAAATGTGCCGCCCGCAGCCGTGGAATTCTGTCTGCCAGACGGGAAGAGCCTGAGAGTAGAATTTCATCTGCATTACTGCCTGTATATTCTGGAGGGAGAGCCTGTCTGCCATCCCATGTATCCCTTTAGGGAATTTGTTGACATGGCGGGGAAGATTCAGAAGACGGAACAGTTTTTCTTCCTGCTTGCCATTACTGAAATCAAAGAAGATGACCAGATGGCGGCCCGGGAATTAATTGAAGAACGGCTGTCAGGGCTGGTCCTGTATCCGTCGACCATTCCGCTCATCGCCCGGATGCTGGCATCCGGAGAAGAATTGGTACAGACTTCGGATTATACTGGGGATTCTTCGTATTATAAAAAAGCAGTTCCTGTCAATATGGCCGTTTGTCTGCCAGAGGGGGACCCCGTTTCTGAGGATTCTCCGTATGAAAGGATCGAGGCCGTTTATTACACAGAACAGGAGGATTCCTGTCTGCGTGTACTTGTGACAGACCAGTCAGTCCGGTTATACCATCAGAGGGAATTTGGATGGCATGAACTTCCGGTACAGGGAATATTTGGACTATCAGGGCAGATGGAGACAGAGGAGAGGAAGAGGTGGGCACAGGAGGTGCTGGAACGGCTTCATAAGCCCCAGCCGGTTTCTCTGGGCACGGTTTCTCTTTCAGGTATGGAAAAGGAAGAGAAGGCGGTGAAGATCTTAGAGGCCCTGAGACGGCATGAGGACTACCGCAGGAGAGAGAAGGAGTGGGATTCTTCCGTACCTGTTGGGGAGGTTCCGGCTTTTTGTGAGATAAATTGTCCTGGGGTTATGGACTTCTTTCAAAAGGAAGGCAGCTTTCTGACAGAGAGCTATTGTGTACTACGTTTCGGTCCGGAAAAGAGCAATGAGCGTGTACTGTATTGCGGGATCTATCCCTATGCTTTTCAGGCAAAGGAGCATAATCCAGATTTTGAAACGACATATCAGTTCCGGCTGAAAGAGCTGTCTAAGAAAATCAAGGAAAAACATCAGATCATCGGGAACTTTGGGTGGGGTGATGCCTATACACCCAAAGAGGTATTTGAGCCGTCTCCTTTTGCTGTCGGTGAGAGCGGCACCTATTATAACTTTGATGTGTTCCGCATGTATCGAACGGATAATCTGGCTGCCCTGCTGGCCAGAATGTTTGACCTGGCCCATGCAACAGAGGTGGAGATCTATCAGGGCTGTTTAAGCTTTTCCAGACTGGATAAGAAGCTGGAATACTGCTATAGTGAGGAGGAACTGAGGAAGTCTATGTACAGCCCGGATATCACAGATGCAGATGTGTTTGTCCGGTTTACTAGGGCAGAGAGGATGGCAGAGTTTGCCCGGTGGCTGAATGGGATCCTTGCCCCTGTGGACAGACTGGGCATGCCTCTCTTTGTATTGGAGCAGTTAAGGGATCATGTTTATTCGCTTTCCCTGCGTGACCGAAAGAGGATCAGCAGGGAAGGGAGGCCGGAGCAGGAGGAGGACCTCATGGGAGAGAACTGCCCTCTCATCTGGAAACTCTGGGATATGCCTGCTTCCATCTACACCATAATACAGGAATTGGAGGAATGGGTGGCCTGGTATATGGATCATGGGAGATATGGCAGGAAATTAAAGGCATGCTTAATGGTAGAGGCGGCTGCATATACCATATCAGGGGGGAGTGGCCGACAGAAAGAGGTGGAACGGATACGCTCTGGGTGGGAGATTATTTATAAAAATATGAAAGGGATCGCAGAGGCAATGAAGAGGCGGACAGCTATGACAGCCTATTCGCTTATAGAGGCCAGAAGGAAAGAGCCAACCCTGTTTGATACGAAAGTCGGCGGTGTCCCTTACTGGGATCCGGAAAGAGAATACCCAAAGGACCCGAATGGAAAGAAGATGGTACTGCTGGCACAGATCAATCTGGACAAAGATCCCATGGAGGATCTGATACCGGGGGGCGGTATGCTGCAGTTCTTTGGGGCCGCAGATGAGATCTTCCGTATGGAATACGGCAGCCGGGAAAATCCGGAGTTCTGCCGTATCGTGTATCACAGACAGGTGGATTATGGCATTTCCAGGGAGGAGCTTATCAGGTTCGGTGTGCCAGACAGCACAAAGTGCTATGAAGGGCACACGCCAGTATCAGGAGAGGCTCTGATGAAAGTGGAGAAGAGGACGGTTTATATGAGTATGGAAGATTACCGTTTTTATGAGGTGCTGCAAGAGGTGATCAGGGAAGAGTTTGGAATGAAATCAGGTGGGGATTTGGGGCAGGATAAATCCCTGGGCGGGGAGGCCCGTGATTTTCAATGGGATCTTTTGGACTTTCTGGATGAAGAAGAAACAGATGAGATGGAAGATGAGTTTTCCAATGCTGGGTTCTGGATCCTTGGCTATCCGGCATTTGCAAGCAACCGGAAGGATCCAAGGCAGGAGAACGAAGAACTGAGGAAATATGACCGTCTTCTGTTCCAGTTTGATGTGCATTATCTGTCTGACGATTATTATTACTGTGTGGACAATGAATGCGGAATCGCCCAGTTCTTTATCCAAAGTGAGGATCTTGCCAGGCGGGATTTTGGCAAAGTGATGTACCATTGGGAGAATTGTACCGATGGAGAAGAGGACTATGAGGAATAGTGTGAAAAGGGAGAGGCAGAATGACTGCCCCTCCCAGACTACAGAGATCAACACTTAGTTTTTTAGTCAGTTCAGGGAATTCTTCTTCCATGGATGTTATGCATGTGTTATATTTGTATATTCTGATATTTCCCTGCTGATGGTACAGAGATCTTCTGTTGATAAGCTATGGATATCTGCATTGCCAGTGATTCTTGCAAATGTCTTTAGTTCCTCTGCAGAGCAGTTCAGATAATTCTCTACCCGTCTTGCCGCAGCATCAATATGTAATCTCTGCCGCAGGTTTTCATCCTGCGTAGCCACTCCAACCGGACACATTCCGGTACCACAGATGCGGTATTGCTGGCAGGCAGCGGCTACCATAGCGGCTGAGGCAACAGCGACGGCATCTGCTCCCATAGCGATTGCCTTGGCAAAATCAGAGGATACCCTGAGTCCTCCTGTGATGATCAGATCAATATCTGAGCCAATGGAATCAAGGTATTTTCTTGCACGGAAAAGGGCATAGACCGTTGGAACACTGGTGGAATCCCGTATGATGGAAGGGGAGGCCCCGGTTGCCCCGCCACGGCCGTCTATGGTAATGAAGTCAGGATCAGCATAGACACAAAATTCCATATCCTTCTCGATATGCCCCGCAGCGATCTTGATGCCAATAGGCCTGCCTCCGCTCCGGCTGCGCAGTTCAGTTACAAGTTTCTTTAAATCGTCAGCACTGTTTATCCCGGGAAATTTGGAAGGACTGATGATATCTTTGCCAAGTGGCTTGTTTCGGATCCCTGCAATCTCAGGGGTAACCTTACTGCCTGGTAAATGCCCTCCCATTCCTGGTTTTGTTCCCTGTCCGATCTTGATCTCAATCGCATCTGAAGTTTTCAGGTTCTCATCTGTAACACTGTACAGGTTCGGCACATATTCAAAGATGTATTTATATGCCGCTGCCTTCTCTTCAGGAAGGATGCCACCCTCACCACTGCACATTGCAGTATGGGATGCCGCACTTCCTTTTGCCATCGCAATCTTTGTCTCTCTGGAAAGTGCACCAAAGGACATGTGGGAAATGTATACAGGCATGTCGAGAACCATGGGTTTATCTGCATGTTTTCCGATTATGGTTTTCAGGGACACATCTGTGTGTTCTTCTAAAGGCATCGGATTTAATTGTGCCCCAAGCACAAGTATATCATCCCAGCCTGGCATTTTCATCCGTGTCCCCATTGCTTCGATGGCAGATTTTCCGGTAACAGCCATCTCATGGATCTCTTTCATGTATCGGTAATCGCTGTCCATCTTCCGGGTTTCCTGTGGATAATCCAGGTCCATGCCATCCGTATCTATGGAAACGGATTCTCCTGGGGACGCAGGCTCAAGGGATGCCGGTTTTTCTGTTTCCACAACTTCAAACTTTTCTGGCGGCTGCCTGCAGACAGGGCATTCTGTTAGCTCAGAGAATGGCTTACCCTCTTTTTCTTCATCATACACATATCCACAGACACTGCATTTGTAGACCATTGTAAATACCTCCTTTTCTCTCTGTGTGTTTATAGAATTATTGTATCTCTTACTTATGCTTTTGTCGAGGGTATTTTGCTGGGGGCATACAGGAAACTGATTCATTTCGGTTTAAGGGCTAAAATGTAGATGAAAATATCAATATGAATGCAAGGATTGTTTCTGCTGAGTCGTATTATAAGTGAAGAAAACAGTAATGAACAGTACAAGGAGGTAATCGGTATGAAAAAAATTACTATGTATGGAGCAGCAGGGATTATGGCAATGTCATTGTTAGTGGGGGTGGCAGGAGGTACGACAGCAGATGCGAAATCGAAGAGCCGCCGATGCAGTGTGGTAAAGGGATGCAGGGTGACAGGAAAGCATCATTCTAAGAAACATCACCCAAAAAAGTGTTATACGAAAAAGAATCACACATTGAAACATCATTCAAAAACCTACTATTATGTAGGCCACCATTCAGGGCATCACAAATGATGTGGAGGTATCGGTCAATGCTGGCTGGATTGATGATGCCAGGGCAGGAGGGGTATGTAAAGTGCGGAGCGAGAGTGAAGTAAACCGGGCGGTGGAACGGTATGCAGATCTGGTACAGCGCATCTGTTTTTGTCATCTTAGGAACCGGGCAGACACAGAAGATGTATTTCAGAATGTATTTATGAAATATATGTTGTATGATGAGCCATTCCGAAGTGATGAACATGAGAAGGCATGGATCATCCGTGTGGCGGTCAATGCCTGTAAAGATCTGCTGAAAAGTTTTTTTCGGCGAAGTGTCGTTTCCCTGGAGACATTGTATGAAATCCCGGCAGAAGTTCCTGAGTCACACAGAGAGGTTCTGGAGGCAGTATTGTCTCTGCCGGATAAGTACAAGGATGTGATCTATCTCCATTATTATGAAGGCTATACGGCAGTGGAGATCGGGGAGATATGTGGGAAGAAGGAGAATACGGTATATTCTCTGCTTTCCCGCGGCCGAGGCATGTTAAAGGAGAAACTGGGAGGTGATGGACTTGGCGAATAAGATACAGGATGCATTTGACAACATAAAGGCAGATTCCCAGTTAAAAGATTCAACAAAGCGGTTTTTGGCAGAAAGCCGTACCAGAAAGACAGGTGTATGGCAGCGTCCGGCATTCCGCAGGGCATTTGCTGCCGCCTGTGCCATGATTCTTCTGGTGATGGCAGGGGCAGGCGGTTATGTGTGGATACAGATGCCAGTCTCTTATGTCAGCATTGATGTTAATCCCTCCATCGAACTTGCCCTGAACCGTTTTGATATGGTGGCATCGGTCAAGGCATATAATGATGAGGGCAGGAAGATTATTGAAAAACTGTCCCTGAGAGGAAAGAACTATGTTAATGCAATTGACATGCTTGTGGAAAGCGAGGACATGAAGATCTATCTCACGGACCAGTCAGAACTGGTATTCACGGTGGCAGCAGACAAGAGTCGGGCGAAGGAGCTGAGGGCAGGAGTGGAAAGCTGTTTTGGACACATTGAATGCAACAGCAGCAGTTATAGTGCAGATATCTCTATTGTATCTGAGGCACATGGACATATGGTGTCAGTAGGAAGATACAATGCTTATCTGGAACTGTCTCAGTATGATGATTCTATCACGGTGGAGGACTGCCAGCATATGACCATGAGTGAAATCCATAGCCGTATTGAGGAGCATCATCAAGAGGAAGGGCATCATGGGGAAGAGAGTCAGGGCAGCAGGAATGATGTTTATCAGGAAGAAGGATATTATGGAGATGAGCAAGGGCGTCATCATGGGGGACATCATTAGGAAGTAAGGAATCGTTGCTGTGGCAGCAGCGAAAAAATGGAAAGAAAAATTTTTCCGTCTGTGTGGCTGCAGACTGCATGGGGCTGGGGTGCCATGAATCGTCATCGAACCGCACAGATGGAAATTTTTTTTGAAAAAGGTTGACCAATGGTCATTTTTGTGCTACACTTGCATACAGTATAGAAAATGACCGTTGGTCATACTTCTAAAAATGCTTGCAAAGGAGGCTTCCGCAATGGCAATTAAGTTCGGCAAATGGGTTGCCAAACACAAAATTCTCATTATCCTATTTGCAGTTCTATTGTTGATCCCCTCTGTCATTGGATATGTAAAGACAAGGATCAATTATGATCTGCTCAGTTACCTTCCGGATTCCCTGGAGACAGTATCCGGACAGGACACCATGGTAGACAAATTTGGCATGGGTGCATTTTCCATGGTGGTCGTGGAAAATATGGAAAACAAAGATGTAGTAGAGTTGAAAGAGAAATTAAAAGAAGTGGAGCATGTGGAGAAAGTTATCTGGTATGATGATGTAGTAGATATCACCTTCCCTGTGGAGATGATCCCGGATAAGCTGAGGGATGCACTCTTCAATGGGGATGCGACAATGATGATCGCTCTCTTTGATGATACCACATCAGCGGACACTACGATGGATGCTATCTCACAAATGCGTAAAGTAGTGGATAAACAGGCTTTCATCAGCGGTATGTCCGGTGTTGTAACAGATATCAAGAACCTGGCGCTGGCGGAGATGCCGATTTATGTAGCCGTGGCGGCGGGACTGTCACTGCTGGTACTGCTTCTGGCAATGGATTCTTTTGTTACTCCATTCATCTTTCTGCTGGGTATCGGAACCTCCATTGTTTATAATATGGGAAGCAATATTTTCTTTGGTGAGATTTCCTATATTACCCAGGCGCTGACAGCGATCCTGCAGCTCGGTGTGACGATGGATTACTCCATCTTCCTGCTGGAGAGTTATGAGGCAAATAAAGAGCGGTTTGAGGGGGATAAGCAGCGTGCCATGGCACATGCCATATCCAATACTTTTAAATCGGTAACGAGCAGTTCCATAACTACCATTGCAGGTTTCGCTGCCCTGTGCTTTATGACATTCAAACTTGGCATGGATCTTGGTATCGTTATGGCGAAGGGAGTGATCATCGGCGTGATCGTATGTATCACACTGCTTCCTGCGATGATCCTCTGCTTTGATAAACTTATTGATAAGACGAACCACAAAAACCTGATCCCAAATACGGACGGTTTTTCTAAGAGGGTGGTGAAACTTTGGCCGGTGGCACTGATTCTGTTTCTGGTTCTTATTGGCCCGGCCTATTATGGAAATAAAAATTATGACATTTATTATAATATTGATTCGGGACTGCCGCAGACATTGGATTCCGCTGTGGCGAACAGCAAATTGCAGGAAGAGTTCAATATGAATAATATGCATATCGTTCTTTTGAAAAATGGATTGTCTTCGAAGGATAAAAAAGATATGCAGAAAGAAATGGAAGAGGTACAAGGTGTCAAATGGGTTCTTAGCATGGATTCTTTTGTCGGCGCGAATTTCCCCGCTGAGATGGTTCCCCAGGAATACCGGGATATGCTCCAGTGTGAGGAATATGAGCTGCAGTTTATCTGTTCGGATTACAAGTCAGCGACAGATGAGGTCAATGCACAGATCGCCTCCCTCAGCGGCATTGTGAAGAAATACAGCCAGGAATCCATGGTTATTGGTGAGGCGCCGTTGATGAAGGACCTGCAGGACACCACAGATATTGACCTTGCCAATGTAAATTACGTATCTGTGATCGCAATTTTCCTGATCATTATGCTGACATTTAAATCCATCACGATACCGGTTATACTTGTGACTGTCATTGAGTTTGCCATCTTCCTCAATATGTCCGTGCCATTTTACACAGGGGAATCCCTTCCTTTCGTGGCAAGTATCGTTATCGGGACGATCCAGTTAGGGGCAACGGTGGATTATGCGATCCTGATGACAAGCCGGTATCATAAGGAAAGGACAGAGAGGCACCAGACGAAGAAGGAAGCCATCGCCATCGCCCACAGGACATCTGTGAAATCGATAATGATCAGTGGGATGTGCCTGTTTGCAGCGACTTTTGGTGTAACAGTATCGTCCAGCATTGATATGATTAAGGCAATCTGTACCCTTCTGGCAAGGGGAGCTGTCATCAGTACCATTATCGTAATTCTTTTGCTGCCGGCCATGCTGACAGTATTTGACAAGGTTATCTGTAAGACAACATGGGATATGCGCAAGATTGATTATTAAGAAAGGATGGATTCATTATGAATAAGAAAAATGGAAAGAGAATGGGAAGAACTGTTATCAGCGGTGCACTGATACTTGGTATGGTTTTGTGCAATACTACGTATACTGAGGCAAAGAAGGTAAGTAAACAGGAGTCCGTATATGCTACCGCCGGGGCGGATGGACAGATCTCAGAGATCACGGTAGCAGACTGGCTGCAGGATTCCGGGCTGGCAAATGGCACACTGAAAGACATCTCTGATCTGTCAGATATTACAAATGTTAAGGGGGATGAGAAATTTTCCCAGTCAGGGGACTCTGTGGAGTGGAGTACTGCAGGACAGGATATTTATTATCAGGGAAAGACAACAAAGGAACTTCCTGTCAGTGTACAGATCCGCTATACTCTGGATGGAGAAGAGATGGCTGCACAGGATATGCTGGGAAAGAGCGGTAAGATGGAGATGCATGTTACCTACACAAATCAGTCTAAACAGACAAAGAAGATCAATGGGGAGAAGAAAACCATCTATACGCCCTTTGTCATGGCGACAGGCATGATCCTTTCCTCTGATAATTTTTCTAATATAGAGATTGATCATGGACGCGTTATTAACGATGGTTCCAATAATATCGTGGTGGGGATGGGGATTCCCGGTCTTGCAGAGAGCCTGGGGCTGGAAGACGGTGATGCCGCAGATAAGATTCCGCAGGAATTTACCATAAAAGCAGATGTGACAGATTTCTCTATGGGCAATACATTTACCTTTGGAAGTCCCAGCCTTCTGAATGATCTGGACCTGGATGATGTGGATGATCTGGACGATCTGGAGGAAAAACTGAATGACCTCACAGATGCCACGGATAAATTGCTGGATGGTTCGGATGAGCTGGCAGAGAACATGAATAAATATGACGGCAAGATGGGTGATTTAAAGGAATCTGTCCGCAAATATAATAAAGATGGGATCAAGAAGATCACAGGAGGTATCCGCACACTGGCAAAAAATGGATCAAAGCTTGTGACAGGGGTAAATGAGTATGCGGATGGTGTTGTCAGCCTGGCAAAGGGGGCAAAGTCTTATGTGGCTGGGGCGGATAAGATCGCGAAAGGAAACAGTGACCTGTATTCTGCTGTATCAGGACTTCCGGCACAGATCAAGACCTTTGATGCCGGCCTCACAACGTACACGTCAAATGTAGATAAGATGGGAACGGCAGAGAATGCCACAAAGCTGAAAGCAGGGACGAAGGCGGTATCCGATGGCATCACCAAGGTAAATGAAACAGTAAGTGAACTGCAGGAACTGCAGGCAAAGGAAAAGCAGTTAGTGGCTGGGCTGAAGCAACAGCTTAAGGCAGCCGGGGTGGATACGGACCAGATCGAGGCATTTACCATGCTGGATCAGGTTGTGGCAGGAGAGGAACAGTATATCGCCGGGCTGAAGCAGGCGACAGGAGCAGAGAGCGACTTAAAGAAAGGCGCCAATACGGTAGCTGCCAGTGTGGGGACTGTGATGGATGGACTGAATACCCTGTCGAAGAATTCCTCCACCCTGACAAAGGCATCCGGTGAGCTGAATAAGCAGGTGCCAGTGCTGGTATCCAGCATTAAGACACTGAAAGAGGGCGACGAAACCCTTATATCGAATGATAAAACGTTGAAAAATGGTGCAGATAAGCTGATCAGGGCAAGCAAGACCATGAAGAAGAGTGCTGTCAAACTGAATAATGGGATGAAGACCCTGAACAAAGGTGGTAAGAGCCTGCAGAAGACTACCAATAAACTTGTCAGCGGCGTGAACCAGCTAGAGAGCGCCAGTGGCAGACTGGCAGATGGGGCAGATACTTTATCAGAGGGGGTATCCAAATTCAGCAGAGAGGGGATCCAGAAGCTGAATGAAGTGTATGAGGATGACTTCAAGACATTGTTAGACCGTGTGAGGGCAGTGGTAGATGCTGGTAAGGATTATAACAATTTCAGTGGTATTGGCAAAGGCATGGATGGCGATGTGAAGTTTGTTATCGAGACAGAATCTGTCAAGAAAGAAGACTGATGCAGGGGTGCATAACGGAGGTGGCAATGTGGGAAAAATAGATGATAAAAAGAAACAAAAAAGAGATTCTTTACTGGGCGCTGCCTTTTCACTTTTCACCTCCCAGGGCATCAACGATACTTCTATTTCGGATATTGTCAAAAAGGCGAATATGGCGAAGGGAACATTTTACCTGTATTTCAAAGATAAATTTGATATCCGGGACAAATTGATCACTTCAAAGGCAACACAACTGTTTTTTCATGCGGCGCAGGAGATGAAGAGGACCGGAATGGCGGATTCTGAAGCCACCTCTTTGGAGGATGCGATTATCTTCATTGCAGATTCCATGATCAATGACCTGAATGAAGATAAGCGGCTGCTGAGATTTATTTCTAAAAACCTTAGTTGGGGTGTCTTTCACAATTTTCTGATGGCAAGTGATGAAGAAAATGGATATAGCTTTTATGACGGTTATGAGATTATGCTGGAGAAGTCCGGACGCCGGTTCCGGAATCCGGAGTTGATGTTGTATATGATTGTAGAACTGATCAATTCTACCTGCCACAATGTGATTCTGGAGCAGGAACCAGTAACACTTGCAGAACTGAAACCGGAGTTGTATAATGTCATAAGGGATATCATTCACAGACAGGAGATAGCTGCATTAGGATGATACAAATGAATTTGAATGAAAACCCAGGTCGGAAGATCTGGGTTTCTTTGCGCAAAGCCAGAGTGGAGATGGTGCAGATAAATTTGCACCATTCTCACTTTGCCTTCGCGTGAATAAATTCGGAATGGAGATAATATGAGAGAGTTATTGCGTTTCTTAAAAGACTACCGGAAGGAGAGTATCCTGGCACCGCTTTTCAAGCTGCTGGAGGCTTCTTTTGAATTATTCGTTCCTCTTGTTATGGCGAGGATCATTGATGTGGGGATAGCAGACAGGGATTACGGAACGATAGCCGGAATGGGGGCAGTTCTGGTACTGCTTGCTGTCATTGGACTGACGGCATCGCTGACAGCACAATATTTCGCCGCAAAGGCAGCGGTTAATTTTTCTGCCAGGATGAAGCAGGAGCTGTTCCGCCACATCCAGAAATTATCCTTTGGGGATATGGACCAGGTGGGGACTTCTACCCTGATCACCCGTATGACAAGTGATGCCAATCAGGTACAGAGCGGTGTCAATCTTGTGCTCCGGCTGTTTATGCGGTCACCCTTTATCGTTGTGGGGGCCATGATCATGGCATTTACGATTGATGTGAAGGCAGCCCTGGTATTTGTGGTGGCGATCCCCTTGTTATGTGTTGTTGTATTCGGGGTTATGCTGGTAAGCATCCCGCAGTACAAAAAAGTACAGTCAGCATTGGATCAGATCCTTGGAAGGACCAGGGAAAATCTCACAGGGGCAAGGGTGCTCCGTGCTTTCAACAAGCAGAGGGAGGAAACAGAGCAATTTACTGGAGAAAATGATGCCCTGAACCATGTTCAGATGGTGGTGGGGCGGATCGCGGCACTGATGAATCCTGTCACTTATGTTATCATCAATGGAGCTGTCATTACCCTGATCTGGATCGGGGCGATTCATGTGGATAATGGAATACTGACACAGGGAGAGGTAGTGGCGCTTGTGAACTATATGTCCCAGATACTGGTGGAATTGGTGAAGCTGGCAAACCTGATCGTCACTGTGAACAAAGCAGTGGCATGCGGTAACCGGATACAGGAGGTCTTTGACAGGAAACCGGGACTGGCAGAATCTGTTGATGGGAAGGAAGCGGAGGAAAAACAGGCGGAGACAGGTTTGTCGGCAACAGGGACAGAGGGGCTTTCGAGTGAGGGAGCGGTGGTGTTTGACCATGTGGACCTGGTCTATCCGGGCGCTTCTGACAATTCATTGGCAGATATCAATTTCTCGGTAAACAGGGGGGAGACAATCGGCATTATAGGCGGTACTGGTTCCGGTAAGACTTCACTGGTACACCTGATTCCGCGCTTTTATGATATTACCGGCGGACATCTGTGGATTGACGGGACCCAGGCAAAAGACTATTCTCTGAAAGATCTCCGGGCGAAAGTGGGGATCGTGATGCAGAAATCCGTTCTGTTCCAGGGGACGATACGCTCCAACCTTCTCTGGGGCAGGCCGGAGGCGACGGAGGAAGAGCTGTGGCAGGCACTCCGTGTCGCCCAGGCGGAAGAGGTCGTGAAGAAAAAGAAGGCAGGACTGGATGAACCAGTGGAGCAGGAGGGGCGTAACTTCTCAGGGGGGCAGAGACAGCGGCTTGCCATTGCCAGGGCGCTGGTACGCCATCCAGAGATATTGATATTGGATGACAGTGCATCGGCTCTCGATTATGCTACAGATGCGGCGCTCAGGAAGGCGATCCGGGAGGAACTGACAGATATGACCTTATTTATCGTATCCCAGCGGGCGGCATCCGTACGGAATGCAGACCGGATCATAGTGCTGGATGACGGTGAGGTCGCAGGGCTTGGCAGCCATGAAGAGCTTATCAGTACATGCGGGGTGTACAGGGAGATCTATGAAAGCCAGTACGGAAAGGGGGCACACTAGATGACACAGAAAGAGACGATCCACAAGGTGCTGCAATATATCCGCCGTTACTGGGCTTATCTCATCCTGTCACTGCTGCTGGCCGTGGTGACGGTGGCGTTTACTTTGTATATACCGATCCTCACGGGAGATGCCATCGATCATATTATTGGTAGGGGTGCTGTAGATTTTGATGCGGTCTTTGGAATCTGTAAGAGGATCGCTGCTGCGACCGCCCTGACTATGGTGACGCAATGGATCATGAACGTATGCAACAATAAGATCACATATGGGGTGGTGAGGGATATAAGGAAAGATGCTTTCCTGCGCATTCAGCACCTGCCTCTCAGTTATATCGACAGTCATTCCTATGGTGAGGTGGTGAGCCGTGTCATAGCTGATGCGGATCAGTTTGCAGATGGGCTTCTGATGGGATTTACCCAGCTCTTTACAGGGGTTATCACCATACTGGGGACATTGGGGTTTATGCTCAGTGTCAGTGTACCCATTACTGTCGTTGTGGTAGTGATCACCCCGGTATCGCTGTTTGTGGCAAGTTTTATAGCAAAGAGGACATATCAGATGTTCCGGCTGCAGTCTGAGACAAGGGGAGAGCAGACTGCCCTTATTGAGGAAATGGTAGGAAACCAGAAAGTGGTTCAGGCATTTGGGCATGAAGAAGAGGCGATGGAACAGTTCGATGAGATCAATGAACGGCTGCGGGACTGCTCCCTGAAGGGGACATTTTTCTCTTCTGTCACAAATCCTGCCACACGATTTGTCAACAGCCTCGTCTATGCCGCTGTAGGGATCTTTGGTGCGGTCTATGCCGTACGGGGAGGGATCTCTGTAGGGCAGCTGTCTGCCTTTCTCAGCTATGCCAACCAGTACACGAAACCATTTAATGAGATATCTGGCGTGGTGACGGAACTGCAGAATGCCATTGCCTGTGCCGGGCGTGTATTGGAACTCATCGCCCAGGAGACCGAACCAGAGGAGCCGGAAGATGTGGAGGTACTGGAACATTCTGATGGCAGGGTGGATATCGAGGATGTCTGTTTTTCTTACGAACCAGATCAGAAGCTCATTGAGAATTTTAATCTACATGTGGAGAGAGGACAGCGTGTCGCCATCGTGGGTCCTACGGGATGTGGGAAGACGACACTGATCAATCTGCTGATGCGTTTCTATGATGTAAACCGGGGCTGTATCCGGGTATCCGGAAAGGATATACAGATGATTACAAGAGAGAGCCTGCGGGATAATTATGGAATGGTACTCCAGGAGACATGGCTGAAACGTGGCACCATCCGGGAAAATATCGCTATGGGACGGCCGGGTGCCACAGAGGAGGAGATCATCCGAGCGGCGAAAGCAAGCCATGCTCATAGTTTTGTCAAACGGATGCCACAAGGATATGATACAATTATCGGTGAGGATGGAGGAAGCCTTTCAGCAGGGCAGAAGCAGCTTCTGTGCATTGCCAGGGTTATGCTGTGCCTGCCGCCGATTCTCATACTGGATGAGGCGACCTCTTCCATAGATACACGTACAGAGATGAGGATTCAGCAGGCATTTAGCCAGATGATGGAAGGGCGTACCAGCTTCATCGTGGCGCACCGCCTGTCCACTATCCAGGAGGCGGATGTGATCCTTGTGATGAAAGATGGAAGGGTTATTGAGCAGGGCAGCCATGCGGAATTGCTGGCGAAGGGGGGATTCTATAAAAATCTCTTTGAGGCGCAATGGAGGTAATCAATGAAGTATAAGGTAGCAGTAGCGCAGATGGATTCTGGAGAAGATACAGAAGAAAACCAGCTAAAGATGGAGAGATACATGAAAAAGGCGGCTGGGAATGGTGCGGATCTTATCATCTTTCCGGAACATGCGGAATATCTTGGAATGGATTATGATAATCATGCATCCCCTGTGCCGGGAGAGATAACGGATTTCTATGCTTCCTGCGCAGAACGGTATGGACTTTATGTGCATTGTGGGACACTCACAGAGAAAAGGGAGGGAGGGAAGCCATACAATACTAGTATCCTGTTTTCTCCGGAAGGGAAAATGGTGAGCTGTTACCGTAAACTCCATATGTTTGATGTCGAGATCACAGATGGTCCGGGATACATGGAATCCGAAGAGGTATCACCAGGGAATGACATCGTGGTATGTGACACAGAGTTTGGCAGGATCGGGCTGGCAGTATGCTATGATCTGCGGTTTCCGGAATTGTTTCGGATCATGGCAAAGCAGGGGGCCGGACTGATGGTCCTTTCTGCTAATTTCACAGAAAATACAGGAAAGGCACACTGGGAGGCCCTTCTTCGGGCGCGGGCCATCGAGAATACATGCTATGTGGCAGCAGCAGGGCAGTGTGGGAAAAGGGGTGCTTTTGCATCCCATGGACATTCCATGGTGATAGATCCATGGGGACGGGTGATTGCCAGAGCTGGGACAGAGGAAGAGATTCTCTATGCTGTGGTTGATACAGAGCGGATAAAGGAAGTGCGGAACCAGATTCCTTCTCTGGCTAATGTAAGGGAAGATGTGTACCGCCGTTATTATTCACTTTCACCTGATTGAAAACAGATAGACTTTGTATTTTTATTATGTTATACTAATGCCATATATGAATGGAGGAAAAACATGGATTACATATGGAGCGACAGAAAGAGAACACTATTTGGGTTACCATTATCATTTACAAAATACCGTCTGACAGAGGACCGTCTCTTTATTGAGAAAGGTTTTTTGAACAAAAGTGAAGATGAAGTCCGTCTGTACCGGATTTTGGATCTGACATTAAACCGTTCCCTGGGACAGAGGATCTTTGGCGTAGGGACGATACACTGCTATTCTGCGGATAAGAGCATGAATGAATTTGATATACTGAGTGTGAAGAATTCTAAAGAGGTAAAGGAACTTCTGTCTGAACAGGTGGAGAAACAGAGAGACATAAAGCATGTCACAAACCGTGAATTCATGTCATATGATGAAGAAGAATCCGAAGAATAGAAGGAACAGAATATTATGTTATATAAGAATGCAATTGACCTCATTGGGAACACACCCCTTGTCAGCCTGAAAGAAATGACAGGATACTCCATTTATGCGAAGGCGGAATTCCTGAATCCTGGTGGAAGCATCAAAGACCGTGTTGCGAAAAATATGGTGGAGCAGGCAGAGAAAAAAGGGATATTAAAACCAGGCATGACCATCGTAGAGCCAACCTCTGGCAACACAGGGATTGGTCTGGCTTTTGTAGGTGTCAGGAAGGGATACCGTGTTATTATCGTGATGCCTGAGAATATGAGTGAAGAACGCAAGACTATTATAAAAATGCTGGGGGCAGAGCTGGTGCTCACTCCGAAAGAACTCAGTATCGGCGGTTCTGTGGAAAAGGCAGAAGAGATCGTGCGCCAGCAGGGAAACTGTTTTCTGCCGCAGCAGTTTGAAAATCCGGATAATCCGGATATCCATTATACAACGACGGCGGTGGAACTCTATGAACAGATGGAGGGGAAGATCGATATCTTTGTCGCCGGCCTCGGAAGCGGTGGAACACTGCAGGGTATGGGACGTTATCTGAAAGAGAAGAATCCGGAACTTATTCTGGCAGCGGTGGAACCGAAAGATGTATCAGCGCTGCGCGGGCATAAACCGGGCATTCACAGCATACAGGGGATTGGTGATGGTTTCGTTCCGGCTGTCCTGGACCGGACTATGATCGATGATATTATAGAAGTACCAGATGAAGAGGCAGTAGCTGCCACAAGAGAACTTGCCAGAGTGCCGGGATTCCTGTGTGGGATCTCCTCTGGGGCAAATGTGTGGGCGGCAAAGAAACTGGCGGAGAAATATGGTACAGACAAAATAATTGGCACAGTACTGCCAGACCGTATGGAACGGTATTTCAGTACAGGGCTTTTTGTGTAGCAGTCTGGCAATGATGCCAGACAAAACAGAGTATAGAGAGTGAAATCTGGAAATCGAGGTGCGAAGTGAAGACATATTGGAAACGTATACTAATGTTATCTCTATTGATATTCATGGCACTGGCTGCCGTGAATACAGATCATACAACAGCACAGGCAGGAAGCCTTTCCGTGAAGGGAGTCTGGGTATCCTGCTTTGAATATGCAGATCTTGGGCTGAATGACAAAAGCGAATATGAATTTAGGACAAATGCGAACCGTTTATTTTCCAATATTAAGGCAAATGGATGTAATACGGTTTATTTTCATGTGAGATCCTATGATGATGCCATCTACCCATCCTCTGTGACAGGATGGAGTAAGAGGATCAGTAAGAGTGGGGCAGCATTGCCTTATGATCCCTTAAAGATTCTGATCGATTACTCACATAAATATGGTATTCAATTCCATGCGTGGATGAATCCCTACCGGGTGACGCAAAAGAAAGTGCTGGACCCGGCATCAGAGGCAACAGTGAACCGGATCGTGGCACAGGTAAAGGAGATCGTCAATAAGTACAATGTGGACGGCATCCATTTCGATGATTATTTTTATCCTACCAATGAGAAAAAGTATAACAAAGTAAAGAAAGCAGACCGGATGAATCATGTGAACAAGATGGTCCGGAGGGTGTACCAGACAGTTAAGGCAAAGAGCAGCCGCCTGAAGTTTGGTATCAGTCCGGCAGGAGGCATTGATTATTGCGAGAATATCGGGGCAGATATCAAGACATGGATGTCCCAGAAAGGCTATATTGATTACATCATTCCCCAGATTTACTGGTCGGATGAGTATATTATGGAAGGGAAAAAGACTGCGCTGTTCAGCGAACGTCTTGCAGAGTGGAGAAGCTACAATGTAAATGATGTGCCGATGTACATCGGCATTGCCCTCTATAAGGCGGGGCAGAGCTTGAAAGAGGATCCGGGCTGGCGCAAAAGGAACAATAATATTTCCAGCCAGTTGGCACAGATCCGGGCCGGCAACAGTGAGGGTTATGTCCTGTTCTCCTATGTAAATCTGTACCAGTCTGTCTCATCAAAGGAAGTAACCGGGTATCTCACTTCCATAGGGAGCCTGAAGCTGAACAGGAAGAAAAAGACATTGAGGGTGGGAAAGAAATTTCAACTCCGGGCTACACTCTCCCCTGCAAGGCTGAAGGGCAGGAAGGTGAAATGGAAAAGTTCTAATAAGAAGGTCGCTGCAGTTACTAAAACAGGGAAGATCAAGGCGAAGAAAAAAGGAAAGGTGACCATATATGCCAGCTATGGAAAGCTTACGAAAAAATGTGTAATAAAAGTTCTTGCAAAAAAGAAGAAAAAGAAATAGTATCGGTTCTAAAGGGGGCATTTTGTGGTTGAGTGGTTTGACAGTACCATTCTGGATTGGTTTCAGGTGATACAGAATCCGGTTCTGACTCCGGTTTTAAAATTATTTACCCTGATCGGCGAAGCCGGTGCCGTATGGATTGCTGTGGGGATTCTGCTTCTGGTACGGAAATCCAGCCGGAGCACCGGGATCGCAGTGCTGTTGTCACTGGTGTTCTGCCTGTTGGTGGGAAATGCTTTCCTGAAAAATGTGGTGGCAAGGCCAAGGCCGTGCTGGCGGGCATCTGACATAGAGATGCTGATTGCGGTACCGAGGGATTATTCCTTTCCCTCCGGGCATACTATGTCCTCCTTTGCCGCCGCGGCAGGAATATATATCTGGAATAGAAAATGGGGAATTGCCGCCCTGGCGGGAGCTTTCATCATTGCAGCATCGCGGATGTATTTTTATGTACATTATCCGACAGACATTCTGGCAGGAGCATTCATCGGAATATCTCTTGCCATACTGTCCCGGTGGATAATAGATAAAGCAACCATTTATAATGCAAAAAAGGGAGGAAACTATGAAGACAAAAAACAAGGGAAAGTTTGAAGCTGTCATATTGGCTGTGGTGATCGTGGTGATTACAGCGGCAGTAAGTGTAGGAGTTATGGCTTCTACGGGATTTTTCAGATCGGATAAGCAGAGCGCACTGGAGCTTCTGGCACAGATTCCTGAGAAACTGGGCCGATCTTACATCGACGAACATATGGGAACACAGAAGCTTATGAAAGCATGTCTGGAAAATGGTTCTTCTGCCAATATCCATCTGTCTGATTTTAAGTTAAGTAAGGAAATCATGGAAGAGGATGCATCGGGATTCGATCTCTCAAAATACGAGATGCAGATTGATGCACAGGCAAGTGCCGATGGGAAAAAATCCAACACATTATTTAACCTGTCAAAAGGAGATGACAGGCTTTCTGTCGTTTCTTATACGGACGAAGATAAAAATTGTGTTGCCTTTCCGGAGCTCACACCGGGAAAGGTTCTTACGATGGACAAAAAGAAACTGGATGAGTCGGCGTTGGGTGATTCTTACAATCTGATAAAGAACAGAATGGAGTACATGTCTTCTGCGAAATATAAGGAATTTGGAAAAGCATGTGAAGAATTTCTGAAGGATGAAGTGAACAAGGTATACAAGGAACTGTCCTGTGAAGAGACAGAGGAGGATACTTACTGCCTCACGGTTCCAAAGAGTACGCTGGATACTGTCTTTGGAGATTTCTACAGTTTTATGTCTGAGCAGAAGGATACGGTTGATTTTATCAATGCGTATATGGAAGAGGAAGAAGCAGGAGATTTCTTAACCCTGTTGAAAAAGGCCGTGGATAACCTTACAAAAGAATCTTCTGATTTCACATTTTATGTAAAGGGAAAGGGCAAAGATCTCAGCAAAGTCAGCTTTGAGGTAACATTAGATGGCAATCCATATTCTTGCAGCCTGGATTTTGAGGGAAAGGAAGACTGCAAGGCACAGCTTTTGGTGGAGACGACCCAGGATAAGGAAGAGATCAGTGTTGAGGTTGTTTTGAAGGATGAGAAGGCAGATCTTTTAAAGGAAAGTATAGATGTAAACCTGCTCATTGATGATATTTCATTTGGTAAATTTGCATATACCACTACCATTGATCCAAAGAATAACAAATGTAACATAGAACTGGTACTGAATGCTGAGGCCGAAGAGGTGCTCAGGATGGAGGCGGAAGGCCTGGTAAAGAATCTGAATCCGGGAAAATCTGTGAGTTATGAACTGAAAAAGGTATCTCTGGGGATGGAGGGAGAGCAGCTTTTGACAATGGCGATGGATCTGACCCTGGGAACGCTGGAAGGTGAGATCGAGCCGCCGGCAGGTGAAGAGATTGACATGACAGATGATGATCCAAAGGCAGAAGAGTTTTCAGAGGAGCTTATGCAGAATGGAATCTCCCTGCTGTCCAAATGGGGGCTTTATGACGACGAATTGTGAGTTCTGCGCCTTTTATGTATACGATGAGGATGGATATGCCGAGTGCGGGGTAAATCTAGATGAGGATGAGATGGCACGGTTTCTTAGTTCCTCATATTCTGCCTGTCCTTATTATCAGATGGATGATGAGTATAAGATTGTGCGAAAGCAGAATTGACACCCTAATCGTTATAGGAAAAAAGAGGGGAAGAGAACAGGAGATGGCAAAACATCGGCAGGATGCGATACTCCATTGTATTTATCAGCAGTATGTCGGTCTGGCATATTATATTGCTTTTGATATATTGCAGAACAAAGAAGATGCAGAAGATGCTGTACAGGAGACATTTGTACGAATCATTAAAAATATTTCGAAAATTTCGGATCCATTTTGTACCAAAATAAAGAATTTTGTAATTATTATATGCAGGAATGTTTCCCTGGATATGATGAAGAAACGGGAGCTTGCTAAAATGGAGAAATTATCGGACTGCATTTCGAATAAACATTATGAGGCGGACCCCTATGACGTGGTCAGTGAAAATGAAAGCCTTCAGATCATTGTGGATGCTGTTCACGAGCTGCCATATCGGTATAAGGACTGTATATATATGAAACTGGTTCTGGAATTAGACTATCAAGAAATTGCAGATATATTGAAACAGAAAGCTGAGACAGTGAGAAAACGCCTGCAGCGGGGGAAAAAGATTCTCAGTAAGAAACTGGAAGGAATTGGAATATCTTTTGAAGGCTGACAGAAAAGTTATGTAGATTGTTATAACAACTTAACGGCGCCAATTTGAACTTATGTTCAAGTTGGCGCCGTTAAGTTGGTTATACTGGTGCTGGCAGAGTGGATGAAAGAAAAATAATAAAATTTTTTGATTTTTGTCCCATTTCAGCGTTTTTGATCGTTATTATATATAGAAAGAAAAATAAAGGAGGGCATAAAATGCTGAAAAAGAGGATGGTAACGTTTATCACTATATTGAGTTTTAGTTTATATTTAATGGATATAAATGGAACCAATATGATTCAGGCAAAAAAGTCACAGGAAGAAAAAAAGTACATAATCTGTACAAAGAACAGTTCAGAACGGAAACAGGTAGAAAAAGAATTTGGGAAAACAGAGGATATCAATGAAAATGGCGGGAACTGCCTGCAGGAAAAACATATGACTACAGTGGAACTGACAGAAGGTGAGGCAGAAGATCTTGCTGACCGTTCAGAAGTCAGTTTTGTGGAAGAGGATATTTGTGTGAAAGCAAACAGTAAATTGGTATGGAAAAATAAGAAGATGCATAAGAAAAAAGTAAAGAAGGTAGCAGGGAGTTCCCTTGCAGCGCCTTATGCCAGTGTGAACCATTCAACTGGTTATGCGGCAGGCACAAAATAATTTCTTGTATGGAAGGAGAAGGTGTGTATGGAGCTGAAGGTAAATCAGATAAAATGGAATGCCATTTGCTTGATGGCAGCAATGGTCCTTATGCTTTGTTCCTGCGGTGGCACGCAGGAACAAAGCGGGAGCAGGGGAACCGGGGCAGTGACGGGCAGGCTGGCTGAGGGGAAGATTATGGAAGAGACAGGCCTGGATATCGGAGAGCGCCATTATGAATGGATCCGGTACTGCCGGGATGGTGAGGGGATCCGTATCCTTGGGCTGAGGACAAAGGATGATACATTGATTGTTCCCGCTGAATTCAGGGGGTATCCTGTTTGTGGGATAGGGGGTACAGGGGAAGAGATGGATCCGAAAGGCACCTATTATTTGAACAGTGAGGATGGTATTACGTATAGCGATATGAAGAAACTTCTTCCCTGGAATCTGGATAGTGAGCAGCGCCTGAAGAAAATCATTGTATCTGAGGGAATCCGGAAAATAGTGGGAGCAGGTTTTGCCTGGGTGATGGCAGATCAAGTGGATTTGCCAGAAAGTCTGACGCTTATTGATGAATTTAGTTTTACTCACAGCAGGGTAGGGAAAGTGGTTCTAAAATCGAAAACTGCCAGCTTGGGGTGCGGTGCATTTTGGGGTTCAAAATTAAAAGAGATCGTACTCCCGGATGATTTCCAGGGAGAGATTGACTTGGAGTGTTTTTGGCAATCTTCTATAGAGACTTTCCAATGGCCTGCAATTAAGATGAAGTATTATATTTTTGGTAATTGTAAAAAACTGAAAGAAATTACTTTTCCGGAGAACCAGAAAAAGATTGAAATCTCTGATAATGAATTTATAGACTGCCCGAAGTTAAAGAAATTAATTTTTCCTGCCTCGACAGGCGAGGTGAGGTACGGTCATGGCCCGTATGCGGATAATTATAAGGAGGGCGGTGTGGAGACACTGGTTTTCCTTGGGAAAGATACAAAGCTGGTATGTTGTGACGATGAAGGGAGGGAAATTCCCAGCTATATTCCGGCGGGGAAGATTATCGCACCGAAGGGGTCAAAAGCCATCCGATTTGCGAAAAAAGCAAAGAAAGCCAGCTATCTTGCACCGGATGTGAGTGGGGCTGCAACAGAGAATGAGAATGGGGATGATGAGTGCTACCAGCCATTAGATAATTATATGAAAGCGGCAGGCGAAAAGGCATATAAGGGCAAGATCAAACTGGTTCCCGTGGAATATGAAGAAAGATAAAATGGTGTATCCGTATGTTTTGATAAGGGATATTATGATGGAGGGTAATATGAATACTGATTTAGTCAGGGAAGCCTGCCGGGAGGTGGATTATTTTAGGAATAAGATATCAGGAGCCAGCGGGGATATCCCATTCTGTGATCTTCCGCTTTTGGAAAAGGACGAGATTGTGGAAGACCCCCTGAAACTGATGGCACCGTATTATCTGCCGCTGTTATATAGTGGAGAAATGATACGAAATGATACCTCTGGATCCACGGGAAAGTATATCGAGGTGTATTGGAGAAAACAGGACTATATGCGTTCCATGTTTCCTCTATGGTTTTACCGGAAATATTTTTATGGAATCCATACCTTTGACAGGATGTGCCGTTTTTATACGGTATCGCAGGCAGGAGCCAGTGAAGAAATGTATCGGTATACAAAGAATGGGTTGGAATTTAGTAAAAATGACTTGTCCGAAGAGCGTCTGCTGGGAATCTGGCACCAGATGGAGGAATATCAGCCGGTCTGGCTGCTGTTGCAGCCATGTATCGCTGAACTGTTGTGCTTTGTGAAACAAAAATATCGCTTGCCGGAACTTGCATCACTAAAATACATTGAGATGACAGGAGAGGAATTTACAGATGAGTTGAGAATTCGTATACAGGAATGTTTTCATTGTCCTATAGCAGACCAGTATGGGGCAAATGAAGTGAATTCCATTGCTTATGAATGTCCGGCGGGGAATCTGCATTGCATGGAAGATAATGTGTTTGTGGAGATCCTGGATAATGAGGGTAATCCGATGCCGGAAGGTGAGGCGGGTAATATTTATGTTACAACATGTCATAACCACGCCATGCCCTTTATACGGTATGGGATTGGCGATATTGGCTCACTGCAGGAGAATACCTGCTCCTGCGGGCATAAGGGACGCATTCTGAAACTGAGGTCAGGAAGAAAAGATGACTGGGTCAGGATGGAGGATGGACAGAAAGTAAATCCTTATGTCTTTGTCCGGGCAGTGGATGCTGTAAATGCTGTTTATGACAGATGCATTTTCCAGTTTCAGGTAGTTCAGACTGCTTACAGGAATTTTCAGGTTCTTCTGGCTGTGGATGAGGAAGAAGAGCAAATGAATATCCAACAGTGCTTTGTGGATAATATCGGCCATAATGCCCTAAAAGGCGCAGAGTATAAGTTTCATTTTTATGAGAAATTGTTTCCTGAGATAAATGGAAAGAGGAAATTTTTTAAATGCGAAGTTGATTAAAAATGTATAAGGAGATTTTATTATGAAATTAAAAAGAGTAGTTTGTGTTTTTATGAGCGTTCTTGCTGTTTTCGCAAATTCAGTTCAGGCATATTGTGCAGAGCCAGATGATGATTCTTTATTAGGTGACATTGGTACACCACATGATGTTATTGAGTCAATGGATGACGAGATGAAAGAGTATATTTGTGAGAACATGGATGAGAATGAACGATTTGAATCTTTTGAATGTAGGGAGGCAACAGATGGAAATACAAATCTAAAAGGATTTCCGCTTGTAAGTACATATGCCGCAAGTGATAATGATATGCTTTTTACTATGTATACAACGAATAAGAAGATTTCTGGAGAAAATTATGCAAAGGTATATGCTTCTTTTAAATGGAGAAAATCGAAAGCTGTAAAGAATGATACTTTTGCAATTGCACTAAATTCGGGTTGGGAAACTCGTTTCGCAATGGAACAACCTGAATTAACATATAAAGCGGTGAAGAATAACGGTGTTGTTGTCCAGTCAATAAAAATATCACCATCAAAAATAAAAGAAAAAGGGTGTGCATTTCACATAGGGGGTAATTCATTTCTTAAGTTGCCTCAAAAAGGGTATTTTGCAGGTTATACAAATTTTTATGCGGTAAGAAAGAAAAAAGATGCTACAAAGCAATGTTTTTTAGAGTATATACATGATGCTTCTTCTAACGCCAATATTTCTTATAGTGTGTCATTATCAGCAGGATTTGTTAGTATATCTGTCGCTGTTTCATCAAATAGGGAGAAATTAGATATTTATACTAAAACTATAAATTTTTCATATTCTACTAAATAAGTATGATATGATTGAAAACTATAAATATTGCGGGAATAAGGAGATGATAGTGTAATGGGTAACACGAAGAAACGAAAAATTTTTTGCATAGGATTGGCGGCTATTTTGCTGATGGGAGCGTTTTTGTATATCCTTCTATATTATCTAAGTACAAAAAAGGGAGACATTAAAGAGAAAATGGATGTGGCAGAATGTGAAGGTATACTGAAGAATGCAGGGACGCCTTCTGACATAGTGGAGAAGATGGATTCGGGATTTAAACAGTATCTGGGAGAGAAGATGCAAAATAAAAAGGAAAGCTTTCAATATTATGGGCAAGAGGTTCCTTTTACAGAGGATGAGGCAGAGAAGTTATATATTTTCACAACTAAGCCACAGCCAGATTATGGCAGGGAAAGGGCGAGGATTTACATTTACTTTAACTGGGATAAATCCGATTTTTCTTTTTCGGATGATGTATCTTTTGAATTTGAATTGTTTTCTGGATGGGAAATGGTAAGTGATACACCGGAATTTTCAGTGGATATGTTTAATGGAGAAGATGAACTCATGGATTGTGGCCGGCTTGACTTATGGGGTCTCGGCAGCAATCAGTGTAGATTTTGGGGAAATTCAGTGTCAGTTGGAAAAAGATCTTATAAAGGTTTTACCAATATGTATTTGGAAAATGTAACGGAAGCAGGAGAAGAGCCAGCCACAACCGCTATATCAGTGCAGTTTGAACATAATGGCTCTGCTATGGCAAAAACTACACTTTGGAAAGATGACAGTATTATGAACAAGATGTTTAAAGAGATGGAGGGTTAAATGAACTTAGAAATTGCTAAGGATATGGGTTCTGTCCTAGAACAAGTCACAGGTCTTATACATGAAATATTGCCGGATTCTGCGGTTACAGTAACGGAAGGAACCCGCTTGTTTGAAGATCTGGAATTTGATTCGATTGCAACGATGCAGCTTCTGGTTGCAGCGGAGGAGACATTTGGGTTCGATTCCGGGGATTCAGAGGAGAGCCTGCAGGCATTTGAGACAGTAGGGGCTTTTGTGGAATTCGTGGAGCGATACAGAAACCGATGATACAATGTACAAAAAAGAGGGAAGGGAAATATGCCATTACTGGATTTAAAGAAATACAAGGATTTACCAGCAGTTATCACAGACCAGGGGGATTATTACTCTTATGGTGACCTGGATCGGTTGCAGAAGGAGTTTGCTTCTTATATTCGGCCAGATCTGTTGGTATGTATCTTTGCAGATAATAATATGGCTGGTCTCACTGCCTGTCTGTCATGTTTGGCCAGTGGAATAGTGTCTATATTGATACCAGTTGGGGATCAGGCAAGGCTTGGCAGCTCTATTATACAGGAGTACCAGCCGGAATATATCTGGCTGCCCCTGGAACAGCATCAGAATAATGCCGTAGACTGGTTTGGCTACAGGGCTATATTTACTTCTTTCGGTTATGTGCTTCTGGAATGTACAGGAGAAGAGTGCAGGAATCTTCATCCCGATCTGGCACTTCTGCTCCCTACTTCTGGATCTACGGGAGATCCGCAACTGGTGCGTCTGAGCCGTCATAATTTGCATGCAAATACAGTATCGATCTGTGAATATATGAAGCTTACCAGGGATGACAGGGCGGTGACATCCCTGCCTCTTGGTTATACATATGGTTTGTCTGTTATCAATACCATTCTTTATTCTGGAGGCAGTCTTTTTCTGACAAAAGAGAGCATCGTCAGCCCGGCATTCTGGAAACATATGGATCAGTATAATGTTACGATGCTGTCAGGTGTTCCCTATACATACCAGTGCATGAAAAAACTGAATATAAATATATCTTCCCTAAAAAAATTGCGGATCATGACAGTGGCCGGCGGGAAACTTTCAGAAGCTTTGCAGATGCACTGGGGAGGCAGTGCAGCCAGGACAGGGAAACAGTATTTTGTTATGTACGGACAAACGGAGGCGACCGCCCGGATCGCATATCTTCCCTGGCAGGATTGCCTTAAAAAACCGGGCAGTGTGGGAATTGCCATTCCTGGTTCGGAGCTGGAGCTTGTAGACAGGCAGGGAAATAGGATAATAGAAGCGGATCATGAGGGAGAGATTATCTGCCGGGGAGGGCATGTGAGTATGGGGTATGCCAGGAAGAAGGAGGATCTGGCACTGGGCGATGTGAATGGGGGATGCCTGCATACAGGGGATACAGGACACTTTGATGAGGATGGATATCTGTATATAGACGGCAGGATGAACCGGTTTGCCAAGATTTATGGAAAACGTATTGATCTAAGTGGCGTGGAGAGAGCTGCTTTTGATATATGGGGACAGGAAGTTACAGTTCTGTCTGATGACAGAAAGATATATCTTTATCCGGAGGCAGACATAAGAATGGGGGATCTGGTAAAACTGGGAAAGGGTATTGGATTGGGACAGGAAGTAATGGAGATACGGAATAAAGAAGAAATTCCCCGGCAGTATAATGGCAAAGTGGATTATAGGATGCGTTTTTGACAGACATCCAGGAACGGAGGCAGATATGACAAAGATCGAGATGGAATTAAAGAAGGTTGACCGGATTGAGAAAGAGACAGCTCTTTTTTGTCTGGATGATTGTATTTCTACTCTGGCAGGATATTACCAGTGTGACTATGAGATGATGTATGCTGGTGGGTATAAGATCAGGGAACAGATGGGGATACAGGGGTTTGCCAGCCGTTATCAAGTATCGCTTCAGCACCGTTTTGACAATCTGCGCAGATACCATGGTTTGCACATCTATAAATGTGATTGTTTTTGGAAACACAGCCTGATAAAGATGATAAAGAGGGAACTGGGGCAGAAAAGGCCGGTCTTACTGCTTTTGAATCCTTTTTGGTGTCCCTGGGATGATGGGTTTCAGCGGTACGACGCTGTACCGGGACATTGTTTTCTTGTACAGGGGGAATATGGGAAAGGATTTCTTTGTGCCGACCCTTATTTTGACAAAGACCAACTGGAGCTGCCTTATTCTTTGTTCCGAAAAGGTATTCAGGAAGTGTATCTGACCAGGCAGGTGGAAAAGGAGGACAGATGCCATACGTTGGAGAAGACGTACAGGGAAGAGCTGGGGAATATGTTCCAGCGGATGGCAAGGGAAGGATATTTTGATTCCATGTACCACTTTGTGGATGAGATGAGCCGTAGTGAAGATATTTTTGAGGAAGTAAGATCAGATGCGGATTTCTGGATTTCACCACTTGTTGTGATTCTTCTCCAGATGAACCAGAGCATTCAGAATATGGCAACAGTGATAAAATATGTGGCAGTGCAGTGTGGGTCGCCTTTTCTGGAAGAACAGGGAATGCGTTTCTGGAACTTAGCAGTGAAATGGAAACAGACGAGAAAGTTAGTGATCAAATTGTATTTTATGAAACGGGAGAATGATACGCTCAGGACAAGGACCATAGAGAGAATGTATTCTATCATAGATGATATGAAGGAGATGGCGAAAGGGATTGCAGAGGAAAAAGAGGGAGTTTCATCTGCCATGTTTACTAAATCTCTGGACACTACGGGCAGAGACAGCATAGATGCAGAGGGTTATGTGGTTGACCTGGACAGGTTTATGAACAACAAAGCATTTTTGCGAAAGAGCGGACTGCAGGAAGGGAAGCTGGATGCGGATTTTTCTTCCGTTGGAAACTGTTATGTGCTGGATGATACAGAAGGGAATGAAGCGGTCAGGGTACCAGGGACTGCCGCTGTGCTGACAACTGTTGGTGGCATGGGAAATGACAATGTAGCCTGTGATGGACAGGAGATTTCTGTGCCAGAGGACAGATATTCACGCCTCTGTCTTGTCGGGGCAGCCGAGTTTGGAAATTCCACTGATGTTTTGAAGATAGTGTCAGGGAGCGGCAGGGACTATGAAGAGGAGTTCCAGTTTACAGATTATGTTTCTGAACCATGTTTTGGAGAATCAGTTGTTTGGAAAGGAAGTGGCATACATAAGCGGGAAGACGGGTATGAATGGATGAAGGAGGATTTGTACCTGTATGGACAGATGATGGAAATGCCAGATGATGTGGCAGTTAAGATTATCCTGCCAGTGAATCCCAGTATTCATGTTTTTGCTATGATTCTGTTGAAAAGATTGTCTAAGGGGAAAAAATGATTTTTTTGTCCCAGTTCAGCCGTTTCAATCGTTATTATATATAGAGACATAAATATGGGGAGGTGAAAGAATGTGTGAAAGAGTACAATGGTATGATGGCATACAGAGGAAAAGACATAAAAAAGCGTTCTTTTCATATGGTTGTGATATACCGAAAAGAACACTGAATTATGGAGTCATGTCACTTATATCAAAATCGTTGGAAAAATATAGGAGGTAATAAGTTATGAAGAAAAAAGTTACTTGCATTTTATTTAGTATAGGGTTAGTGTTGCAGTATATTCTTAGTCCTGCATTTACAATTAATGCACAGCAGGAAGGAAAGGAGCTTGATTATAAAAAGTTTGTAGAGGAAGAGTTATCAAAAAAGGCAACCCAATATTTAAAAGGGGAAATGGAAACAATTCGACAATTATTAATTACTTGTGAAAATGATTTTGATGTGGATAAAGACGTGGCAGAAAGATTACAGTTGGGTACACCTTTTATTATCTATAATGTGGAGCAGAATAATCAGGAAGATAGTTTCTATTATCCTTTAGTTGACATTAAGAATAATAATATTATAGCAATTCTTTCTTTGGTAAATACAACTACTGGTTGGACTTATACTATAAATAAAGATTGGGCTAAAGAATTATCAGATTGTAATTATCTAAATAAAGATTATTTGTTTTACCAATCTGAAGATAATTTTATTGCAGAAAGCGATTCAGAATGCGTTGTTTTGGGTGGAGAGGATAGTGGAAGTGATTTCAAAGACATTGCTTATAATGATAAGAAAAGAATTATTGCAAAATCGATGAAAAACAGACGAAAATTAGATGTAAAGGAAGAAAGAAAAAATAGAAAAATTAAATATGGATATTCACCAGCGATTAGAAAAGAGTCTGGTGGGTATTATTATTGTAAACTATATAACGCAAAGGGGCAGGGACCAGGGAAGAATCCTCTTTGTTGGGCGGCATCAGCGGCTACTGCCATTAATTATAGAAAAGGCACGAACTATGATGCTGGTGACATATTAGTTGCCTTGAATTATGCAAATAATGATGGAAGAGACATAGATGTAATAAACGAGGCATTAACAACGTATGGATTAAATTATAAATATATCAGATATACGCCCAAAAGAGGAGTAATAAGAAAATCAATTGAAAAGAAATATCCTGTAATAATTGCTGGGAAAAATTCTTATATTGGTGCCGGTCATGCTGTCACGGTCTATGGTTATAGGGATGTGGGTACAAATCATTATCTAATGATATGGGATTCCGCGCTCAATAATGGCAAGGGCGGCATGTCTATGACATTACGTAATGGGACAGATATTGTTTTTACAACTATTGCAACACCATATACTACGGATGCCGCTTGCTACTGCAGATCAATATCTACTAAATAGAATTAAAGGATGGTGTTTAGAAAAGATGAAAAAAATCTCGATAATTGTCGTTTCATGTATCGTTACCATTGGAATTATTTTCTTTTCTGTCATATGGTTTTTGAAAGATGGAAAAGATGATGTATTTCCAGGTATTTCTTTGAGAGAGTTAGAGATTAGCCGCCAGGAACTCTGTCTTCGGGTGGGGATGCAATATCCTTTAAAAATAGAACCAGATGGAATGTATCACATCATGAAAGAAGATGAGTTTCAGACTGCAATGAATGAGAAAGTTAGTTGGAACAGTTCGAATGAAGAGGTAGCAGTAGTTGATGCGATCGGGAATGTCAAAGCCCAGAGCCAGGGAAGAACATTAGTAACAGCAGAAATTGGTGACCTTTCTTTTGATTGTGAAGTTCAGGTTATATCAGAATCAGAAAATCAGGGAATATCGATCAAATATAAGAATGATCTGTTTACAGAGGAGATACAGAAGCAGATCAGTAAGATCGAATTGAAGTCTTTCCAAGATGACATGGAAGAATTTACAGATCAATATGGAATATCCCTCATTTATTCTGTTTTAGCAGAGATGGAGGAGATAGAATCAAAACCGACAGAAGAACGATATGGTTTCTATGGGAATATTATAATACATATGAAAAATGGAGAAAAAAGGAATATTTGCCTGTTAGGGGCAAGAGAATTTATATACCAGAATACATCATATCGTTTTGATTATGGAGAAACAGGAAGCTTTGGTAAAGGATGTAATCCTGGAGAAGAGATCTATAATATAATCCAAACAAAAGAAGAAGGGAAGCTGGAAGCTTACACCACTTTACAAGTTTTTGAATAAAAAATGCCGTATGAGGCATTGAAAAAGTAATGTTGAAGGTGCTTACGGTCATTTTTTGGCAGCAGGCCGTTGGACATATCATTATAGAGGTTCTATGATTTAAACTTTTGCCTAATGAACAAACACCGCTATTTGTGACATTCTGGTGTGGACAGATAAATAGAAAAAATAATTTGTGCAATACATATAGATGAAAGGATCATTGTATGAAAGAAGAATCAGAGAAAAAAGTAACCGTTTTATGTGCTTTTTCTATTATAATTATGGTTATCCATTATATTTTGGTAATGATTGCTATATTATGGGATGGCGGCAATAATCTCCTGCAAGACCGGAGGGATAATAAAATACAGGAAATTTTTCACGAAATTACCCAGGATGGGACAATTTGCCTGGCTTTGGAGATTATCGCCGCCCTTCTTTTTTTTGCTACAGTTTTAAGCTTTAAGAGATCACATGGGAGATACATACAGAATATGCTGACACAGCTCTTTTCTTTACTGACAGCGCTGCCCCTGGTATATTATCTGAAACAATGCTTCGAGTGGCTGTCAGAGAACTGGGCAGATATCTGGCAGCATAGTTTGGAATATAGGAAGATTATTATTTTTTATGTAATTTTATTTGTTTTTATATTAATAGACGTGTTCTTGATCAAGCATAGAAAAAAATCCAAGAAATTTTCTATATTTGGAAATAAAGATCCCTTTCTTAATTATTCATTCCTTTGTCTTATCATTTTGCATGAAATCAGACTTCTCATGAATTATGCAGGAATAGAGGGCTTTAATATAGTTGAAGGAATGCCCCTTATAAAGGAAAGAATAGCATTGACATTTTTTACCTTTTTTTACTTATCCTGATTGCAGTACTAATTCATTGCAAAAGAAAAGAAAATCATTTATCTATGATTATGTGGATCAATGCAGGGGGCTGCATATGGGGTATGATTCCTGTGTTCTATAGCATAGGGGAAGAAGAGGGTATTTTTCATAAATATTCCATTTATATTGTAATGCTTTTTATTATGGCTGTATTGGGATTTGTCTTGTGGAATTTGAATTATCAGAAAATAAAAGAAATGATTATCAGGGATTCAAAGACATTGTTAAAATTTATTCTTGTATCTGTTGGGGGAACAATTTTAATTGTTTTTATCCTTGAAAAACTGATAGATGCTTTTGGTGGTTCCGATTTTGCAGCAGCGGTGCATATTATTTTACAGGTTCTTCCGTTGTTGGCGGCAATCCTTGTTGTTCTTCTTCTCTTAACAGTATTAGTAAAAGCCATTCGTAATCTTCCTCATTTTCATATTCGGAATACCGAAGTATGGAAGGAGTATATGAAAGATATGAAGAAGGGGCACAGGATATTTTTATATGGTTATATTGCTGCCTGTCTCCTTGTTTTATGTATCGTACTCATCTTTTTCCTGCAGAGGTTTCAGGCTTCACAGCAGAAATCAGGTGATCTTTCTGATGTCCTTCCGCAGATTATAATAATGATTGCTTTGGCAGTTGTGTTTGCTGTTGCGGTGATTTTTGTCCTGTGCCAGATGGGAATATATATTGTAAGGACGATAAAAGAAATAGAAAGTATGGAGCAGGAGAAGAAAAGCAATACATATATTTATGGTATTCATGGGATCAGTGCTTTTTTCACATTGATCTTATCAATTATTTCTTGGTATATCTATGCAAAGATAGATTTTACTGAGGAGACAGCAATTGGGGTGGCGGGGAATGTTTTTCGTTATTTTGCATTTCCTGTTATTGCACTTCTCTGGTATGCGATTATGTATTATCTTCTGTTAGTGATATTAAACAATAATGATAAAAAGGCAAAAAAATTAAAGAAAAAAATCAAAAAAAATGCATATAAGCTGGCAGGAGATTTTGTGGATGGCATTTTTGCACCATTTCGTTTGTTTTGTAATTTTTTTGTGGAGCTATTTAAGAGTATGAAAAAATGATTAAATAAAAAACTGATGATATCGGGAGGAAAGACTATGGAAACGCAAGAAGAGAATTCAAAGAAAAACAATAAGAAAAACAATAAGAAAAACAATAAGAAAAACAATAAGAAAAA